>CALXRU010000006.1 GCA_944390935.1 Acidaminococcaceae bacterium
TGGCGTACCATAACTTCAATGTGCTTGTCGTTAATTTCTACGCCCTGAGATTTGTAAACGCCGAGTACCTGCTGTACAAGGTAACGCTGGGTTGCGCGCACGCCGCTGATGCGGATAATGTCGTGCGGGTTCAGCGAGCCTTCGGTCAGGCGGTCGCCTTTTTCAATTTCCTGGCCTTCGGTAACGGCAAGTTTAGCGCCGTACGGGATAGCGTAAACTTCTTCCATACCGTCTTTGTCGGTAATGGTAATTTTACGCTGGCCGCCTTCTTCGGCGATATGCACGGTGCCGCTGACTTCTGCCAGAATGCCCGGGTGTTTCGGTTTGCGTGCTTCGAACAGTTCTTCAACACGCGGCAGACCCTGGGTGATATCGTCGCCGCCGGCAACGCCGCCGGTGTGGAACGTACGCATGGTAAGCTGCGTGCCCGGTTCGCCGATAGCCTGCGCTGCAATGGTGCCGACTGCTTCGCCGACGTCAACATTTCTGTCGGTAGCAAGGTTGCGGCCATAGCATTTGCGGCATACGCCGACTTTGGATTTGCAGTTAAGCACGCTGCGGATTTTAACGGTTTCGCGCAGGGACGCGATTTTGTCTGCCATATCTTCGGTAACATAATCGTTGATATGGTACAGCACGTTGCCGTTTTCGTCCAGAATATCTTCGGCAAGGTTACGGCCAACAATGCGGTCACGCAGGGACTCGATGACGGTCTGTTTGTTCTTGCCTTCGGTAATGGCGCCGATTTCGATGCCTTCGATAGCGTTGTTGCGCACTTTCATCTCGCGGACGGTGCCGTCTGCAAGGATTGCGTCAATCATTTCTTCGGTGTAGGTGTCTTTAGCGGCCGCCAGCACTTCGCCTGCTGCGTTGACAACGTCTTCGGCAACTTCCTTACCGTTGAAGTGGCGCATCAGGTGATCCTTCAGCACTTTGTTGGCATCTTCATCGCTGATGTTGATAGCCACGGTTTCGGTTGCTTCGCCGTCCATGTCGTCGGTAGCATACAGGGTTACTTCAAGCACATGGCCTGCAATAAGTTTGTTGTAAATATCTTCCGTAATAACGGTATCCGCTTCGGCAATCAAATCGCCGGTAACAGGGTTTGCCACACCTGCAGCAAGGTTTCTGCCGACAACGGTTTCACGCAGTTTGTTCTGGCTTGCGCCGAGGGTCTGTTTGCACAGGCGACTGCGTTCTTTAACAAGGTTAAAGCTTACAACGTCGCAGTCATCCTCGCGGACGATAACGTCCTGAGCAACGTCTACAAGGCGGCGGGTAAGGTAACCGGAGTCTGCGGTACGCAGTGCGGTATCAGCCAAACCTTTGCGCGCACCGTGGGTGGAAATGAAGTATTCCAATACGGTTAAGCCTTCGCGGAAGTTTGCTTTGATAGGACGGTCGATAATACGGCCGGACGGGTCGGCCATCAAGCCGCGCATACCTGCCAGCTGACGGATCTGCTGGGTGTTGCCGCGGGCACCGGAGTCAGCCATCATGTTCAGGGAATTGAATTTATCCATGGTGGCGCTCATCAGTTTGGCGGTAACGTCGTCGGTTGCCTGGCTCCAGATTTCGATAACCTTGCGGTAACGTTCGTCCTCGCTCATCAAGCCGCGGCGGAACATGCGCTCGGTTTTATCAATCTGTTTTTCTGCGTCAGCAAGAATCTGCTGTTTTTCTCTCGGGATTTTGATATCGGATACGGCGATGGAAATACCTGCCTTGCAAGCGTTGTCATAACCGTTCTTTTTAACGATATCAAGGATTTCGGCAGTGCGCAGGTTGCCGAACAGTTTATGCGCTTTGGCAACGAGGTTGCCCAGTTCTTTTTTGTTAATCAGTTTGCTTAAATGCCAAACTTTAACATTTTCGCCGGCAGCGTTCTTTTCGGTTTCCTGATGGAAGTATTGCAGTTCCTTCGGCAAATCCTCATTGAACATGATGTTGCCCGGCGTGGTGCTTACAAGGCTTACACCTTCGTTGCTCGGCTCGCCGTAAATATCCTTGTTGGGGATATAAACTTTAATGCGTGCCTGCAAATCAATAACCTTGTGGAAGTATGCCAGCATTGCTTCTTCAACGCTGCTGAAACGCATGCCTTCGCCTTTGGCGCCTTCCTTAACCATGGTGATGTAGTAGGAACCCAAAACCATATCCTGCGTCGGTACGGCAACAGGTTTGCCGTCTTTCGGAGCAAGGATGTTGTTAACGGAAAGCATCAAAATTCTGGCTTCTGCCTGCGCTTCCGCGGACAGCGGCAGATGCACAGCCATTTGGTCACCGTCGAAGTCGGCGTTGAACGCGGTACATACCAACGGATGCAGTTTGATGGCACGGCCTTCGGTAAGGATAGGCTCGAATGCCTGAATACCAAGGCGGTGCAGCGTCGGTGCACGGTTCAGGAATACAGGATGCTCTTTAATAACTTCTTCGAGCACGTCCCAAACGACGTTGTTGGCACGTTCCACCATGCGTTTAGCGTTTTTGATATTGGTTGCCTGGCCGCTCTGGACAAGGCGTTTCATTACAAAAGGTTTAAACAGCTCCAGTGCCATTTCCTTCGGCAGGCCGCACTGGTGCATTTTCAGTTCAGGGCCTACAACGATAACGGAACGGCCGGAGTAGTCAACACGTTTACCCAGAAGGTTCTGTCGGAAACGGCCCTGTTTGCCTTTCAGCATATCGGAAAGGGATTTTAACGGACGGTTGCCCGGGCCGGTTACCGGACGGCCGCGGCGGCCGTTGTCGATAAGAGCGTCAACTGCTTCCTGCAGCATACGTTTTTCGTTGCGGACGATGATATCAGGCGCGTTAAGCTCCAGCAAACGTTTTAAACGGTTGTTGCGGTTGATAACGCGGCGGTACAAATCGTTCAGGTCGGAGGTTGCAAAACGTCCGCCGTCCAGCTGTACCATCGGGCGCAGTTCCGGCGGGATAACCGGTACAACGTCCAGAATCATCCATTCCGGCTTGTTGCCGGATTTCAGGAATGCTTCGCAGACTTCAAGACGGCGTACAGCGCGGATTTTGCGCTGGCCGCTTACTTCTTTCAGTTCTGCGCGCAGCTCTGCCGTAAGTGACGGCAGGTCGATTTCCTGCAATAAGGTTTTGATAGCCTGCGCGCCCATGCCTACTTTGAAGGCATTGCCGTATTTGTCGCGGGCTTCAATGTATTCGCTTTCGGTTAAAAGCTGTTTTTTGGTAAGCGGCGTGGTGCCGGGGTCCAAAACAATGTAGTTGGCAAAGTATAAAACTTTTTCCAGGGAGCGCGGGGAGATATCGAGAATCAGCCCCATGCGGCTCGGGATGCCTTTAAAGTACCAGATATGGGATACAGGCGCAGCCAGTTCAATATGGCCCATACGCTCGCGGCGTACTTTGGCGCGGGTTACTTCAACGCCGCACTTGTCGCACACAATGCCTTTATAGCGTATTCTTTTGTATTTGCCGCAATGGCATTCCCAGTCTTTGGTAGGCCCGAAAATTCTTTCGCAGAACAGGCCGTCACGTTCCGGCTTTAAGGTTCTGTAATTGATGGTTTCCGGTTTTTTTACTTCGCCATAGGACCAAGCCCTGATTTGCTCCGGTGAAGCCAGGCCGATACGCATAGATTCAAAATTATTTACGTCTAACAAGAACCGATCGCTCCCTTCTATTCCATATCTTCACTGGCGGCATCATCCGCATCTTTTGCTTCCATGTTCATGTTGCCGATATCGGCAATCAAATCAAAATCGGGGTCTTCCGCAGCATTTTCGTCGGTATCGGTGGTGTAGTCATCCTGCACATCCGTATCGGGCGGTGCGGGCAGTGCGCCGTCGATATCGAGGTCAAGCCTGCGGGCGGTTTCGTTAATATCGTCGTCGGTGTCACGCAGGGAAATTTCTTCCTCGTCCTCGTTAAGTACTTTGATATCAAGGCCAATGGACTGAAGCTCTTTGATAAGTACCTTGAAGGATTCCGGAACGCCAGGTTCAGGAACGTTTTCGCCTTTAACGATTGCTTCGTAGGTTTTAACACGGCCGACAACGTCGTCGGATTTTACGGTTAAGATTTCCTGCAAAGTATAAGCTGCGCCGTATGCTTCCAGCGCCCAAACTTCCATCTCGCCGAAGCGTTGGCCGCCGAACTGTGCCTTGCCGCCCAGCGGCTGCTGGGTAACGAGGGAGTACGGGCCGGTGCTGCGGGCATGGATTTTATCGTCAACAAGGTGATGCAGCTTGAGCATGTAGGTTAAGCCGACGGTAACAGGGTTATCGAACGGTTCGCCGGTGCGGCCGTCGTACAGCGTGGTTTTGGCGCTGCGGTCGATGCCTGCAAGGTCAAGCGCGTCGTTGATGTCTTTTTCGTGCGCGCCGTCGAATACCGGTACGGAAATCTGTACGGCTTTGATGGGTTTATCACCGAATTTGCCGATTTCCACGGTTTCCGGAAGACCGTATTTGTCAACATCGTAGCCAACGCCGGTCAAGCGTTCAACAAGGCCTTCGGCGTTGTTTTCGATCTGCATGCCGAGTGCGCGTGCTGCCCAGCCCAGATGGTTTTCCAGAATTTGTCCGATATTCATACGGGAAGGTACGCCCAACGGGTTCAGCACAATCTGTACCGGTTCGCCGCTCGGCAGGAACGGCATATCTTCACGGCGCATAATGCGGGAAATAACGCCCTTGTTGCCGTGACGGCCTGCCATTTTATCGCCGACGGAAATTTTACGTTTCTGCGCAATGTGTACGCGTACCTGCTGGTTAACTCCCGGCGGCAGTTCGTCGCCGTTTTCGCGGGTGAACACTTTAACGCTGACGATTTTACCTGCTTCGCCGTGCGGAACGCGCAGGGAGCTGTCGCGTACTTCGCGTGCTTTTTCGCCGAAGATGGCGCGCAGCAGGCGTTCTTCCGCGGTAAGCTCGGTTTCGCCTTTCGGAGTTACCTTGCCGACGAGGATATCGCCCGGGCGTACTTCCGCACCGATGCGGATAATGCCGCGTTCGTCAAGGTCCTTCAGCGCATCGTCGGATACGTTCGGGATATCGCGGGTGATTTCTTCTTCGCCCAGTTTGGTATCGCGTGCGTCGCAGTCGTATTCTTCAATATGGATGGAAGTAAAGACATCAGCCTTTACCAAATCTTCGCTGAGGAGGATAGCATCCTCGTAGTTGTAGCCTTCCCAAGGCATATAGGCAACGATTACGTTGTAGCCGAGTGCCAGTTCGCCATGGTCGGTTGCAGGGCCGTCAGCCAGAACCTGGCCTTTAACAACCTTGTCGCCTTTATAAACAATCGGGCGCTGGTTTACGCAGGTGCCCTGGTTGGAGCGTTTGAATTTCAGCACGCTGTATTTATCAACGCTGCCGTCTTCCGTGCGGACGATGATTTCATCGCCGGTAACGCGCTCTACAACACCGGCATTTTTAGCCAGAATGCAGACGCCGGAGTCAACGGCAACTTTGTATTCCATACCGGTACCGATAATAGGAGCCTGAGTGCAGAGCAAAGGCACAGCCTGACGCTGCATGTTGGCACCCATGAGTGCGCGGTTCGCGTCGTCGTTTTCGAGGAACGGAATCAGCGCGGTAGCGATGGATACAACCTGTTTAGGCGAAACGTCCATGAAGTCCACCTGGTCAGGCGGCAGGGAAAGTACTTCGTTCTGGTAACGTGCGGTTACACGTTCGCCTTCAAAGTAGCCTTCGTCATTCAACGGTTCGTTGGCCTGCGCAATAATGTAATTATCTTCTTCATCAGCCGTCAGGTAAACGATTTCATCGGTTACGCGGCGGTTTTCCTTATCAACGCGGCGGTACGGGGTTTCCATAAAGCCGTATTTGTTAATAACCGCAAAGGTGGAGAGAGAACCGATAAGGCCGATGTTCGGGCCTTCAGGGGTCTCAATCGGGCACATACGGCCATAGTGGGAGTGGTGTACGTCGCGGACTTCGTAGCCTGCACGTTCACGGCTCAAACCACCGGGTCCCAGTGCGGAAAGACGGCGTTTGTGGGTCAGCTCTGCCAGCGGGTTGTTCTGGTCCATAAACTGGGACAGCTGGCTGCTGCCGAAAAATTCTTTAATTGCTGCCACTACCGGGCGGATGTTAATCAGCGCCTGCGGCGTGATAACGTCAACGTCCTGAATGGTCATACGTTCTTTTACAACGCGTTCCATACGGGCAAGGCCGATGCGGAACTGGTTCTGCAGAAGTTCGCCGACACGGCGTACACGGCGGTTGCCCAGATGGTCGATATCATCGCCGGTGCCAAGCCCGTCCATCAGGTTCAGCAGATAGCCGAAGGAGGCCAGCACATCTTCCACCGTAATGGTGCGGTGGTCTTCCGGAATATCGGAAGTGCAGATGAGCTTCATCGTCTGCTCTTTAACGCGGATGAACGCTTCTTTCAGGCCGGGGCCTGCAAAAATGCCGCTCTGTTCAATTTTATCAATCGCATCCATGTCAATTTTGCTGCCGGCTTCAACAATAATTTCACCGGTAGCGGTATCAACCAGCGGCTGGTCAAGCACTTTGTCCAGCAGGCGGCGGCGCCAGCCGAGTTTTTTGTTCAGCTTATAGCGACCTACGCTTGCAAGGTCATAGCGTTTGTTGTCAAAGAAGGTTGCTTCAATCAGCTGGGAGGCGTTTTCCAGAGTAGGAGGTTCGCCCGGGCGCAGCTTTTTGTAGATTTCAATCAGCGCTTCTTCGCGGGTAGTAGTGGTATCTCTTTCCAGCGTTGCTGCAACGGAAGGATGGTTGTTGAACAGCGCTAAAATATCGTCGTTGTTGGTTAAGCCCATGGCGCGCAGCAAAACGGTTGCCGGCAGCTTTCTGGTACGGTCAACGCGCGCGTAAATAACGTCGTTCAGGTCGGTTTCATATTCAATCCATGCACCACGGTTAGGAATGACTGTTGTACCGTACATTTTTTTGCCGCTGGGGTCCATCGTTACGGCGTAATAAACGCCCGGGGAACGTACCAGCTGGCTGACGATTACACGTTCGGCACCGTTGATTACAAAAGTACCGGTTTCCGTCATCAGCGGAAAATCGCCCATGAATACTTTGGATTCTTTAATCTCGCCGGTATCTTTATACAGAAGGCGCACGTTTACATTTAACGGCGCAGAATAGGAAGCATCGCGTTCCTTGCATTCTTCTACTGTATATTTAGGCTCACCGAGAGTAAAGCCTTCAAAGGAAAGTTCTAAATTACCTGTAAAATCTTTAATAGGAGAAATGTCATGGAAAATTTCGCAAAGACCTTCTCGCATGAACCACTCATACGATTTTCTTTGGATGTCAATCAAATGAGGCATTGGCAATACTTCATTGATTCTGGCATAACTGTACCGAGTCCTATTACCTACGGGAACCGGTTTAAACATGTAATCCCTCACCCCTTAATAATGTATGTTGTCAGGCAGACTTAAACAAGCACGTTTTAACCATGACAAAAAAAGCAAGGCTCCAAACCATATTCAGGACCTTGCATATTGTCTTTGATGAACGCACTTCATCCAAATCCGTATAAGCCGGAACGGTGCCCAACCACTGAACCCCCAATACCGGTTGTCAATACCTGCAAACTACTAATGTTGTAGTATAATATGCTATCATATCTTTGCTAAATTGTCAACCTTTCGGGCATAAAAAAATTCCGCTGCGTCTGCAGCGGAATTTTTATAACCTGTTAAGGTTAAATTATTTAATTTCTACGGAAGCGCCAGCTTCTTCGAGTTTAGCTTTGAGAGCTTCAGCGTCAGCTTTGGAGATTTTTTCTTTAACAGCTTTCGGAGCTTCGTCAACGATAGCTTTAGCTTCTTTCAGGCCCAGGCCGGTTACTTCGCGAACAACTTTGATTACGTTGATTTTGCCAGCACCAGCAGAGGTCAGGATTACGTCGAATTCGGATTTTTCTTCAGCAGCAGCAGCGCCACCAGCAGCCGGAGCAGCAGCAACAGCTACCGGAGCAGCAGCGGATACGCCGAATTTTTCTTCCAGAGCTTTAACGAGTTCGGAAAGTTCGAGGACGGTCATGGATTCAATAGCTTCGATGATTTGTTCTTTATTCATTATAGTTACCTCCATAAATTAGATGTTAATCTTTTAATTTAAATTTGTTATGCAATCAGCATTTCATTATGCGGATTCTTTTTGTTTGCGTACTGCTTCAAGAGCATATACGACATTGCGGATAGTACCCTGAAGTACATTGACGAAACCGGAAATAGGAGCGTTCATGCTGCCAAGCATTTTGGCGATGAGTACTTCTTTCGGCGGCAGTTCTGCCAGAGCTTTGATAGCTGCTTCGTCGATAACTTTGCCGTCAAGCACACCTGCTTTAATAACAAGTGCTTTGTTTTCTTTAGCAAATTCGCTAACGATTTTTGCTACGGAAACAGGATCTTCCGGAGCTACCGCAATAGCGGTGTTCTTTTCGAGAACCGGTTCAAGTCCTTCAATGCCTGCTTCCTGTGCTGCAATACGGAGCAGAGTGTTTTTAACTACAACGTAGGTAACACCGGCTTCACGCATTTTGCGGCGCAATGCAGTATCCTGTGCAACAGTTAAACCGCAGAAGTCAACCAGGATGGTTGCTTTGGAGCTTGCGAGAAGCTCTTTGATCTCTGCAACTTTAGCTGCTTTTTCAGGTCTAATTGCCATACATCTGCACCCCCTTCTTTATTTTGATATTTTTTATTAAATCAAAAAGACCTCTCGGCCGCAGCCGGAGGTCGCGAAGGTCTATCTTCAACGTCTCCAACCTCGGCTGGCGCTACGCTTACGCGGCTGTGCCGCACCTGCTGTCTATGGCCCGATTATCTTCTGATTTATAAAATTATTTGTCGCTGTTAGCCTTCAGAACGTCAATTTTAACGCCGGGGCCCATGGTAGTGGAAAGAGTGATGGTTTTCATGTACTGGCCTTTAGCTCCGGAAGGTTTAACTTTTACCAGAGTGTCGGCAAGTGCAATGTAGTTAGCCAGGAGCTGTTCGTCAGTGAAGGAAACTTTGCCGATAGGAGCCTGTACGTTACCTGCTTTATCGGTGCGGTACTCAATTTTACCGGATTTAATTTCGTTTACTGCACGGGTTACGTCCATGGTTACGGTACCAACCTTCGGGTTAGGCATCAAGCCTTTAGGACCGAGAATTTTACCGAGACGGCCAACCATGCCCATCATGTCAGGGGTTGCTACGCAGACATCAAAGTCAGTCCAGCCGCCCTGAATTTTAGCGACATATTCTTCACCGCCAACAAAATCTGCGCCTGCTGCTTCAGCTTCAGCAACTTTGGGGCCTTTGGCAAATACCAGAACGGTTTTGCTTTTGCCGGTGCCGTGCGGAAGAACCATAGCGCCGCGAACCTGCTGGTCAGCGTATTTAGGGTTAACACCGAGTTTGAAGGATACTTCAACGGTGCTGTCAAATTTGGTTACGTTAGTTTTCTTTACTAATTCTACTGCTTCTTTCGGAGAATAGAATTTGTCAGCTTCGATAAGTTTCAAAGCTTCCTGGTATTTCTTGCTTCTTTTTGCCATTAGTGCAATTCCTCCTATGTGGTGATAACGGCTTGTGCCTTCCACTTAATAAGGTTGACTAAAATTAGTCAACTACGGTAATACCCATGCTGCGGGCAGTACCTTCAACCATTCTCATAGCAGCTTCGATGTCTGCTGCGTTGAGGTCAGCCATTTTGGTTTCGGCGATTTCGCGGATTTTATCGCGGCCGAGGGTGGCTACTTTTTTCTTGTTAGGTTCGCCAGATGCTTTTTCCAGTCCGGCTGCTTTTTTCAAGAGAACCGGTGCCGGAGGAGTTTTGGTAATGAAAGTAAAGGAACGGTCTTCAAATACGGTAATTTCTACCGGGATGATAAGACCTGCCTGCTGAGCAGTACGTTCATTGAACTCCTTAACGAAAGCCATAATGTTTACACCGGCCTGGCCGAGTGCAGGGCCTACAGGAGGAGCCGGAGTAGCTTTACCAGCCGGTACCTGTAATTTTACCATCTTAACGACTTTTTTCGGCATTTATTACACCTCCTTATTCAGCTTCTTCAACTTGAGTAAAATCAACTTCAACAGGTGTTTCACGCCCAAACATGTCCACAAGAACCTTCAGCTTGCCGCGTTCCTCGTTAATTTCGGAAACGCTGCCGAGGCATCCGGCAAACGGGCCGCTTTTAAGGCGCACAATCTGCTGTAATTGTAAATCAATTTTAGGACGGCTCTCCTCTACGCCCATAGAGCGCATAATCTGCTTAACCTCATCCTCGGTAAGAGGAATCGGCTTGGTGCCGGAGCCTACAAAACCGGTTACGCCTGGAGTGTTGCGGACGGCATACCAGCTGCGGTCGTTAACAATCATTTCCACCAGTACATAGCCCGGGAAAACCTTGCGCTGCACGCTGCGTCTTTTGCCGTCTTTTACTTCTATCTCATTTTCCATGGGTATTACAATGTTGAAAACTTCGTTTTCCATACCCAGGGAATGGACTTTGCGTTCCAGATTTGCTTTTACTTTATTTTCGTAACCGGAATAAGTATGTATGACATACCAACGTTTTTCTGATTCCATATCGGTGCCGGGGAATTACTCCCCTTCCTCCTTACTCAAACTTATTGTAAAATCAACTGGAAAAGCCCAGCAAAAATACTGTCAATTACCCAGATCAGGATTGCTGAAAGGACAACGGCAATAAATACAACGATTGTATGGGCAATAAGTTCTCGTCTGGTAGGCCAGGTCACTTTTTTTAGTTCAGATTTTGCTTCCCGCAGAAAGCGCATAATGCCGTTGGTGTCTTTCACACCCGGTAATTCTGGAACGGCCATCTTTTCACATCCTTGCTAAAATACCTAGATAAACTCAAACACAAAGATTATTTGGTTTCTTTATGTAAAGTGTGTTTTTTGCAAAATTTGCAGTACTTGTTGATCTCAATACGGTCCGGATCATTCTTTTTGTTTTTGTTAGTCTGGTAGTTGCGCTGTTTGCATTCAGTGCATGCCAAAGTAATCAAAGTACGCATTCGTTACACCTCTCTTGCTGTCAAAATTGCTGGTCTGAAAATTTCACTAATATAGAGTACCACAGTTAACGGGTTATGTCAACAATGTTTAAAAAAATAATCTAAGACCGGGCTGAAAAGTCCGGCCTTAGATATATGCCGCTGACAGCGTTAATTATTTACCTTCGATTTCGGTTACAACACCGGCGCCAACGGTACGGCCGCCTTCGCGGATTGCAAAGCGCAGGCCCTGTTCGATAGCGATCGGGGTAATCAGTTCTACTTCCATGGTTACGTTATCGCCAGGCATTACCATTTCTACGCCTTCCGGAAGTTCGGTTACGCCGGTTACGTCAGTCGTTCTGAAATAGAACTGCGGACGGTAGCCGTTGAAGAACGGGGTGTGACGGCCGCCTTCTTCTTTGGTCAGTACATATACTTCTGCTTTGAATTTGGTGTGCGGATGAATGCTGCCCGGTTTGGAAAGTACCTGGCCGCGTTCAATCTCTTTACGGTCTACACCGCGCAGCAAGCAGCCGATGTTGTCGCCGGCTACTGCTTCGTCGAGCAGTTTGCGGAACATTTCTACGCCGGTTACTACGGTGCTCTTCTTTTCTTCGGAGAGGCCTACGATTTCAACGGTGTCGCCTACTTTAATGGTGCCACGTTCTACACGGCCGGTTGCTACAGTACCACGGCCGGTGATGGTGAATACGTCTTCGACAGGCATCAGGAACGGTTTGTCGGTTGCGCGTTCCGGAATAGGAATGTATGCGTCAACTGCGTCCATCAGTTCCATGATTTTCTTTTCGTATTCAGGGTCGCCTTCCAAAGCTTTCAGTGCGGAACCTACTACGATAGGAATATCGTCGCCCGGGAAGTCATAGCTGGAGAGAAGTTCACGTACTTCCATTTCTACCAGTTCGATGAGTTCCGGATCGTCTACCATGTCGGCTTTGTTCAGGAATACTACGATTGCAGGTACGCCTACCTGGCGTGCCAGAAGGATGTGTTCGCGGGTCTGCGGCATCGGGCCGTCAGCTGCGGATACTACCAGGATTGCGCCGTCCATCTGTGCTGCGCCGGTGATCATGTTTTTAACATAGTCGGCATGGCCCGGGCAGTCAACGTGTGCATAGTGGCGGGTTGCGGTTTCATATTCTACGTGTGCGGTGTTGATGGTGATGCCGCGTTCTCTTTCTTCAGGAGCTTTATCGATCATGGAGTAATCCATGAATTCTGCGCCGCCCTGTTTTGCAAGAACTTTGGTGATTGCAGCGGTAAGAGTGGTTTTGCCATGGTCTACGTGACCGATGGTGCCAATGTTAGCATGGGGTTTTGTTCTTTCATATTTTTGCTTTGCCATTCATTTTTCCTCCAAATCATAATGATTTTGTTTTTTATTTTGGCCTTTACGGCAATTTTACCACATTGTAGGCTTGCTGTAAACTATGTAACATAAGAATATAATAAAAAAACCTCAATATCAAATATTGAGGTAAATTTTTGGTGGCGGCGCACGGATTTGAACCGCGGACACTGCGGGTATGAACCGCATGCTCTAGCCAACTGAGCTACGCCGCCATATTTATTTGGAGCTGATGACCAGGATTGAACTGGTGACCTTATCCTTACCAAGGATACGCTCTGCCGACTGAGCTACATCAGCGTCCTAACTGAATTTGGTTGCGGGGGCTGGACTTGAACCAACGACCTTCGGGTTATGAGCCCGACGAGCTACCAACTGCTCCACCCCGCGATGAAAGTTGGTGGAGAGGGTTGGATTCGAACCAACGAAGCGAAACGCGGCAGATTTACAGTCTGCTCCCTTTAGCCACTCGGGAACCTCTCCGTATTTTGGAGCTGGCAATAGGACTTGAACCCACAACCTGCTGATTACAAGTCAGCTGCTCTACCTGTTGAGCTATGCCAGCACTCGCTAGTGACAAATGATATTCTACAGTATGTTTAACCATTTGTCAACAGTATTTTTACTTATTTTTAAGATTTTTTCAGAACCTCTTAAAAGTAGAAATACCAAAGAGCAGCTACGGCTAATATAATACGATAATATGCGAAGCTTGTCAAGCTATATTTGTTCAAAAATTTCAAAAACCACAGTACCGAGAAGTACGAAACGATAAACGCGGTTACAAAACCGATGGCCAGCATCTGAAAATCTTCGGCTTGCAGGTAGTTGATGTGTTTCATCAAATCGTACAGGCAGGCCGCAAACATCAGCGGCACGGCAATTAAAAACGCAAACGCTGCCGCCGCTTCACGGCTTAAGCCGACAAGAAGCGCACCGGCAATGGTGCTGCCGCTGCGGGAAAAACCGGGCCACAGCGAAAGCAGCTGGAACGCGCCGACGATTGCCGCCTGTTTTAAGGTCAGCTTGTCGATGTCGTTTTCAAGCTCTGCCTGCTTGTCTTTGGTTTTGTACTCGGCGTACATCATCCAGAAAGCGCCCAGCACAAGCCCGACAGCTACCGTAAACGGTGAAAAAAGGTAAGCTTTGATATAACTGTACCCCAGATAAGCAACGCCCATTACAGGCACAATTCCGGCGGCAACATGCCATACGCTCAAACCTTTATCGGGCTGCCAGCCCTCTTTGGTAAAAAAGCGGGCAAAGCGCTCTTTGTAAATGAACACAACCGACAAAATTGCGCCCAGCTGAATAAATACATCAAACAAATCGGCAACGGGGCCGTCGAAGCCCAGCATATTGCCGACGATAATCATGTGCCCGGTGGAAGATACCGGCAAAAATTCCGTCACGCCTTCAACTATGCCGATGATTACGGCTATTAAATTATTATCCATAGTCCTCTGCTTTCTGCCCTTAAGGCTTTAGTTGCATATACTGTTTTATTATACTATGCTTTTTACATTTCGCCAACAAAAATATAAAATACCAATATTAAATGAACCTTAAAAAAGGCAAAAGTAAAGGCAGCGGCGTCCAAACCGCTGCCCTTGTATATCGTTGCCGCTGAATAATCCGTTTACGAAGCTTCAGTCACCAAAACATAAACCCATTTGTCTGCCTGTGCGTATAATCTCACTGTCTAACGGGACTAACCGTGGTTTAGAGGCAACCTTAGCAATAGGTTCCGTTACAATTTTGTCGCCTTGCAGTGACACCATTACGTTGTATTCCTTGCGTATGCAAGCCTCGGCTGCTGCTACACCGTAGCGGGTGGAAAGCACCCTGTCAAACGCTGTAGGCGATCCGCCGCGCTGTAAATAACCTAATACTGTACACCGCGATTCAATTCCTGTCCGTTCTTCAATTTCACGTACGAGCTTTTCGCCTGCGCCGCCAAGACGGAGCGGCTCGAAGCTTCCTTCAACTACTCTGGCTACGGACAGCTCACCCCCGATCGGTTTCGCACCTTCAGCCACAACAATAATACTGAACTTTTTACCGCTGTTTCTGCGTCCTTCAATCTTACGCAGCACGGAATTTATATCGTACGGGATTTCCGGAAGCAAAATCACATCGGCGCCGCCCGCAATTCCTGAATGTAGGGCAATCCAGCCGGCGTAACGGCCCATAACTTCAAGCGCCATTACGCGGTGATGTGATTCCGCCGTGGTATGCAGCCTGTCCAATGCTTCTGTTGCCATCGCCATTGCAGTATCGAAACCGAATGTGCGTTCCGTACACTGCAAATCGTTGTCAATCGTCTTGGGCACTCCCACCACATTAACATTGCATTCCGCAGCAAGCTTTGCCGCGATGTTGAGGCTGCCATCCCCGCCAATAACCACAAGCGCTTCAATCTGCCTGTCGCGCAGATTTTTAACTACTTCTTCACGCTTATCATAAAAAACATACTTGCCGTTTTCTTCCACGGCAAAGTGAAAGGGGTTATCACGGTTAGTCGTTCCTAAGATCGTCCCTCCTCGTGGAAGGATCCCTGATACAGACTGGTAATCCATCAGTTTCATCGTTCCGGTAATCAAACCATTGAATCCGTTCTCTATACCATAAATCTCGTAACCGTTCTTAAGTGCTGTCTTTACAACCGCTCTGATAACTGCGTTCAATCCCGGGCAGTCACCGCCGCCCGTAAGCACTGCCAATCGTCCTTTTGCCTGTGCCATGATAACCCCCTCACCGGGTATAAAACCGTTATTAATCTACATTCCAGAGGGTAAAGCCCTCGGCGCTGATACGGATGGACTCGGTACCGTCAAACTTGTCATAGCAGAGTTTGCCGTCTTCCATATATCCCGGCCATGCCGTTACGATAACATATTTTTCGCTGAGTTTTGCCAAGAGGTCGGCAATATCTATATGGAACACGGGCACAAACAAAGTTTGCAGGCGGTCCAGCATGATAACTTCCGCATCATAAGTATCCAGAATTTCGCTCATCATTGCTGCTGCCTTATCCCTGCGTTCCGCGGGAGGAATTTCCAAAAACTGTTCGGTAATTAAAAGACGGCAGTCGATATAATCCCACTTTTTGTCTTCGGCTGCTTCCCTTAAAACTTTACTTTTGCCGCTGCCCGGTTTGCCGGTAACGACAACAACCTTCACCGGTTTGGATTTAGCTTCCTCTACTACTTTTTCAAATTCCTCTACCTGATTCATTTTCAGTTACCTCCCTTAAACTTTACGGACTTTTTACTTTGTAAAAAACATATTCGCTGTTAAAGCCCAAAATCCTCTAAAAAAAATAACATCATTCAGAAATTTCTAAACGATGCTATTTTCTGTTTCAATGTTAACGCTTTAAATCAGCGTCTGGCGCTGCCGTCGCGCAAATCGCGGCTGGCAAAGCGTTCGCTGGGGTCCATCGCCAGAAGCCCGCTGTAAACGCTGTTTAAATCAGTTGCGCTGCCTTCGGTGGCGATATATTTTTCCAGTTTGCGTTTTACCCTCTGCAAAGCGTTGTCAATCGACTTGATATGGCGGTCAAGCTCTTTGGCAATTTCCTGATAGGATTTGCCGTCCAGATAGCTTATCAGCACGCGCCATTCAAGGTCGCTTAAGATGTTATTCATTTTGTTTTCGATATCGACGAATTCCTCGCGGCTGATAATCATATCCTCCGGATTGGCAACCTTAACGCCGCTGACAACGTCCATCAGGGTGCGGTCGGAATCTTCTTCGTATATCGGCTTGTTGAGCGACACGTAGGAATTAAGCGGTATATGCTTCTGGCGCGTCGCCGTTTTAATGGCAGTAATAATCTGCCTTGTAACGCACAGCTCCGCAAAAGCGCGGAAGCTGGACAGTTTGTCCCCCTTAAAATCGCGGATAGCTTTATAAAGGCCGATCATGCCTTCCTGGATGATGTCCTCGCGTTCCGCGCCGATTAAAAAGTAACTTCTGGCTTTGGCGCGCACAAATTTACGGTATTTGTGCAACAGGTATTCCTGAGCCAGCACATTATCTTCCTTGGCTTTTGCAACAACTTCCTCGTCGGTCATGTTCTCAAAAGCGCTGTATGGATTTGTCGGTGTTTCTGCGCTCATCTGAACGCCCTCCGTTTATTTCTTTTTTAAACTTTATAAAAGTGTAGCGTATTGTAATTATAATAAATATTTGCCGCTACGTCAAATTACCGGCGGCGCAGCTTTTCAAAATGCGCGCGCACATGCTCGTGCAGCCGCCCGCCCAGCTCGTTGCGGCCTGTGCCGCTTGCCGTGGCATGCATTTTTTCTTCAATCTGCTTTTTGGCGCGCTTGTATTCTTCTTTAAATTCGCGGGCTGATATGCGGTAAGCGCCGCTGCCCAGAATGTTTATCTGCTCGGCGTAATCGCTGGTAACGACAAAAACCTTGTCGCCGTTTTTGTTCAGCTCGTAGGTTTTGCGTTCAATCCACGAATCCGCCGTTTCGCCTTCGTCGGTGTAAATAACGGTTACCGCGCCGTAATTTTCTTCTTCGGCACTGCCCTGCACCTCCTGCGCGTCAAAAACAAGCAGCCCGCTGTAGCCTTTAAACACGGCGTACTCCAAAATTTTTTCGCGCAGCAAATCGCGGGCATGTTCAAGGTTGTCCTTGCGCAGCTTGGCAAAATCCGTCCAGCTGTTTATTACATTGTATCCGTCAACAATCAGCCATTCACGCATTTTTCTGTGCCTCTAAACCGCGCTGGCGCACAACCTCGTACATTAAAACGGCACCGGCTGCCGCAGCGTTCAGCGAATTTACGCCGCCCTGCATCGGCAGGCTAACGATAATATCGCAGTGCTCCTTAACAAGCCTGCCCAGCCCTTTGCCTTCCGCGCCGATAACAAGCACCAGCGGACCGGTTAAATTGGCTTTGGTGTAAGGCTCACCGTCCATATCGGCACCGGCAACCCAAAAGCCCTGTTTTTTCAAATCTTCAAGCTGCTGCACAATGTTGCCGATTTGGATAACCGGCACATATTCCACCGCACCGGCCGATATTTTGGCAACAACGGCGTTCAAAGGGCAGCTGCGGCGTTTGGGCAATAAAATACCATGCACGCCTGCGGCATCCGCCGTGCGTATTATAGCGCCAAGGTTCTGCGGGTCCTGCAATTCGTCCAGCAGCAGCAAAAACGGCGCTTCGTTTTTGTCAGCGGCTTTCTTTAATGCGTCCTCCAGTGTTTTAAAGGCCACCGGCGCGGCATAAGCCACCACACCCTGATGGCGCACGCCCTGAGCCAGCTTGTCCAGCTTATCGCTTTTTACAAATTCCACCGCCACGTTTCTTGCTTTGGCGGCGGCAATAATTTCCGTTACGCCCTTCGCGCCGTCCTGCACCATAATTTTGTTCAGCGCGCGTCCGCTGCGCAGTGCTTCCGTTACCGGGTTCCTGCCGGCAATAAATTCTTCCTTCATCGCGCTCACCGTTACTGCTTTTTGGCAGCTTCCTTCGCCTTTAAAATAGCGGCAAGGCGGCCGCAGCTCATCGCGCCTTCACGGCAAATGCCTTCGCTTACGCAGGTCGGGCCGGCGTTTTCAAAAATTACCGGCGCAACACGTTTGCATTCCGCCAGCATTGCCTCTGCCAGCGCACGGATTTCCCACTGGGCACGCATGCAGCAGCGCAGGCTGAAAAAGTTCAGCAGCGAGCGTGCGTTAAAAGTGCAGACGATTTTGGTTTCCGCAGCGTTGGGCAGCACATAACGCGCGTCCTCCGCAGGGATGCCCATTTCCGTAAATTTGTTGTAAGTGTCCTGCAATTTCTGCATCAGCGCCTCAAACTCCGCTTTGGCTTCCGGCCTTGCTGCGATGCTCGGCGGCATGATGGTTTCAAAGTTATGCTCTTTAACATACCGCTGCGACTGCTGCGAATACGACGCAATGCGGTGGCGTACCAGCTGATGCGTCAGCACGCGCGAAACGCCTTCAATCGCAAAGGTAAAGGTTACATGTTCCAAAGTGGAAAAATGCCCCATGGAAACAAGCTTGCGCACCAGCGTAGCAGCCTGTTCGTCAGAGATTTTTTCTTCAAGCTGCGCCGCGCCGATAGGCGAATAGCAAAGGCGCGCGCTCATGGCAACGGTCTTTTCGGGTTCCGGCGTATGCCTCAGTAATTTTACCTGCATTTTTTCACCTCATTTTTTCAAACCTTCAAGTATTATAGCAAAAGCTTTATCCAAAATTTCTTCCAGACGCTCCTCATCCTCGCGCAGAAACAGCCAGCCAATCAACGCTTCAAACGCCGTGCTCATGCGGTATTCATGCACGCTGGCGCTTTTGGGCACTGTTGATTTGGTGTTGCGCCCGCGTTTAACGACGGTCATTTCTTCTTCCGTCAGCGTATCTTTCAATGCCTCCAGTGCTTTGGCCTGGCACACTGCCGATACGGCTTTGGAACTGAAATCGTGTATCACACGGATATGGCTGGACACTGCCAGAAAGCGCAGGCGCACGTACAGCGAAAACACAACGTCGCCGATGTACGCCAGTAAAATCGGGTTCAGCTTATCTGCGTCCGGTAAAGCAGTTCCGGCAGCCTCCAGGGCTGCCAGAGCATGTTGTTTAACTAATTTATACTGTTCAAACTTCACTGTTTTTTCCACCGTACACCCTGCGGGGTATCTTCCAGCACAACGCCGAGTTCTGCCAGCTTGTTGCGCAAAGCGTCAGCCTGTGCGTAATTTTTAGCAGCGCGCGCTTCCTGGCGCAGGTTTACAATCGTTTCAATCAGCTGGTCCTCAAGGCCTGCATCTGCCTGAGCGGCAGGCTGGGCATTGTTTTCCAGAACGCCGATGATGCCGCAGAACTCTGCAAACACATCCTGCATAATGCTTACCAGTTTGCCGTCCGGCTTTTCGCCGCCTGCGGAAACATGCTGATGGTAAATATTGATTTCCTTGCCCAGTTCAAACATAAAGCTGATGGCAAGGGCAGTGTTAAAGTCGTCGCGCATGGCTTCCATAAAGCCTTCGCGCATAGCGCTGATTTTTTCATACAGCGGCTTGCTGGTTTCCGTAGCGCCGCCGCTGATCATCTGCGCCAGCTCTTTTAAATTGTCCTGCGCGTTTTTCAGGCGGGCAAGGCTGCGCTGTGCTTCGGTCAGGCGCTCGTCGCTGAAATCCAGCGGGCTGCGGTAATGCGTGGAAACGATGAAGAAACGCAGGGTTTCCGCGTCAAAATGCGCCAGAATATCGCTGACGGTGAAGAAGTTGCCCAAAGATTTGGACATCTTTTCTTCGTTAACGGTAATAAAACCGTTGTGCAGCCAGTAGCGTACAAACGGATGCACGCCGGTGCAGCCTTCGGACTGGGCAATTTCGTTTTCGTGGTGCGGGAAAATCAAATCGCTGCCGCCGCCGTGGAAATCAAAGCTTTCGCCCAGATATTTCATGCTCATGGCAGAGCATTCGATATGCCAGCCCGGACGGCCTTTGCCCCACGGGCTTTCCCAGTACGGTTCGCCCGGTTTGGCAGCCTTCCACAGCGCAAAGTCAAACGGGTTGTGCTTTTTGTCGTTAACGTCGACGCGCGCGCCGGCCATCATATCTTCCAGCTTGCGGCCGGACAGTTCGCCGTAACGGTCGAATTTTTCCACGCTGTAATAAACGTCGCCGTCCATTTCGTAAGCATAGCCCTTATCGATAAGGGTCTGCACCACGTTAATGATTTCCGGCATATGCTCGGAAACGCGCGGGTAAACATGCGCGCGGCGGATATTCAGCATATCCATTTCCTTAAAGTAAACGTCGATATAGCGTCCGCAGATGTCGCTCCACGCCACGCCTTCCTTATTGGCGGCGTTGATGATTTTGTCGTCAACGTCGGTAAAGTTCTGCACATGCAGCACGTCGTAACCTTCATGCTCCAAAAAGCGGCGGATTACGTCCCACGTTACAAAGGGGCGTGCGTTGCCGATATGCGGGTTGTTGTACGGCGTAATGCCGCAGACATACATATAGGCTTTGCCGGGGTGCAGCGGTACAAATTCTTCTTTCTTTTTGGTGAGCGTATTATAAACCTTAATAGCCATGGTAATTGCTCCTTAATATAACTGAACGCCAACCTTGTCAAGGCTGTTTTTAATGCGGCTTACGGTACGTGCAAGGCCCAGCAGCGGCACCATTTCGGCAAGCTCCGGCCCGTGCTGGTTGCCCGTTAGCGCCACGCGGATAGGCATGAATACGTTTTTTCCGCCCAGCTTGGTTTCCTTCTGGATTGCTTTAAACGTTGCCTTAACGGAAGGGCCGTCCAGCACTTCCAGCTTCGGCAGCTTGTCAAACAGCAGGCGGATTACCTGCGGCACGGTTTCTTCCAGCAGCACGTTTTTAGCGTCGTCGTTTTCAAAATCAAAATTATCGGTAAAGTACATGGCAACGTCGTCCGGCACCTGGGCAGCGTAGGATACATGCTGCTGCGCGGTGGCAACAACGTCTTTCAGCCATTCCAGCTTGTCGCCGAATTCTTCGCCGGTGATAAAGCCTTTTTTAACCATATGCGGTTTGGCGGCTTCGTAAAATTCATCGCGGCTTAATTTGCGCATATAGTGCTGGTTAATCCAGTTCAGCTTGTCGATATCGAATACGGCAGGGTTCTTGGCAACATGGTCCATGCTGAACTCTTTAACAAGTTCGTCCATGCTGAAAATTTCCTGCTCGCTGTTCGGCGCCCAGCCCAGCAGCGCAAGGAAGTTGTCAATCGCTTCCGGCAGGTAGCCAAGCTGACGGTACTGGTCAACGCTGGTCGCGCCGTGGCGTTTGCTCATTTTGGTGTGGTCCTTGCCCAGAATAAGGGAAATGTGGCCGAAGGTCGGTTTTTCAAAGCCCAGCGCGTCATAAATCAGGCACTGGCGCGGAGTGTTGGAAAGATGTTCCTCGGCGCGGATAACATGGGTGATGTGCATTAAAGCGTCGTCGATAACAACGGCGTAGTTGTAAGTCGGGATGCCGTCGGATTTAACGATAACGAAATCGCCGATGCCGTTGGAATCAAACACAACGTCGCCGCGTACCATGTCGCGCACTAAAATCTGTTTATCGGCCGGTACTTTAAAGCGCACGGTCGGTTTTCTGCCCTCTGCTTTGTACTGCTCAACCTGCTCCGGGGTCAGGTGGCGGCATTTGCCCATGTAACGCGGCATTTTGCCTTCGGCAACCAGTGCCTGGCGTTCAGCCTCCAGTTCCTCATCGGTGCAGTAGCAGTAATAGGCTTTGCCTTCTGCCAGCAGTTTTTCGGTATATTTTTTGTAAATGTCAAGGCGTTCGGTCTGGCGGTAGGGGCCGTTTTCGCCGCCTACGTCAATACCCTCGTCCCAGTTCATGCCCAGCCATTTCAAAGCAGCCTTAATATTTTCTTCGCTTTCGCGGCTGGAACGCTCAAGGTCGGTATCCTCAATGCGCAGAATCATTTTGCCGCCCATTTTTCGGGCAAACAGCCAGTTAAACAGTGCGCTGCGTGCGCCGCCGATATGGAAAGGCCCGGTAGGACTGGGCGCAAATCTTACTCTAACTTCATTAGCCATCAAACTCATTCCTCCAAAAATTAAATCTTATATATTATAGCACAAAGCCTTTAAAGCGTCATTCTTTAATCAGGCTTACCACAGCTTCGGCGGCAATGCCTTCGCCGCGTCCGGTAAAGCCCAGTTTTTCCGTCGTTGTTGCTTTTACGTTAACGGCGTCGGTTTCAAGCCCCATGGCTTTTGCCAGGTTATCCCGCATGGCGGGGATATAGCCTGCCAGTTTGGGTTTTTGCGCGATGATGGTTACATCGGCGTTGTTGACGCGCCAACATCGTTCTTTTAAAAGCACCAGCACATGCTCAAGCAGTTTCATGCTGTCCGCGCCCTTAAAGCGGTCATCGGTATCGGGAAAATGTTTGCCGATATCGCCTAAAGCCGCCGCGCCAAGCAGCGCGTCCATCAAAGCGTGTACGGCAACATCGGCGTCGCTGTGCCCGTCAAGCCCCATCTCGTAAGGCACTTCAACCCCGCATAAAATCAGCTTGCGGTTTTGGGTAAGGCGGTGTACATCGTAGCCGCTGCCCACCCTGAACTGCGGCATTTTTAAGCTCTGCATCATCGTCATCCCCCTGTCTGCACAAATTTTCTCCGCCAGCAGCAAATCCTCCGGCGTGGTAATTTTAATATTTTCATAACTGCCCAGGGCAACGGCAACTTTAACGCCCAAGCGCTCCACCAGCGAAGCGTCGTCCGTTACGGCCGCACCTTTAAGGTTTTCATCGCTGTAAGCGCGCTGTAAAAGCTGCGCCTTAAAAATCTGCGGCGTCTGCACCGCCATTAAGCTGCTGCGCTGCGGCGTGTTTACCACAAAACCTTCAGCGTCAACTACCTTAATGGTGTTTTTTACCGGCACCGCCGCTATCGCCGCACCGGTCTGCTGCGCCGCCTGCAAGGTACGTTCAAACACTTCCGTACCGGCAAAGGGACGTGCGCCGTCATGCACGGCAATCCAGCCTTCGCTGCCCGCCAGCGCCAAAGCGTTTTTAACACTGTCGGTGCGTTCCGCGCCGCCTGCCACAACCGTCGTTTGCAGCCCGGCAAAATATTCGTGGTAATCTTTAAGCAGCACCTCGGTCATGGCAACTTCGTCCGCCCCAACGGCGACGATGGTTTTATGCGCCATGCCGGTATCGTTTACCATGCGCAGGCACTGCACCAAAAGCGGCAGCCCGCCGACCTCGGCAAAGGCTTTGTTTTTGCCCAGCCCCAGGCGTTTGCCCGCACCGGCCGCAGCCACAATTACCGTTAATTTATCCATTGTCATCACCTGTTAGCAACTTTGGCAAAAATCATGCGCCCGGCAGATGTCTGCAATACGGAAGTTACCTCCGCATTGACGGTTGTGCCGATATAGCGCCTGCCGTTATCGACAACAATCATCGTGCCGTCCTCAAAGTAGGCAATCGCCTGTCCCTGTTCCTTGCCTTCACGCAGAAGGTAAATGCTGATGTTTTCGCCGGGGACAACCACCTGCTTGACGGCATTTGCAAGGTCGTTGATGTTTAAAACGTCAATGCCCTGAATTTCTGCCACTTTGTTTAAATTAAAATCGTTGGTAACGATAATCCACTGTTTTTCCTGCGCCAGCTTTACAAGTTTGGCATCGACGCCGTCCAGTTCCGGAAAGTCCGCTGAATCAACCAGTACGCGGTCCTCGTTTTCCTGCTGCATTTCGTGCAGCAAATCCAGCCCGCGGCGGCCCTTGCCGCGCTTTAAGCTGTCGGAAGAATCGGCCAGCGTCTGCAATTCGCGGATAACAAATTTAGGCACGACAATGCGCCCTTCCAGAAAACCTGTTTTTAAAATATCGCCGATACGGCCGTCGATAATAACGCTGGTATCCAGCAGTTTGTTATCGCTGTAAAGGCGGTCGCTTTCCGCTGCGTCCTTAACGGCGGCAGGCTTTACCGCACCTTTCAGCGAAGGCAGGCTGCGGTCAAAAAAGCCGACAATATCCTGATGCTTGCGCAGCGCAACCTTGGCCCCGACCATGGAAAGCACAATGCTGAAAATCAGCGGGATATAGGGGCCGATAATCGGCAGATGCGAAAAAGGCCCGCCCAACAAATTAGCCAGCACCAAACCAACGGCGATGCCGAAGGTCATAACCATGATATCACTGGTCGGCACGCGCGACAGCAAAATGGCCATTTTCTCCGTCCATGTGGTCATGGTGCGGATAATGACAGGCGCCAGCGCCATACCCATAGTGCCAAAAACAAAAATTCCGACACTGCCGGAAACGATAGTTGTTAAAGCAATGCCGAAAAAGCCGTTGCCATAAAAGTTATAATCAAAATAATCCGAAATATAAGGCAGTAAATATTCTGTAAGTATAAGTCCGGTTACAGCAAAGACAACGACAATGGTAATGCGTAATACTCTGTTTAACATTTTCTCACCTCCTTTTGGGCATAGTTATGGATTATGTATATTGTACTACAAATCCACCTGCAAAAACAGTATAAAAAATAAAAAACACCGATTTTTTTACCGGTGTTTTTATTCAAAAAATTTATCAAGCCATTTTTCGGCGTCTTCCTGGCTTTCGTCGCAGACCAGCATCATCTCGCTGACGAGTATCTGCCGCGCCGTTGCCAGAAGCCTCCGTTCGCCGGTGGAAAGCTTTTTCTCGTTTTCCTGCGACTGCAAAACATGTATAACTTCGGCAACCTCCAGCACATTGCCGCTTTTCATTTTGTCAAGGTACATATTAAAGCGCCTGTTCCATGTTACGCCGCGCAGGTTTACTTCTACCGGATGCCGCAGCACTTCTTCAATGCCGGGGATTTGTTCTTTATCAATGATGTGGCGCAAACCAACGCGCTCCACATTTTTCAGCGGCACCATAACGCGCATATCGCTGAGCAATATCATCATGACCAGATAATCGACATTTTCACCGGCAAGCTCATGCTGTTCAATGGCCTGCACAACACCGGCGCCATGCATCGGGTAAACAATTTTATCTCCTACGGCAAACATCGGCGCTCCTCCTTTAACAAAATATCAGTTTTTACTCTAATACTCTTTTATTGTAGCACCAAGCCGTAAAAATGTCAAAATTTATTTATTTTATCACAGTAACTAATATGTGTCAACGCCTTTCGGCGGATAAATACAGCAAAAAACGGGCTTTGCGCCCGTTTTAGTTAAAAATTGCACTCAAAGCTTCTTCAAGCGTTGCTGCCTGAATGATGCCCGAAGTCTTTTGTTCCATATTCAGTTTGCCCTTCGGCACTACAAATTTTGTAAAGCCAAGGTTCGCGGCATCGCGGATACGGCGTTCCGTATTGCTGACGCGGCGGATTTCACCGGTCAGCCCAACTTCGCCCACCGCCAGCACGCCGTGCGGCACGGCTTTGTTGCGGTAGCTGGAAACCAAGGCCGCCGCTGCCGCCAAATCCGCCGCCGGTTCTGTAATTTTCATGCCGCCGACGACGTTTAAGTAAGCGTCAAAATTGCCAAAGTCCATGCCTAATCGGCGCTCTAAAATCGCCAGCAGCATATTAACGCGGTTGTAATCAAAACCTACCGCCGTGCGGCGCGGCATGCCGTAAGGCGTTTTGGCAACAAGCGCCTGCACCTCAACCATAATCGGGCGGTTGCCCTCAAGGCAGGCGCACACAACGCTGCCCGGCGCATTTTCGGCGCGGTTTTCCAAAAACAGACCCGCGGGGTTGGCAACTTCAATCAGCCCGCCCGCTTCCATGGAGAAAATACCGCTTTCACTGGTCGAACCGAAACGGTTTTTCAGCGCGCGCAGAACGCGGAAGGAATAAGAGCGGTCGCCTTCAAACTGCAAAACCACGTCCACCATGTGTTCCAGCAAACGCGGCCCTGCGATGTTGCCGTCCTTGGTGACGTGCCCGATGATGATAACGGCAATGCCCGTTGCCTTGGCAAAGCGCAGCAGCTTGGCGGTACATTCGCGTACCTGCCCCACGCTGCCAGCCGCCGTTTGCAGTTCGGCGTTATACATCGTCTGGATGGAATCTATTACAAGTATCTGCGGCTGCACTTCCTTTGCCTGCAACAGCACGGCGTCAAGGTCAGTCGCCGTCATCACCAAAAGCGCCGCGCCCGGTTTCCCCAAGCGGCGCGCACGCATGGCGGTCTGCGCTTCGCTTTCTTCGCCCGACACATATAAAACTTTGATGTTGTTGGCGGCAAAGCGCATGCCAGCGTCCAAAAGCATTGTCGATTTGCCGATGCCAGGGTCGCCGCCAAGCAGCACCAAACTGCCCGGCACAAGCCCGCCGCCCAGCACGCGGTCAAATTCGTTGATGCCGGTTTGCAGGCGTTCTACTTCCGTCAGCATCACCTTATCCAGAGTTTTCGGCTTCGGCGCTTCCTGTGGCATTAAAAAGCTCTGCTGCGGTTTGGCAGGCGTTTCAATTTCCTCCGCCATGCTGTCCCAACTGCCGCATTCCGGGCAGCGCCCCAGCCATTTTGCGGAGCTGTAACCGCAGTTCTGGCACACAAATTTAGTTTTTGTTCTGGCCATCGTTTACCTCCGCCGGCTGTATTTCCTCATGCGTTATTACAACTTCAACCTTTTTTGGCATAAACTTAATTTTGCCGTTTTCGCCCACGCTGGCGCAGATGGTGTCGCCCGCCTTAAACCTGCCCGCCAGATACAAATCGCTGACAGGATCTTCCAGCATTTTACGCACGGCGCGGCGCAAAGGCCTTGCACCGTAACGGGTATCGCTGCCCTCTTTTACCAGCAGGTCGCGCGCTTCCTGCGTAATTTCCAGCGTCAGGCCGTTTTCCGCCAGTTTGGCGCGCAGCTCGCGCAGCATGTTTTTAATAATCTGCACCAAATCGTCGTATTTCAATCTGTCAAAGACGGTAATCTCGTCCACCCTGTTCAAAAATTCCGGGCGGAACACATTTTTAATCTCTGCCAGCACCTTATCCTTGCGGGAAGCTTCTTCCTCCGCGCCGACAAGACTGAAGCCCAGCGGTTTGGTATCCGCCAGCATTCTTGCACCGGCGTTGCTGGTCATAATAATCACGCAGTTTTTAAAATCAGTCGTGCGCCCCTGCCCGTCCGTCAGACGTCCATCCTCCATAATCTGCAAAAGCAGGTTAAATACATCCGGATGCGCCTTTTCAATTTCGTCCAGCAGGATGATGGAATACGGCCTTCTGCGCACAGCGTCAGTCAGCTGCCCGCCTTCTTCATAGCCGACATAGCCCGGAGGCGCGCCGACAAGGCGTGAAGCCGTGTGTTTTTCCATGTATTCGGACATATCAAAGCGGATTAACGCACGCTCGTCGCCGAACATATTTTCTGCCAGCGCTTTGGCCAGTTCCGTTTTGCCGACGCCGGTAGGGCCGAGGAACAGGAACGAACCGACCGGCCTGTTTTTATCCTTAAAGCCTGCGCGCGCACGGCGGATTGCTTTGCTTACGGCTTCCACCGCCTCGTTCTGCCCGATAACGCGCTTGTGCAAATCGTTTTCCATGTGCAGCAGGCGCTCGCTTTCCGTCCGCGTAAGCTTTTGCAGCGGAATGTTCAGCCACTGCGAGATGACGGAGGCAATGTCCTCCTCCGTAACCTCGGCGCGTTTGCTGATGGCGTTGTCATAGCTACCCTTTTCAAATTCCAGTGCCATTTCCAGAATGGCTTCGTGGTCGCGCAGCTGGGCCGCGCGCTCGTACTGCTGGGCGGCAATGGCTTCCGCCTTGTCGCGGCGTACCTGTACCAGCTCTTTCTCCTTTTCCACCACAGGGATGGAAAGTTTATAGTTTTGCAGCTTAACCTTGGCGCAGGCCTCGTCCATCAGGTCGATAGCCTTGTCCGGCAGGTTGCGGTCGGTAATGTAACGGTTGGAAAGTTTTACCGCCGCTTCCAGCGCAGCGTCCGACACATGCAGCTTGTGGAACTCCTCATACTTTGTGCGCAGCCCCTTCAAAATTGCCAGCGTTGCCTCTGCGTCCGGCGCGGAAACCATAACCGGCTGGAACCTGCGCTCCAGCGCCGCGTCTTTTTCAATGTGCTTGCGGTATTCACTCAGCGTCGTTGCGCCGACAACCTGCAGCTCGCCCCTTGCCAGCGCCGGTTTGATGATGTTGGCAGCGTCCGTGCCGCCTTCTCCCGCGCCCGCGCCGATAATGGTGTGCAGTTCGTCGATGAACAGAATTATATCCTTGTTTTCCTTAATCGTTTCCAGAATATCTTTCAGGCGTTCCTCAAAATCACCGCGGTATTTTGCGCCCGCCACCAGGTAACCGATTTCCAGCGAAAACACGGTTTTGTTGCGCAATAAATCAGGCACTTTGCCTTCCACAATGCGCTGCGCCAGCCCTTCGGCGACGGAGGTTTTGCCGACGCCCGCCTCGCCGATAAGCACCGGGTTGTTTTTGGTGCGGCGGCACAAAATCTGGATAACCCTTTCAATTTCGTTTTCCCTGCCGATAACGGGGTCAATTTTGCCGGCTGCCGCCAAATCGTTCAGGTTGCGCCCAAACTCGTTCAAAACCTCCAGCGACATTTCCTCCGGCATATCGTCGTATTCCGGCATCTCCGCTTCTTCAAAGCCCGGCACGGCAGGCTGATGCTCGCGGATGGAGCGGATAATCTGCCATACCTGTTCGGCAGTTATATTAAATTTGCGCAGCACGGTGCCGCCCATGCCCTTGTCCTCACGCAGAATGCCCATCAGCAAATGCTCCGATCCAACCTGCGGCGATTTTAAGGCTGCGGCGGTTTCGGCGGCAATTTCCAGCGCGCGTTTGGCACGCGGCGTGTAACCGATAATAATCTGCAAATTACCTGCCGGGTCCATCATTTTTTCCAGTTCTTCCGCCACAGCGATAATATTAACGCCCAGTTTTTCCAGCACACGGATGCCGTAACAGTCCTTTTCGTTCAGCAGCGCAAGCAGTAAATGCTCCGTGCCGAGATGGTCGTGCCCTCTGTCCAGCGCGCTGCGCATGGCATTCTCCAATATCGAGGACATACGCTTCGTAAAGCGGCGCAGTTCCGGCGTTTTCGGCGCGTCGCCGCCAAAAAATAAAGTTTCCAGCAGATTGCGTGCGTCAACGGCATGCCCCCTGCCCGCACCGACGGCGAAAGGCATCAGCTTTTCGGCGCAGTCGGCACACAGCCACTTATCTATCTGTTTATTGTTTACCATGCACACTACGTGCACGACGGCTTCTTTTTTGCCGCATTTCTGGCATAACATTTCCCTCACCTCACAGACAACATCTTACTTATGGCATTCTGTAATACAGTTATTTTTTTCTTTTCATCGGCGTTCATAATTTCCAGCATGTATTTTAACAGTGCATACTCTCGCCCTGTAACAACGCCGCGCTGCGCCCAGTGTTCCAAAAGGCTCTGCGCCGTTTCGCGGTGCTGCTCCTTTTTGGGCGGCGTTACGCGCACAATGCGCACAAAACCGCCGCTGCCCCTGCGCGATTCCACCAGATAGCCTTTTTCCGGCGTAAAGCGCGTGCTTAAAACATAGCTTATCTGCGACGGCGCGCACGATAATTTATCGGCCAGCTCGTTGCGCTGCACCAGCACGGTGTCTTCGCTGTCTTCCAGCAGCTGGCGCATAATAAAGTTTTCTATTGCATCAGCAAGATTTCTCATATCGGATTACCCCATAAAAAGATGTATTGATTTTACATTTATTATATTTGACTTTTCGACTTTTGGCAAGGCTAAATAAAAAAGCAGCGATGAAATTTTTGTAAATTCCACCGCCGCAGTTTAATTATTCATTACAGGTTTTTGGCAAATTCGTAAGCAAATTGGCGTGCCGCTTCCAGTTCATCGCCGCAAGCGCGCCATTTGCAGTTAAAGCCGGGCTGCAAATCGCAGCCTGCCGCCGTAAGCAGCGCTTCCATATCCTTCTGCGCGCCGCCTGCCCAGCCGCAGGTGCCAAAGGTTGCCGCCTTTTTACCTTTCGGCTGCAATCCTTTTAAGTAAATCAGCATTGCGCCGATGCAGGGCATCATGCCGCTGTTCAGCGTCGGCGAACCTACAAGCAGGCCGCTTGCTTCAAACAATTCTGCCGCCACGGTGCTGCAGGGCGTTCTGTCCATGCGCAGCAGCTGCACTTTTACACCGGCCGCCGCAGCGCCTTCCACCATTGCCCGGGCAATAGCTTCCGTGCCGCCCCACATCGTTTCGTAAGCAATAACAAGGCTGCCGTCGTTAACGCCGTTGCCCCACGCTGCGTAACGCTCAATAATCTGTGCAATTTTGCTGCGCCAGATAACGCCGTGCGCAGGCGCAATCATTTTAATATCCAGCCCGCCGACTTTTTTCAGCGCGCCGCCGATTAAACGTGCATAAGGCCACAGGATATTGGCAAAATATTTTTTCGCTTCGTAAAACAGCACTGTTTCGTCTACTTCGTCGTCAAAGCGTTTGCTGCTGGCATAGTGCTGGCCGAAAGCGTCGTTGCTGAACAGAATGCCGTCCTGCGGGCAGTAAGTTACCATGTTGTCAGGCCAGTGCAGCATCGGCACGGGCACAAAGGTCAGGCTGCGGCTGCCAAGTTCAATGCTGTCGCCTTCCTTAACCACCATAAAGTCAAAACCGTCGCCGTAATGGCGCAAAGCTTCGTTTTTGCCCTGCATGGTGATGACAAATTTAGCGTTGGGCGCAGCCTTTAACACCTGCGGCAGTGCGCCTGCATGGTCCGGCTCAACGTGGTTCACAATTACATAATCAATCTTAGCAGGGTCAACCACGCGGCTGATTTTTTCCAGCAGCTCATCTGCGTAACACGCCTTAACAGTGTCGATAAGGCAAATTTTTTCGTCCATAATCAGATAGCTGTTGTAGCTCGCGCCGCGCTCCGTTTTATAACCGTGAAAATCCCTTACGGTCCAGTCCGTTACGCCCACGTCGTAAATTTTGGGCGCTATTTCCATTGGCATCATTTTGCTTACCTCCCTGTAAATTACAAATAATTAAACGATAATGCCTTTAAATTTTTATCCAAAAACAGCCCCGCCGTGTGGAAGCTGTTCAAAGTGCTTCTGTGCCCGATGCTGATAACCGTCGTCTGCGGCATTTTCTCCGCCAGCAGCGTGTACATGGCTTTTTCCGTCGCTTCGTCCAGCGCGGAGGTTGCCTCGTCCAGAAACAACCAGTCCGGCTTGTAAAGCAGGGCACGCGCAAACGCCACGCGCTGCTGCTCGCCGCCGCTCAGCACATGCGACCAGTCGGCTTCGACATATAAATTATCCGCCATGTAGCCGATACTGCACTCCGTCAGCACGTTTTTCAGTTCGTCATCGCTGCATTCCAGACTGCCAGGGTATAACAGCGCTTCGCGCAATGTGCCTAACGGCAGATACGGCTTCTGCGGAATGAACATCGTCTTTTCAGGCTCCGGCATGGCAAGTTTGCCCTTAACGTAAGGCCAGATACCTGCCAGTACGCGCAGCAAAGTGCTTTTGCCGCTGCCGCTCGGCCCTTTGATTAACACGTTCTGCCCCTGCTGCAAATTAAAGGCGGCATTGTCAATCAACGTGCGCCCGTCCGGCAGGGCAATATTAAGCCCCGCTGCGGCAATAGCGCCGTCCGTAGCGCTGCGCTCCAAGTCCGGCTGCAATTTTTCCTGCTTAACCTCGTGCATGTGCAGCCCAAAGCCGGTAAGACGGTTGACAACCGACTGCCATTCGGCGATGGAAGCATACATATCGACAAAGTACGACAAGGAAGTCTGCACCTGCTGGAACGAGTTGCTTACCTGCATTAAACCGCCCAGCGTAATCTGGTGCGCAAGATAGCGCGGCATGGCAACAACCAGCGGAAAGATTATCGCAATCTGCGAATAGCCGGAGTTAATCCAGATAAGCTGCTTGCGTTTCTGGATGATTTTCCAGAAATTATCCAAAAGCAGCGTAAAACGCTTTTTAAATACGCTGCCCTCGCGCCCTTCGCCGCTGTAAAAAGCAATGCTTTCGGCGTTCTCGCGCATGCGCATCATGCTAAAACGGAAGTCCGCTTCGTAACGCTGCTGCACAAAGTTCAGGCCTACCAGCTTTTTACCGGCAACATGCGTTACCCATGTGCCCAGCGCGGAATAAATCAGCGCCACCCATACCATGTAGCCTTCGATATGGAAGCTGTGACCAAACAGCGTAAAATCCAGCGGGCCGGAAATCTGGTACAGCACAAAAACAAATGACACAAAAGTGCAGAATGCTTTTAAAACGCCGATGCTGAAAGTCAGCGTCATCTCCACAAACAGGCGCACGTCCTCACTGATACGCTGGTCAGGGTTATCGGTATCCGCGCCGAAAACCTGCAAACGGTAATAGGTTTTGTTGCGCAGCCATTCGTCGATGTACCTGTCCGTCAGCCAGCGGCGCCAGTTGATAATCAGCACCTGCTGCAAATAAAACGAATACACCATTAAAATAATGTACAGCGCCGCCAGCCACGAAAAATGTATCAGCTCGTCAAAAATCTTTTCGGTGTTGTAGTTTTGCAGCGCCTCGTAAAAAATGTTAAACCAGTCGTTAATTAAAACAATAACGTAAACCACCGCCAGCGTCAGCGCGATGATGACGGCCAGCAGCAAATATGCTTTCAGGCGTTCTTCCGACTGCCAGTAGCTTTTGGTCAACAGCCACACATTGCGCAGGAAGCGCCCCTGTTCTTTTAATCTGTTCAAAGTAAACCCCTCTATTTCAAATTAGTTGTGTACTTTAGCTATAATACAACGCAAATCGCAAAAATCCTGCCGCCGCACAAAAAATGCCCCGCCGTTAAGCGGGGCATTAAGTTAAGCATTATTCTGCCTTATGCTTTTTGCTGAAGATTTTTTCAACAACTACAAAGCAAACCGGAATCAGGAAGATACCGAACAGCGTGTTGAAGGTCATGCCTGCGACTACGGCGTTACCCATGGATACACGGGCACCTGCGCCCGGGCCGGTAGCAATGGCCAGAGGCACGCAGCCGAGGATGAATGCAAACGAGGTCATCAGGATAGGACGCAGACGCAAGCGGGATGCTTCGATAGCAGCGTCGATAACGCCCATGCCTTTTTCCATATTCATCTTCGCATATTCAACAATCAAAATCGCGTTCTTAGCAGCAAGGCCGATAAGCATAATCAAACCAATCTGCATGTAAACGTCGTTCTGTTGTCCGCGCAGGTACTGGCCGAGGATGCAGCCTAATACCGCAGTCGGTACGGAAAGCAGTACCGCCAGAGGAATGGTCCAGCTTTCGTACAGAGCTGCCAGGCACAGGAATACGAAAATCAGGGAGATTACGAAAATCTGTGCGGAGCGGTTGCCTGCTTCAATCTGGTCACGGCTCTGGTCAGTCCATTCATAGCTGTAAGTTACAGGCAATGTTTCTGCCGCAACTTCTTCCAAAGCGTCCATTGCCTGGCCGGTAGAATAACCTTCTGCCGGATCGCCTGCAATCTTGATGGCGCGCGCGCCGTTAAAGCGCGTCATAACAACGGAGCTGTTTTCGTTTTCATAGGTTACAAGGGTATTCAGCGGAATCATATCGCCGTTGTTGCTGCGTACAAAGAAGTAACGCATATCGTCAACGCTGGCGCGGTATTTTTCGTCCGCCTGCATTACAACCTTCCATGTACGGCCGAAGTTGTTCAAATCGTTGATTTCGTAACCGCCGAGGAAAGTCTGGAGTGCGGAGAATACGCTGGATACAGGTACGCTCAGGCTCTGCGCCTTGTCGCGGTCAACATTGAATTTATACATAGGCGTTGAAGTGTTCAGCGTGGTATAAATCATGCCGATTTCCGGACGCTGTCGTGCTTTGGCAAGGAATTCCTGCGCGCGTTGGTTCATGGTGCTTACATCTTCACCGGCAAGGTTCATGATATACATGCTCAACGAACCGGTGCTGGACGCACCAGGGAGTGCAGGCGGCTGGAACGCCATTACCGTGGCGTCAGGGAATTTAGGCCCTAAACCCTGAATCATCGGGATGATGTCCTGAATGGTAGTATCGCGTTCAGCATAAGGCTTCATCGCTACAACGACAAGGCCTGCGGACGCTTTCTGCGCACTACTCAGAATATCTACGCCGGATACTTCCATTACATAGTCAACACCAGGGAATTTCTGTACTGCCGCGCTCAGCTCACCCATCAGCTGAATGTTGCGGTTACTGGAGGAGCCTTCCGGCAGGCTGAAGGATACGGCGCTCATGCCCATATCTTCGTTAGGCACATAGCCGGACGGAGTAATTTTGAACAGGAAACCGGTCAAAATCAAACCAACCAGTAGGCAGGCCATAACAACTTTGGCATGGCGGATGCATTTGCCGACATTGTCAACATATTTTTCAAGGGTTCTTTCAAACCATTTGTTAAAAGCATGTACGGCTTTGCCGATAACACCCTTAACTTCCGCTTCATCCTTTTTCGGTTTCAGAATCAGCGAACACAGCGCCGGAGTCAGCGACAGCGCAACGATTGCCGAAAGCATCATGGAAACGGAAATGGTAATTGCAAACTGTTTGTACAGCTCGCCTACCGTACCGCCGGTAAACGCGGTCGGGATAAATACGGCTGCCAGTACGAAGGCGATAGCCACAACAGGGCCGGATACTTCGCTCATGGCGCGGTAGGTTGCTTCCTTAGGCGAAAGCCCGGTGTCCTGAATATGATGCTCTACCGCTTCTACAACGACGATAGCGTCGTCGACTACGAGGCCGATTGCAAGGATAAGTGCAAACGCGGTCAGCGTGTTAATGGTAAAGCCCAAAAGCACAAAGGAGGCAAAAGTGCCGACAAGGGAAACCGGCACTGCCAGCAGCGGAATCAGCGTTGCGCGCCAGCTGCCGAGGAACATGAAGATTACGAGGATAACCAGCACAAGGGCTTCAAAGAAGGTGTGCGCTACTTTTTCCAGAGATTCGGTAATAAACTGGGTGTTATCCTGAATAACCGTCAGCTTCATATCTGCCGGGAAGCGTTTTTCTGCGTCAGCAAGTACTTCACGGATCTGGCTTACGGTCTCGATGGAGTTCGCGTCACTCGTCAGCGATACCGGGAATACTACGGATTCACCGCCGTTTAAGCGGCTGAGAATCAGGTCGCTGCGCGGCGCTTCTTCAATGCGGGCAATGTCTTTTAGGTAAAGGTTTTCGCCGTTAATGGAACGGACGATAATGTTGCCGAATTCTTCCGGCGTTTTCAAACGGCCCTGTGCGTTGGCAGAATACTGTTTTTCCTGCTCGGCAACGGTCGGGCGGGCACCGATGGTACCTACCGGGGCCTGAATGTTCTGGGATTCAACCGCCGCTTCGATATCGCTCGTCGTCAGCCCAAGCTGAGCCAGTTTTTCAGGATTCAGCCAGATGCGCATTGCATATTCCGGGCCGTATTCATCTACGGTGGATACGCCTTTTACGCGCTTGATGGCGTCGATAAAGTTAACGTCGGCGTAAGTTCTTAAAAACATACTGTCGTAGGTATTGTTAGGGGAATACAGAGCGAAATACATAATCGTTTCCGCCGATTCCTTGGTAGTGGTAATACCATAGGCAGTTACTTCCTGCGGCATGGAGCTGGTAGCCTGGGATACACGGTTCTGTACCTCTACCGCAGCGATATCGGCGTCTTTTTCGAGGTTGAACTGAACGTTCAAGCTGTATTCACCGGTAGCGGTACTGGTGGAGCTCATGTCCAGCATGTTCTCAACGCCGTTTACTTTTTGTTCTATTGCCTGCGCAACAGATTCTTCAACCGTTTCGGCACTGGCGCCGGTATAGTTGGTAGATACGGAAATACGCGGTTTGGTAATGTTAGGATACTGGGCAATCGGCAGGCTGAAACCGGCAATAAGGCCCAGCAGCGTAATCAGTATGGCCAGCACCATGGCAAAGACCGGACGGTCAATAAAAAAACGTGCCATTCAGCTTACCTCCTTATTTTGCTGCACCGGCAGCTGCATCCTGCCCTTCTGTTCTGTCAACGGTGGTGTCAAGCTCTGCTTCCGTCATCGGTTCGGGGTTTACAACCGCGCCTGCGGAAACCTTGGCAGTACCTTCAACAACCAGGTTTTCATCGCCGTTCAGGCCGCTTTCAACCATCCACAAACGCCCAACGCGGGGTCCAAGGGTAACTTCGCGCATTTCAACCTTGTTGTCTGCGCCGATAACGTAAACAAATTTCTTATACATCATTTCGGTTACGGCACGCTGCGGGATCAAGAGCGCGTCAGGCTTAGTGCCTGCGGTAGCCTGCACATGGGCGAACATGCCCGGCAGCAACACGCGGTTCGGGTTATCAAACAGCGCCTTAATGGTTAAGGTACCGGTGTTGTTAGTCAGCGCGCGGTTAACCTCGGCAACACGGCCGGAAAGCCCGTAAGTGCTGCCATCGCTTAAAACAATGCTCAAGTTCTCCAGCGGTGCTGCTTCACCGCGTTCAACAGCGGCATTTGCCAGTTTTAAATATTCGGGTTCTGCGATGCTAAACTCAACAAATACCGGGTCGGTATTGCTAATGGTAGCCATTGTGGTCTGCCCGTCGGTAACATAGTTGCCGACTTCCAGAGCCGTGGTGTCGATGCGCCCGGTAAACGGAGCGGTTACACTGGTTTCGTTCATATCAATCTGCGCGTTTTCCACCAGAGCTTCCTGCGCGTTTACATTGGCCTGAGCCTGGTCGCGTGCCATAATGGCGTTGTCCAGAGTCTGTTTGGAAACGGCGCTCTGCTCATACAGTTTGGTGTAGCGTTCCGCATCGACGGAAGCAGTTGCCAGAGCTGCGCGGGCATTGGCTAAATTAGCCTGTGCCTGCAAAAGGTTGGCGCGGTAAGTACGCGGGTCGATGGTATATAAAACCTGCCCTGCCTGTACGGTATCGCCGCCGTTAAAATATTTGCCGGTAATCTGCCCGCTTACCTGTGCTTTCAGCTCCATTTCCTGCTGAGCCTGCACAAAGCCGGTGTAATCATAAACCAGCGGAGTGTCGCGTTTTATTACCTGCATCGATCTTACAAGCGTAGCCTGCGGCGCTGCGGCTTTTTCCTGCCCGCAGCCTGCCAGCGAAAGCACGGCAACGGCAGCCAGCGCTGCTACAGCAGCCTTGCCGCTCCTGCTTTTACGCAAAAAGTTCAACATAAATCTATTCCTCCTCCAACTTAAGTTTCAAGTTAAAAAGCCAAAAAAGGGCATACTTAAACCAAAGTAATATAATTATATTCCACCAAAAGGAGAAACGCAAATCCCAATTTGGTGAAATTTTAGCAAACTTTCACACGGATTCGCGTTTTTTCTCCGATTTTCTTCTCTAGACTCTCCAGTCAGTTTTTTGTTTGTTTTTTGTTATTTTTTCAGCAAATCTTTGTTAAGCAAAAATTTATCAAGCTCGGCAGCCGGTATCGCCGCTTCGTTCCAGCCCGTACCGTCCTTCATCTTCTGGCAGAACACAAGGTTCTTACCATTATAATACCACGAAGACGGAACTTCCTTACTGAAATCTACTTTATCCTCCGCGCCCAGCAGCGCCAGCACCGGCAAAAGGTCGGGGTTCTTCGTATCCAGCACGTCGCCGATATCCAGCACCTTGCCGGTATCCATTGCTATATTCAGCGGCAGGCGTTCAAAAATTTCCTCATCGCCCTCGCCCATCACGCCGAAGAACACCAGCGACATCATTTCAGGCCCCGCAAAGGGAGAAGTATAATCCAGCTCGCAGCTTGTTGTGCCCAAAGCATCCGCGTAAGGCTGCCATACTTTCTGCAATTCATTGTTAATGGTGTTTTGCAGTTCAGGTTTGCCCTCCACCGCCATCAACGGATAAGTGACGCTGCTGCCGTCCAGCACCGCCTGCTGCCTGTATAACATACCGTTGCCAAAGACAAGGTTGCGGCGGAACTCGCCGTTCTGCACAATCTGCGTGTAAAATTCGCGGTCTAAAAGCTGCCAGCCGTGGTCGTATTCCCAGCTACCTGCAATTTTGGCAAGCACTTCCTCGCCGCCAACGCCGCTGACATTTTGCAGCGTCGCCAGCCTGTCCCTTGCGCCGTCAGTGCCTTTCACAACAGTTACGCCGCTCATCTGCGCCTGCGGCGCACGGTACGGTTTTAACAAATTGCCGTTTTCATCGTACAAACCACAGTCAATGTAATAATCCTGTTCGTGCGGCAGCTTTGCCGTTTCAATTTCGCCGCCGATATCAAGCTGCGCCGTAAAATCCGCCTGATAGGACGCAGTTACATCAACGCCCATGTTGTCGCTGCCGGTGTAAATTTCCTGCACAGCGTCAGGCAATGCCGCGTCGATAATGCGCACCTGCATGTTCTGCGCCGCGCCGCTTAAACTGCGCACCACAAGCTGCTCGCCTTTGCCGGTAAAATGCCCCTTCTGCAAAAGGTTGGCATAACCGCCCTCCAGCGATGGGGTAAAGGCCGTTATCAGCTTGCCGTTTTTATTTTTAACCATTAAAAGCAAATCGCCGTAATAGCTGCTGCCGCTTGTCAGCTGCGTGCCCCACAGCTCGGCGGTTTCCTGTGTGCCGTCGCCGTCGGTGTCGGCCGCAATGCTTGCCAGGCATACAGGTTCTGCCGCAATGGCAGTGCCGCTGCCCGCCATCAGCGCAAGCGCCGCCAGCGCACTTAAAAATTTATTGCACTTCATGTTAAGCCTCCAATTATTTTAGCCTTACAATGTTACAACCTATATTATACCAATACTGCGCAAATAACAAAAGCGCCGATATTGTAAATTTATATACACAAATGCGCCCCGCGGTGAATTTTTTTGCAAAAATAGTGCAAGCGGCGGCATTTTGTTGTACAATAACTGATAAGATGTTTACTGCTGAACGATCAGCACCACTAAAGCTGTAAAGGATGATTAAAATGAAAAAATTACTGCTGTTACTTTCAGCCCTTTGCCTGGCAATACTTATTGCAGGCTGCGGCGGCAGCAAGGATGAAGCTCCCGCTGCCAAAACGCCCGTTAAGCTTGGCATGCTGCGCCTTACCAGCAGCGCGCCGCTGTTTATCGCCATGGATAAAGGCTATTTTGCAGAACAGAACATAGAAATTCAGCCCGAATGGTTTGACGCTGCCCACCCGATTGCCGTTGCCACGGCTTCCAGCAAGGTTGACGTCGGCGCAACCGGCATTACCGCCAGCCTGTTCAACATGGCGGCAGGCGGCCAGCAATTGGCTATCGTTGCCGATAAGGGACGCGAAGAAAGGGGCTTCCCTTCCTCCGCGCTGGTTGCTTCCGCAGATGCTTACGCTAACGGCTTTACCAGTTTGGAAAGCATTAAAGGCAAACGCATCGGCATTACGCAGAAGGGTTCTACTTTCCATTATATGCTTGGCCGTATGCTGGAAACCAAAGGCATGAGCCTTGACGACGTGGAACTGGTGCCGCTGGGCAAAGTAAGCGCCGTAATGGCAGCGCTGGAAGGCAAGCAGATTGACGGCGCTATTTTAAACGAACCCAACATCACCAAAATGGGCAGTGCCGGTACCGCCAAACTCATCGTGCAGGTTGGCGACGTTATCCCCTACCAGACCTCCGCGCTGTTCTTCTCGCCTGAATTTATGAAAAACGAAGACGCCAACATCCGCTTTTTAAAAGCGTACACCAAAGCCTGCAACTATTATTATGACGCCGCTATCGAAAAGAAAGACCCGCAGAAGCTGGACGAAGTTGTCGGCATTATTGCCAAATACGTTAAAGCACCGGCTGAAGATATTAAACTGGGCCTGCCGTACATTGACCGCGACGGCAAGCTGATGGCCGACGACATTAAAACGCAGATTGACTGGTACAGCAGCCACGGCATGATGCAGGGCGAGCTTGACCCTGCAAAGGTTGCCAACACTGCCCTGCTGGAAAAGGCACTGGCAAAGTAAAAGTTAAGGGCGGAGCACATCCGCCCTTTTTATTTTGGAGGAAAGTATGAAACTTGTCATCGACAACGTGAGCAAAAGTTTTGTAAACCGCAATGGGCAAACGCTGCCTGTTTTGCAGGATATAAACCTCACCGTCAACGAAGAAGAATTCGTCGCGCTCGTCGGCCCGTCCGGCTGCGGCAAATCCACCCTGCTAAACATTGTGGCGGGGCTGCTTGCGCCGACAGGCGGCAGCGCTTACTTTACACATCTGCCCGACGGGCATGTGCCGCGCACCGGCATTGTGTTTCAGGAAACAGGGCTGTTCCCGTGGCGCAGCGTGCATGACAACATCGCCTTTGGGCTGGAAGCAATGGGTGTGCCCAAGGCCGAGCAGAAGGAACGCATTGCTCACTACATCAGCCTTGTAGGGCTGACGGGTTTTGAAAAGGCACTGCCGCACCATTTAAGCGGCGGTATGCGCCAGCGTGTAGGCATTGCCCGCGCCCTTGTCATCAACCCCGACCTGCTTTTGATGGACGAGCCGTTTTCCGCGCTGGACGCGCAGACGCGCACCATTATGCAGGAGGAACTGGTAACGCTATGGGATAAAACGCGACTCAGCACGCTGTACGTTACGCATAACATTCAGGAAGCAGTAATGCTGGCCGACCGCGTGGTGCTGCTTTCGCGCCGCCCGGGCAAAATAAACCAAATCTTAACCATTGCCATACCGCGTGCCGAACGCGAACAGACAAAACACGCCGAGCAGATTGCCGAATACATCCGCATCATCTGGGAGCATATCAGCAAAGATGCGCGCGCGGCGCTGATGGAGGTGGACGGGCATGACTGAATTTAAAATTACCGATAAAATGCACAGCTGGCAGAAAACCTACCCCGCGTGGGTTTCGGTTGCGTCCGTCATCGTACTGCTCGTTATCTGGGAGCTTATCTGCCGCAGCGGCGTTGTATCGTCGCTGTTTCTGCCCTCACCTACCGATATTTTAAGCGCCCTGTGGCTGATGCTGACCGGCGGCGAAATAAGCACCAGCCTTGCCGCCAGCATGTACCGCATTGCGCTGGGCTTTGTGCTGGGCAGCGTCATCGGGCTTGCCGTCGGGCTTTTCACCGGCACGTCGGCGCTGATTGACCGCATCGGCTCACCCATCGTCAACGCGCTGTACCCAATCCCTAAAATCGCACTGCTGCCGCTGTTTATTCTGTGGCTCGGCATCGGCGAATTAAGCAAAGTAACCATCATCGCGCTGGGCGTGTTCTTCCCCGTGGCAATGAACACTTACAGCGGCGTTAAAAATGTAGACCCGCTGCTGATTAAAGTAGCCGTCAGTTTTAACGCTACCCGCTGGATGACCTTAAAAAAAGTTGTGCTGCCCGCCGCGCTGCCGATGATTTTTGCCGGTCTGCGTTTAGCGGCAGGCACGTCGCTTCTGCTCCTCGTCGCCGCCGAAATGATTGCCGCGCAGGAAGGCATCGGCGCGCTGATTTTGCACTACGGCGATTTGATGATTACCGACCGTTTAATGGCAGGCGTTATCGTGCTTTCGCTGCTGGGGCTGGTGTTTAACCTGCTTTTGCAGTGGGCGGAAAACCGCGCCATCCCCTGGAACAAATAATTGTATACATGTATTTTTATGCGGCAGGGCTGAACTTGCCGCCTTTTTATGGTATAATATCGGCATACAATTTTTTGTTTTGTAAATTTTTTAAGTGAGGAGCTATGACCATGAGAATTTCCGAAAGAGTACAGGAATTAAAACTTTCACCTATCCGCAAGCTGGCGCCCTATGCCGACGCTGCCAAAAAAGCAGGCAAAAAGGTTTACCACCTCAACATCGGCCAGCCGGATATCGAAACGCCGTCCCAGTTTATGGACGCCATTAAAAACTATCACGACAAGGTTATCGCCTACGGCAACAGCAAGGGCGAACCGTTTTTGATTGAAGCTATACAAAAATACTACGCCGAAAAAGGCATGAACTACGAAGCAGGCGATATTTACATCACCAACGGCGGCAGCGAGGCGCTGACCTTTACCGTTATGGCGCTGTGCGACCCGGACGACGAAATTATGGTGTTTGAACCGTTCTACGCCAACTACACCACCTTCGCCACCGAGTTCGGCGCAAAAATCAATGCCGTAACCACCAGCGTTAAAAACGGCTATCACCTGCCCGCGGCAGATGAAATTGAAGCGCACATCACGCTGAAAACCAAAGCCATTCTTTTAACCAATCCGGGCAACCCGACCGGCGTTGTTTACACCCCGGAAGAAATGGAAACCATTGCCAGACTGGCTGTTAAACACGATTTGGCTGTAATTGCCGACGAAGTTTACCGCGAATTTGTATACGACGGCGAATATAAAAGCTTCGGCACCATGCCGGAACTGGACGACAACCTGATTATTATCGACTCCGTTTCCAAGCGTTACAGCGCCTGCGGTGCGCGTATCGGCTGCATCATCAGCAAAAATAAGGACTTCTGCCAGCAGATTAACAAATGCTGCCAGGGCAGGCTGTGCGGCCCGATTTTGGAACAGGTCGGCGCTGCCGCGCTGTACACCACGCCGGTAAGCTATCTGGAAGCAGTAAACAAGGAATACCAGAAACGCCGCGACACCATTGCCGCAGGCTTAAAATCCCTGCCGGGCGTAGAAGCCAGCGACCCGAAAGGCGCATTTTATGTAATGGTTAAGTTCCCGGTGGACGACGCCGAAAAATTTGCCATCTGGCTGCTTGAAAACTTTGACGTTGACGGTGAAACCGTAATGTTTGCCCCCGGCAACGGCTTTTACAGCACTCCCGGCCTTGGCGTAAACGAAGCCCGCCTTGCCTATGTTCTCAACTGCGACGACCTGAAACGCGCAATCTACGTTTTAGGCGAAGCACTGAAAGTTTACCCGGGCAGGACCTGCTGAAAAAATAAAGCGCCCACCGGTTAAGGCGCGGCGCTTAAATTTGACATTTAAACTTAATTTGCTATAATAAATATAGAAATGCAAATGGTTGCCGATAGACGGTTAGCCGCAAATTTTATATTAGAATTACAAAAAGTAAACCGCTACAAACTTTGCAGACGCTGTGGCGGTTTACTTGTTTTTACGGGAAATATAAACCTGTAAAGATACAAAAAGCGCACTTCTGCAAGTACAGAAATGCGCTTTATTTTTTTATTTTCTACTTACAATTAATGATACCGAGGGCTGGCTGATGTTAAACAAATTTGCCAAAAACAACTGCGAAAGCCCTTCGTCCTTATACAGGCGCAAGATTTCTTCGTTACGTCCTTCGCGATTTTTAAACGGGTGTACTTCTATTACTTCTTTAGTAATGTTAATTCCGTAATCACGCACGGCAATGACCTTACGTGTACCGTCGCCGTTTTGCAATTTTATTTCCCAGCTGCGCGCACCGGTTTTATTACGCGGAGTATAAAAGCAAAATTCTATTTCACTGCCGTCGGCGGTAATTTCTTTTAAAATATTATCCGGTAATTTTTCAACTTGCATATTTCAGAACACCTTTCAAAAATTATGATTTAATATTATACCGTTCTTAAACCAAAAGGGAGCAATGCTCCCTTTTGGTTTATGGCGAAGCCATTAGAAAGTCCACTGTACACCGGCGTTAATCTGGTAGGTTTCGTCGTTGTCGTTGCCGAAGGATTTTTCAAAATCCATAAACGCATAGCTGTTATTGCTCAATGCCGTTGCAAAGCCGAAGCCTACATCATACCATGTGCCTTCGTTTTCGTATTCTTCACGCAAAGTACCGGTAATATCCGTCGCCGTTATATCCTGGTCGCCTAAAAATTCGTGCAGCAGGTCGGCTTTAATGTAAACAGTGCTGTTTTCATTAAGGTCGCGCCCAAGGCGGAAGCCCGCGCGCCCGATTAAGCTGTTAATGCCGTCAAGGCTTACTTTGGTATCCTGGCTTGTTACATAATCCGCACCCGTTACGCGCGCAAATTGCAACTGTGCCTGCGGCTCAAAGTACCAGCCGCCGCCCATGTCGTTCTTTTTGCCGTATTCCGCGCTGGCGCTGAACACATTGTTGCTGTAATCGCCGGTAATATCCACTAAGCTGTCCTTATCGCGGATATCAAAATCATTATCAAGGTGTCCCCATTTTAACACATAATCGGTGTAATGGCCTTTGTCGCCCAGCCAGGTGTCATACAGCCACAGGCCATAGCGTTTGGTTTCGCCTTCACCGATAATGTTGCTGTAACTTGTGCTGCCATCCATGTAGTCAATAGCCATGCCTACGCGGCGTTCGCCGTTGTCGCAGTCCTGCTTAACATCGTAGCCCATTTCATACATGGTGTTCTGGCTGCGGAACTCGCCGTCCAAACCAATGCGGTCATGGCGCAGACGTACCCACATGCCCTGTTCTTCTTCATTATTAAAATAACGTGCTTCACCAAGGCGTTTGTTTAACCTGTCCATATAAACAGCGTTTTTATAGTTGGCACGGCTCATATTGATAACGGTTTTACCGCTGTCGGATAAGCCTGCATCTTTACTGCTGTCGCGCACAAGGTAAAGGTTCTGGCTGTCGGCAACTGCACCATAAGTATTTTCAATATATTCATCACCCGGTTTTACAGCACCGGCAGTGCCATTATAATTACCGTTGTCCGTATCAGTTGCATAATCAACATAATCAATGCTGAAACCACTGTTAATTACGCCGCGCCCGCGTACAACATAATCATCACCGAAACCTGCGCCTTCTGTTGTTGCCGTTTTGGCAGCTGTTGCAAAACGGATTCTGTCGCCGTCATTTTGAAGTGCATTTAAAACTTCCTGCTCGTTATTAATGCGCAGGTTCTGCGTACCGGCAGACGAACCGTCATAAATATAAATCATATCACTGCTTGCGTAATTATCAGGGTTAAGATTTACAACAAAGGTATTATTGCCTTCAAGTTTACCGATATGCACCGCATAACCGCCCGTACCTTCAGTATAAATATTGCTCTCAAGGTTCTCGTCATTCTGGTTAACTTCGCCTACAAGTACAACCGTACCATTGCCGCTTAAATTTGTTACCCAGCTTTGTTCAGTAACGTTCCAAACAGCACCATTGCCAAGTTCCATATTAACTTTGCCGCTGGTCATTTTTCCGTTTTCGTCAGTGTTTTCGGTTACAAAAGCACTGTCGAACAAATTGCGGTCGATAGTATTCCAGTTAGTATTATCAGCGTCTTTGTAATCATCAACGCGGCCTTCAAAATAAGCGCCGTTGCCAAGGTTAAAATTAATTATTGCGCCGTTAGCTGCCTGCACATTACCTCCGGCGACATCACCATTTTTGGCAAGGCTTAAAGTGCTTACACCGCTGTTGCCGATAATATTATTATCCGTATCGCTGACAATCATCATGGCTTCCGGCTGTAAGGTGAAGTTGATTTCCGCACTGTTTGTTGCCTCAACGTCACCGGTAATATCTGCCCAATCGTTAACCTGCAAATTAATTTTACCGCTGTTGGCTGCCACAATGTCGCCTTTAACATCCAAAGTGCCAATGCCGCTTGCGCCGGATTGAATAATAACGTCCTCATCGCCATCGGCTTTATTTTTAGCATCGGCATACAGGGCTTTTCCGCCGCCAGCCATGGTGATGGTGTTGTTTTCACCGTTCATGGTAACAACGCTGCCGTATTTGTTGGCAGAAGTGTCTAAAACGGTATCAGTTACTTGATAAAAAGATCCCCATAAATTTAGATATAACGAGCCATCATAAACTAAATTACCATTCTGTGCTGCGATACCAATAGAATTTTTATTATGCGTTATAATTTCAACGTCATTTACATTAACTTCACCATTTTTACCGGCAAAAATACCATATGCCTTTTCATCATCAGCATCATTAATTGAAATTGTAGTTTTACCGATAAGATTTACAACGCTTTTTCCTTTTGTCTCTGTACCATATTTGCCCTCTCCCAAATTCGGGACAACGATATCAAATATTTCGGCAGTAGTACCTTTCCATTCAAAATACGGAGAAATATCACCTGCATAAACAGCAGCAGGATTATAAATAGCTTTTGAAGGTTGTGTATTACTAGAACCTGGGTCTTCATGATCTAATGAAACGCTATATAAATTATCAGTTAATTCAACACTTTTGCCGCTAATAGTTATATTAGTAAGTCCTTTCACAGTAAAATTATTACTATTTTCTTTGACATTTTCAGATTTTGGTGCAGCTACCACTATACCATTACCATTAACTACATCAGCATTAAAATTCTCATTGATTATTGCTATTGATTCTGGTTCTATTACATTATAGCAATCTTCGCTCATAGTAAATGCATTTGAATTAGGAGAATAAATATGAGCAGTATAATTACCTATTTCTAAATGTACAGGAATTTTATCACTACCAGCAGCATTATTCGATAAATATATACCACTTCCAGATTGAGTATTGTTACTTAATGTTATTTCAAAATCAGTATAATGCCTTTCTCCATCTTTCTCTTTATATGCTTTTATAGTATAACCATCTAAAATAATACCATTAAAACTATCTTTTGCATCGTTTCCAACAGTTATTTCAACTTTTTCATATTCTGCTAAAGCATTATCTCCTAATTCAGGATAATTATGATTAATAGACAAGCCACCATGTTTATAGCTTTCAAGCAGTTGCGTTACAGTTCCATCAGCACTTATACCAACAGCATCCGCCCACACCGTTCCGTAAACGCCGGTGCTTAAAATTAAGCCCAGTATAATCGCCTTTTCCAAATTCTTCTTTTTCATAAACAAAACCACCTTTCCCATTTTTATCTCACGCCGTAATGCTTTTATTTATTACCGGTAATTGCTTTATATTAGTATTATATCACACACTTCCCCCCCAACAAGACTATTTTGTCCGGCGTAAGCCAAAATTTTTAAGGTCTTGCCGGTGGGGGAAGTGCCCGTGTAAACCTTAAACTTTTTATTGTAGCATAAAAATTTTTGCAAAAACAGTCTTGCCAAAGGGTGCTTTTGTTTGTTATCATTATTTTCGCCATGCTTTATGGTGCACCGCAAAAGCAGGTACCAAAATATTTTAAGGAGGTCTGTTTTGATGACAGAACAACAAAAACTTAATATTTTTAACCATTTTGCAGGTGCAAAATGCGACCACCCACCTCATCGCAAGGCATCCGCCGCAGGCGCAAATGCTTTTGCCAAAATGCCCACGGATTATGACGAACAGGCAAAACTTACGCAACAATTAGTTACCGCTGCGCAAAACGGTGATAAGGCTGCTTTGGAAAGGCTGTGTATTTTTTACGAGCCTTTGTTCCGCAAGGAGATGAAGCGCGAGATTTTTTACAATGCGCTGGGTTTTGAGGAAGGTTTAAGCCTTGCCCGCTTGAAGTTTATTGAAATTGTAATGAGTTACAATGGTGCAGACTTCTCTCACTTCGCCGGTTACGTGCGGTGCAGGATTCACTTTGCATTGTACGACGAAATGAAAAAGGCCTGGGAGCGGGAAAACAACGAGGCTGCTTTGGCGGTTGGTGATAACGACGGTGTGCATTTACCGTCGGATAACCCCATTGAGCGTAAGGAGCTGGCAATTTTGTTGAAGCTGGCGCTTAAAAAGCTGACGGAAAAGCAGCGCAACACAATTAAAGCCTTGTATTTTGAAGGTTACAGCGGTAAGGAAATTGCCGCCAAAGAAAAAATAACGCCTGCCGCGGTGACAAAGCACCACAAGCAGGCGTTAAAAATTTTACGCGGTAATATTGCGTAACGGACTTATAAACCTGTAAAGATACAAAAAGCGTGTTTTGCAAATGCAAAGCACGCTTAATTTTTTACCTGCTATACCTTTTATACACAAGCTGCGCCGCTATTGCCGTTAAAAGTTCGGCTATCCAGAAGGCGTGCCATACGCCCTGTGCGCCGAAGTATTTACTTAACAGCCACGCCGCCGGTATTATTACCACCACATAGCGCAGCAGCGATATTACAAGCGACGGAAGGCCTTTGCCCAGGCCTTCCAGCGCGCCGCAGGCCGTTACGCTTACTGCCGATACGATAAACCCGGCGCAGATTATCCGTAGCGCCTGCGCGCCTGCGTCGACGGTAACGGCGTTATCCGTAAACATGGCAATCAGCACATCGGGCACCAGCAGGCAAATTGCCGTGCCTGCCAGCATAATGCCGGCATTCATCACCAGCGTGGTATTATAAATTGCCTTTACGCGCCCATGTTCGCCCGCGCCGTAGTTAAAGCCAATCAACGGGCGCATGCCCTGAATAATGCCGTTGGCGGGCAGGTACAAAAATGTTTGCAGCTTGTAATAAATGCCCAGCACCACGATGTAGCTTTGAGAAAACACCGCTAAAATAGTGTTCAGCGAAGATACCAAAAGCGACGGCAGGGCTAGGTTAAGCGTTGCCGGTATGCCAATAGCGTACAGTTTAAAATCAAGCCCAGCGTCGCGCGTTAAATAGCGGCGGCTTAACTTAATGCGCAGCGGGTAGTTTTTATAAACAAACAGGTAAATGGCAAGCGTCGTTATCTGCCCGATGCCCGTTGCCACGGCCGCGCCTTCTATCCCCCATTTGGGGAACGGCCCGATGCCGAAAATTAAAAGCGGGTCTAAAATGATGTTGACGATGCAGCCAGCCAGCAGCGCAATCATTGTTACCTTCATATTGCCGACGGCCTGAAAGATTTTTTCAAACGCCAGCCCCAGCATGATTATCAGCGAAAAGCTGAAAGCGATGTTGGAATAGCGCACGCCCATATCAATAACGGCGGCGTTATCCGTAAAAGCGGCTAAAAACTTTGGCATTACGGCAATGCACAACACCATCAGCACCACGCCGTGCAGGGCAGAAAGCGCCATGCCGTGCACAGCCGCACGGTTGGCAGTTTCGCCTTCGCCCGCGCCGAGGTAATAAGCAATAAGCGCGTTAATGCCCACGCCAAAGCCGATGCTGACGGCGTTGATGAAGTTCTGCACCGGAAAAACCAGCGACAGCGCCGTCATAGCGTCCTCGCTGATTTGCGCGACAAAGAAACTGTCTACTATATTATATAGCGAATTGACCATCATGCTGATGACCATGGGCAGCGCCATGGCAGTTATCAGCGGCAGGACGGGTTCTTCCTTCATAAAATTTTCGTTCATAATACCTCCAACAAAAAACCACACAGCGCCCGTTAAGGCGGCTGTGTGGCGAAAAGTGGCAGAGCCAGAAAAATCCACAACGAATTTTAGTATTCAGCTTATAAAAATATAACATACCCGCCGCAGGCTGTCAACGGCAAATTAAAACCCCGGCGGCGGAGCACCGGGGCCGGGGGAGATAGTAGCTGCTTAAGGTGCAGCTTTATATGTTTTTAAGTCCGAACAAAATCCCTTATTTTAGGCTGTGTATCTGCGCCGCGGCGCGATTATTCAGTCAGCAAATTCCGGTTTGGCAAGCGGTGCGGCAACCTGTTCTTTTTTGGAAGCGCGTGCCGCAAAAACGGAGGCTAACAGAGAGCCGGTGGTCTGGTGAACAACACCTGCGATTGCGCCCGGGATTGCTGCCATTGCCGTAAAGTGCAGCGTGCCCAGCGAGCAGGCCAGTGCGGAGTTCTGCATGCCGACTTCCAGCATAACGGTGGTGCGCTGCGCGTCGCCCATGCCCGCCTGTTTGGCAAGCAGCCAGCCAAGCGCGTAACCGCCGAGGTTTTGCAGCACAACTGCCATTACCATCACCCAGCCGAGCTCGATGATTTTAGCGCCGTTTAAGGCAACCATTGCGCCCATGATGGAAAGTACGCTGAACGCGGAAACAAGCACGAGCACTTTGGAGAATTTAACAACGAAGTTATCGCCGACCAGTTTGTGAACGAAGATGCCGAGCACGATGGGCACTAAGATTACCTGCGCCACGGATTTGAGCATCGCAAGGAAGGAAACTTCAACCCACTGGCCTGCCAGCACCCAGGTAAGGAACGGGGTCAGCACCGGTGCAAGCAGCGTGGTTGCCGTGGTAAGGCACACCGACAGGGTAACATCGCCTTTGGCGAGATAGGTCATTACGTTGGAAGCAGTGCCGCCCGGCGTAGTACCGAGGAGAATCATGCCGATGGCAAGTTCGGGCGGAAGCTCAAACGCAACGGTAAGCACATAAGCCAGTGCCGGCATGATGGTGAACTGGCCGACGCAGCCGAAGAACACATCTTTAGGACGCTGAAACACAAGTGCAAAATCACTGGCGCGCAGCGTCATGCCCATGCCGAACATGATAACCGAAAGCAAAAGCACCGTTTTGGAAGCAGCCCAGGTAAACGCCTGCGGCTGGAAGAAGGCGGCCACAACGACCGCAACCACAATGTAAGTAAGGTTTTTGCCTACAAATTCTGCCAGTTTGTTCAGTACATTCATTTTTCATTACTCCTTTGTTGTAAAAAATTTTTGCCAATAACAAACCGGCGATTGTAAGCTTTTTACCAACAAAAAAGGCTTTGCCTCTTTTGTAAGAGACAAAGCCGATAGCTCTGCGGTACCACTCTTATTGCTGCTAAAAAAGCAGCCGCTTTACCGGCATCACCGAAAGCTTCACAGCTGACGTTCAATGCCTGACGCTGTAACGGTCGTCCTCCGGCCGCGCTTACACAGGTTACACCCTTCAGGCGGCAGCTCATGGGGGATTTTCATAAAGTGCTTTGATCTTATCTCTCAGCAAATGATAAGTTCTCTGGAATCTGGGCTTACCTTACTACTTTTCCCAATCAACGCAATTTGTTATTTGATGAGCTTATTATAATAAGCGTTTAACGCCTTGTCAACACTTTCCGCACAAAATTTTTACAATTTTGTTTTTTATTGTAAATTAAGCACAAAAAGTGTAACATGCGTTACAGCACGGCAAATTTTAAGCCGTTTAATTTTTACCGGTATCCACCGGGTTATTTTTTTCTTCAGCCGCTTCTTCCTTCTTTTTGGGCGGCTTTTTGTTGTATTCCTGCATAACGGCGTCCATATCGCCCTTCAGCCACAGCTCGACGGCGTCCGCCATTTTGCTGACGGCTTCGCCGATAAGCGCCTGTTCTTCCTTGCCGAAGCGGTGCAGCACATGCCCGATAACAGCTTTGGCGTTGCGCTCCGGGTGGCCTATGCCGATTTTAAAGCGCGGGAAATCGCCCGTGCCGAGATGCTGCTGGATAGATTTAATGCCGTTGTGCCCGCCCGCGCTGCCTTTACGGCGCACACGCAGCTGGCCGCAGGGTAAATCAAGGTCGTCCTGGATAACGGCGATATCCTCCGGCGCGATGTTGTAAAAATTAGCGAAAGCACCGACTGCTTCGCCGCTTAAATTCATGTAGGTTGTCGGTTTAATCAAAAAAACTTTTTCCGGCGTGCGGTATTCGGCGCACATGGCGTTGCGCTCGTTCTTCCATGTGGTAATGCCCCAGCGCTTTGCCAACTCGTCGGCCACCATAAAGCCGATGTTGTGGCGCGTGCCTTCGTATTCCTTACCGATGTTGCCAAGTCCTGCAATCAGTTTCATAAAATCTCCTTAATGCAAAAATAAGGCCCGCCGCGCCTGCGGCAGGCCCTTTGTGTTTATTATTTATGTTTTTCAAACAGCTGGCTTACAGACCACTGGTTGTAAATGCGCAGAATGGTTTCTGCCAAAATCGGCGCAATGGAAAGCACTTTGATTTTGGGGTGCTTTTTGCTGGGCGGCAGCGGAATGGTGTTGGTAACAACAACTTCGGTAATATCCGACTGCGCGATGCGGCTTACTGCCGGGTCCGTCAAAATCGGGTGCGTGCAGCATGCGTAAATTTCTTTAGCGCCGAATTTTTTAACGGCTTTGGCTGCTTCAACCAAAGAGCCTGCCGTATCAATCATATCGTCAACAAGCACTGCCGTTTTGCCTTCAACATTGCCGATGAGGTTCATAACTTCGGCAACGCCCGGTTCCGGACGGCGTTTGTCGATAATGGCCATACCGCAGCCGAGGCGTTCTGCCATCGTGCGGGCACGGCTTACGCCGCCAAGGTCAGGAGATACAACAATGAGGTCTTCTAAATTTTTGCTCTTAATGTATTCCGCCAGAATCGGCTGCCCAGGCATATGGTCAAACGGTACGTTGAAGAAGCCCTGAATTTGTGCAGCGTGCAGGTCGATGGTAACAACGCGGGTAATGCCGGCGGTTTCCAAAAGGTCTGCCATTAATTTAGCGGTAATAGGTTCACGGCCGCGGGCCTTGCGGTCCTGGCGCGCATAGCCATAGTAAGGGATAACTGCGGTGATATGTGCGGCGGAAGCGCGTTTGAAGGCGTCAGCCATAATCAAAAGCTCCATTACGTTATCGTTAACGATAGGGCCGCAGGTCGGCTGAACAATAAAGATGTCCTTGCCGCGGACGCTTTCGTTAATCATAACCTGCACTTCGCCGTTGTTAAAACGGTTGATAACGGCATCGCCGACGGTAGTACCGAGATTTTCGGCAATCTCGCGTGCCAAATCGGGGTTGGCGTTACCGGTAAAAATCCTCATTCTGCTCTCATCTGACAACATGGTCATATACCTCCAAGTCAATTAGTCTGTACTGCCTGAAATTTTTTACCTTATAAATATAGTATACAACTTTTTACGCAGTTTTAACAAGTCAATTAGCAAAATTTATCAGTCTTCGCGCTGTTTTGCCGCCCAGCCTTCAATGTTTTTCTGTTTGGCGCGGGCAATGCCAAGCGCGTCGGCGGGAACTTCCTTGGTAATGGTGGAACCTGCGCCGACATAAGCGCCGTCGCCGATGGTAACGGGCGCAACCAGATTGCTGTTGCAGCCGATAAACGCGTCGTTTCCGATGGTGGTGCGGTGTTTCTTTTTGCCGTCGTAGTTAACCATAATGCAGCCGCAGCCGATGTTTACGCCGCTGCCGATATCGCTGTCGCCGATGTAGGAAAGGTGCGGCAGCTTGGTGCCGTAGCCGACGTGGGAATTTTTAACTTCGATGAAGTTGCCGATTTTAACTTTTTCTTCCAGTACGGTATCGGGGCGCAGGTGTACGTAAGGCCCCATAACAACTTTGTTTTTCACAACGCAGTCATGCCCGTAGGTAAACTGCATTTCCACTTCGTCGCCAACTTTTACGTTGGTCAAACGCACGGAAGGCCCGATTACGCAGTCACTGCCTATTTCGGTTGCGCCTTCCAGCCATGTATACGGGTAAATAACGGTGTCGCTCCCAACTTTTACGTCCTCGCCCACAAAGGTGCTGGCGGGGTCCATAACAGTTACGCCGCTGTCCATCAATCTGCCCAGCACGCGCTCACGCAGTTCCGCTTCGGCTTCTGCCAGCTGGCGGCGGCTGTTTACGCCCATCACCATGGCATTATCCGCAGTAACGGCGGCGCCTACTTTTTTACCCATGCCATTCAGTTTGGAAAGTACGTCCGTCAAATAATATTCGCCCTGAGCGTTATCGTTGGTCAAAGTGTGCAGCACTTCAAACAGCAGCGGCGCTTCAAAGCAGAAAATGCCGGTGTTGATTTCGGTAATGGCTTTCTGTTCCGGCGTTGCGTCCTTTTCTTCCACAATGCCTGCCACATTGCCTTCGCTGTTGCGGATAATGCGTCCGTAGCCGTATGGATTGGGCATCATGGCGGTCAGTACGGTAGCAGCAGCGCCGCTCTGTACATGTTCCTCGTAAAATTTACGCAGCTCGCCAGCGTCCAGCAGCGGAGTGTCGCCGCACAGCACTATTACAGTGCCGCTAAAACCTTTCAGTTCGTTTTCAGCCTGCATCACGGCGTGGCCGGTGCCAAGCTGTTCTTTTTGGTATACGTTTACGGCCTGGCTGCCGATGAGCTCATTAACAAGCTCTGCGCAGTGGCCGGTGATAACTACCTTTTTAGCAGCGCCTGCGCCGGTTGCAGCGTCAAGCACTCTTTGCAGCATGGCTTTGCCGCCAACTTTGTGCAAAACTTTCGGCAGTTTGGATTTCATGCGGGTGCCCATACCGGCAGCTAAAATTACAGCAACAAGTTTTGACAATTTCTATACCCCTTTTCTTATTTTCTCTTGCGCTCTGCGCTTTCCAGCATATCCTTCAGCAGGGTGTGTTCGGCGTTTTCCATATGGATGCGCGCCGCGTTCTGCGCCCTGTCAACGTCGTGGGCGGCAATGCTGTCCACCAGCAGGCGGTGTTCTTCCATAGTGTTGCGCAAACGCCCCGGGTACATCATCGAGCGGCGGCGGATTACGGTAATCTGCTCGCGCAGGTTGTTGATGATGCCTGCTAATCTGCCGTTGCGGCTTGCCTTATACAAAACATCGTGGAAAGCGGTGTCGATTTCTACAATTTTTTCAATGTTTCCGTCTTCAATATGCTGCCCAATTTCCACCAGCAGGCGCTGCATGGTTTCCAGCTCCTCATCGCTGATGCGCTCGGCAGCAAGCCCTGCGGCCAGAACCTCAAGGCTGGTGCGGATTTCGTAAACTTCGTTGATATCTTTAATGGAAATATCGGCCACATAAGTGCCTCGGCGCGGTATCATTACCACAAAGCCTTCCAGTTCCAGCTTGCGGATAGCCTCGCGCACGGGGGTACGGCTGACGCCCATTTCGTCAGCAAGCTGAATTTCCATCAGGCGCTCGCCCGGGCTGAAAACGCCGTCAACAATCGCCTGGCGGATGGTTTCGCATACCAGCTCGCGCAGCGGTCTGTAACTGTCAAGCTGAATAGGGCTCAAATGTCCGCTCATTTATATTACACTCCTTTGTACTGTATGGGCGATGGCTGTTTCAAGGTCATCTGCCGCAAGTGTTTTAAGTATTTTTTCCACCGTCTGCGTGTCTCTTACAATGGCAAATACGGTCGGCCCGCTGCCGCTCATCAGCGCGTAATCCGCACCGGCGGCCAGCATTTTTTGTTTTATGGCGTCTACCGCCGGATATTTGGCGCAGGTTACGCCTTCCAGCGCGTTGCCCATGCCGGGCAGCGGCAGTTTGGCACTGCCTTTTTGCAGCGCTGCGGTTAAGGCTTTAACGTCCGGGTGCTGCGGATTTGCCAAAGCGTCAAATTCGCGGTACACCCACGCGGTAGATACGGCAATTTTAGGCTTGGCCAGAACGATTACCGTTTCTTCCGGCGAAGGCAGTACGGTTAAATCCGTGCCGCGCCCTTCGGATAGCTGCGTGCCGCCAGCAATGCAGAACGGTACGTCGCTGCCGATTTCCGCCGCAAGTGCCTCCAACTCCGCCACGCTTAAATTAAGCTGCCACAAACGGTTCAGCCCGCGCAGCACTGCCGCCGCGTCGCTGCTGCCGCCTGCCAGCCCCGCCGCCATAAAAATGCGCTTATCCAGTGTTATTTTTACATCCGGCTTTTGGCCGAAACGGCTTGCCATCAGCATGGCAGCCTTCCACGCAAGGTTGGTGTCGTCGCCGGGCAAATCGTCCTTACCCGTCACAACGCAAAGCCCTTCGTGCGGCTCTAGCGTAACGCTATCGGCAAGGCTGACGCTCTGCATTACCATGCACACCTCGTGGTAACCGTCCGGGCGCGTACCCAAAACGTCCAACCCCAGATTTATTTTGGCATAAGCTGTTTCTGTAATTTTTTCCATAAACATCCCTGTCAATTCAAAATTCTGTATACAATATATTTTACCATAATTTAAGGCGCTTTGCTTTAGATGAAAGCAAAAAGTTATAAAAAATTTTAAATCTATTTTAAAATTTCTGTTCTTTTTTGCCAAAATTGCCGCCGTTCAATTCCTTTTTTGCGCAAAAAATGATAAGATTATAACAGTTAATCAAAATTTTTAAGGAGCGCACCATGAAGCACAAAATTTACCGTTATACAATGGTGGTTATCGGCTGTTTGATTACGGCCAGCGCCATCAATCTGTTTTATATCCCCAACATGCTGCTCAGCGGCGGCGTTACGGGCCTTGGCTTTATCATTTACTATCTCAGCGGCCTGCCCATCGGCGTTATGAACCTCGTCCTCAACATCCCGCTGTTCTACCTTGCGTGGAAGTACATGGACAAGGAATATTTCTTCGGCTCGCTGGCGACGATGACTTTCCTTTCCTTCGCCATTGACGGCCTGCACTTTTTAACGGCTTACACGCCGGATGTGCCGGAAAAAATGTTAAGCTGCATTACCGGCGGCGTTATGTACGGCCTCGGCATGGGTCTTGTGTACCGCGTCGGCGGCGGCACTGGCGGCATGGATATTATCGGCGGCATCATCAACAAATATTACAGCATCAGCCAGGCGACCACCAATTTTATTTTCAACATCTTCCTGATGATTTGCGGCACGTTCTTCTTCGGTATCGAATCCGTGCTGTACACGATGCTGACCTTCTTCATCGTGTTTAAAGTTACCAACTCCATCACCGTCGGCTTCGATTACAAAAAGAACATTATCATCATCAGCGAACACTACGAAGAAATTGCCGAAGGCATTATTAAAATCGTCGGGCGCGGCGTTACTTACCTGTACGGCGAAGGCGCTTACACCCATCAGCAGCGCAAGGTGCTGTTTGTCGTTGCCAAGCTGACGCAGGTGGCACGCATCCGCCAGATTGTACGCAAAAAAGACCCCGGCGCGTTCATGATTATCACCGAGGCTAGCGATGTTTTCGGGCGCGGCTTTACCTCCGCCCCCAGCGGCAAACACAAGCAGAAAAAGATTTTCGCCCTGATTAACCAGTACACAAGCGAGGACGGCGGAAAATGATTTTAATAAGCGCGTGCCTGTTGGGGCGCAACGTAAAATACAGCGGCGGCAACAATTTGTGCCCGTGGCTGGCAAAATATTACAATACCGATGATTTTATCGCCATTTGCCCGGAATGCTTCGGCGTTTTGCCGATACCCCGCCCGCCTGCAGAAATACAGGGCGGCAGCGGCGAGGACGTTTTAAATGGCAGGGCCAAAGTTGCCGGTAAGGACGGTAAGGATGTAACGCAAAACTTTATCAGCGGCGCGCAAAAAGCGCTGGCCTATGCCAAAAAGCACAACGCCAATTGCGCCATACTAAAAGCGCGCAGCCCATCCTGCGGCTGCGGCATGATTTACGACGGCAGTTTTAACGGCGGCAAAAAAGCAGGCAACGGCGTAACAGCGGCGCTGTTTTTGCAAAATGGCATTAAAATTTACACCGAAGAAACCATCACCGAAGAAGAACTGATTAAAATTTTAAAAGAAAAATAAAACCACCCCGCTGTCATAACACGGCGGGGCTTTTTCACCCAATTTTACCAACCCCCACCACAAAGTTTTTATGGCAATCTTTACCAAAATAGTTTATAATAAAGTTAAAGATATTTATCTTGCCGAAGGGGGATTGCTGTTATGGATAATGATTATATTAAACTTGATTATAAACCCAGAAAAAAATCCGCCAAAGAAACTATGACCACTTATGATAAAGCCATTAAAATCATGTTTAAGGTTTTAATGTATATGATTTTGTACCTTGTTGTTATGGCAGGCGTAAGTTATCTTTTGCAGTTTACCAAATAACCGCATAATTTTATATTTTAAGGCGCATCAGTTTGGTGCGTCTTTTTTGTTTTCCGTTGTGGCGGATATAAAAATAACGCAGATACTTTTGTATCTGCGTTTTAATTACTGCTTAAACTTTTGGCTTACGCCATGTTGGCGAAGCGTTCCACTGCTTTGGTAAAGTTTTGGATGGTTTTTTCAGCGTCGCCGTGCTCAATGCCGTCGCGCACACAGTGCTGGATATGCCCTTCCAGTACAACCTGCCCTACGCGGTGCAGCGCCGATTTGGCGGCGTTAATCTGCATTAAAATATCCTCGCACGGCACGTCCTCATCCACCATCCTGTCGATGGCCTGCACCTGCCCGATGATTTTTTTCAAACGGCGGTGCAAATTGTCAGAATCCATACATTGCTTCATCTAATTCCTCCCATCCGCCGGCACGCAAACACCGGCTTTAAAAAGGCCAAACCAGCGGTACGATGATGACCGTGGCGGCAAAACACAAAATTATCAGCGGCAGCCCGGCTTTAATGTAGTCCACAAAGCGGTAATGCCCGGGGCCGACCATTAAAGTACACGGCGGTGTGCCGATTGGCGTTGCAAACGCGCAGGACGACGCCACGGCAATGGACATCAGCACCGGGTACGGCGATACGCCCAGCTTTTGCGATACAACAAGCCCGATAGGCGCAAGCAGCGCCGCCGATGCGGAGTTGCTCATAAACTGCGTTAACAGCGCCGTTACTATAAAAATTACTGCCGTTACAACCAGCGGGCCGGGTGCGCCGCCCAGCATTTCCAGCATCCAGCGCGCCAAAAGTTCGGCCGCACCGGTGTTGTACAGCGCGTGCGATACCGGCATCATGCCCGCAAACAGGAAAATAGTACTCCACTCAATGGAGTTATACGCCTGTTTTTCTGTCAGGCATCCGGTCAAAACACAAATCAGCGCGCCAACCACAGCCGCCATCTCAATGGTAATTTTTTCCAAATCAAGGCACATTACCACCATGCAGCCCAACAAAATCAGCCCGGCAATAACCTGCTTGGGCACGTTGTGCTGCATCGGGTCAAGCTCCGCCAAAAACTTTTCGGGCACTTCGCCGCCCTCCGGCAGCAGCCTGCGCCCCACAAAATACATATAAACAATGGTGACGAGCGTAATAGGCACGCCAATCCACGCAAATTCAAAAAACTCAAACGGCTGGTAGCCAAAATTGCTCAGCGCACCGCTGATGATAATGTTCGGCGGCGTACCGACAAGGCTTATCATGCCGCCGCTGCAAACAGCGTAAGCCAGCGGTATAAGCTGGCGTGAAGGCGACATTTTGGCAGCCGCGCAGATGCCCATTACTACCGGCAGCAGGCAGGCCGCCGTACCGGTGTTGGAAAGGCACATGCTTAAAACGGCGGCAACAACCATAATGCACAGCATTAAATTCTTCTGGCTTTTGCCCGCGCGCTTAACAATAAACACGCCGATGCTGTGCGCCAGCCCCGTGTGGAACATGGCCGCGCCAACCACAAACATACCGGCAAACAGCGTCACCGTCGGGTGCGAAAGCCCCAAAAACACGCCGTTATCGGGTATATAATTCAAAAATCCGCAGATAATCGCGCCGCCCATAGCGGTTACCGCCAGCGGAATCAGTTCCGTAATAAACAGCAGGGCCATCACGCCCAAAAGGATCAGACAGCCAACAGCAGGCTCCATACCTTCACCTCAATCCCATCAATTTCGTTCACTATCTTCATTAAGCAAAGCGTCCGGCGCATCTTCTGTCTGTTCCGCTTCGGCATCACAAACACTGCAAACAGGCTTTGTTTCTTCAGCCGCCTGCGCGGATGTTTCAACGGTTTCTGCCTTTGTTTCGTCCTGTCTGCCGTGCTCTAAAATCTGCATAAATTCTTCGCCGGTAATGGTTTCCTTTTCCAGAAGGTAAGCCGCAAGTTCATGCAGCTTATCCATATCGGCTTCCAGAATCGTGCGCGCTTTATTGTGCGCTTCTTTAATCAGTTCCAGCACCTTGGCGTCAATTTTGCCGCTGGTGGTTTCGCTGCAAGCCAGCGAAGTATCGCCGCCGAGGTAAGCGTTGGTAACGGTTTCCGTCGCCATCATGTCAAACTCATCCGTCATGCCGAAGCGTGTTACCATTGCCCGGGCAATACGTGTTGCCTGTTCAATATCGTTGCTGGCGCCGGTGGTAATGCTCTTGAAGATAACTTCTTCCGCCGCGCGCCCGCCGGTAAGCGTGGCAATTTTGTTGAACAGTTCTTCCTTGCTCATCAGCACGTTGTCGTCTTCGCTGACCTGCATGGTGTAGCCCAAAGCACCACTGGTACGCGGTACAATCGTAATTTTATGCACCGGCGCGCTGTTCTTCTGGCGTGCTGCCACAAGCGCGTGCCCAATTTCGTGGTACGCCACAATGCGTTTCTGCTCCTTGGGTATAACCGCGCCCTTGCGCTGATAACCGGCAATAACAACCTCTACAGATTCTTCAAGGTCGCTCTGCGTTACGCAGTCGCGGTGCATACGCACGGCACGCAAAGCCGCTTCGTTGACGATATTTGCCAGTTCCGCACCGCTTGCTCCGCTGGTTGCGCGGGCAATGGCGTTATAGTCGATATCGTCGCAGGTTTTAATGTTCTGCGCATGTACGCGCAAAATTGCTTCGCGTCCCTGCAAATCCGGCAGTTCAACCGGTATGCGGCGGTCAAAACGCCCCGGGCGCAAAAGCGCTTTATCCAGCGATTCCGGCCTGTTGGTTGCAGCTAAGATTACAATGCCCTTGCTGCCGTCAAAACCGTCCATCTCGCTTAAAAGCTGGTTTAAGGTCTGTTCGCGTTCATCGTTGCCGCCAAAACGCCCGCTGTCGCGCTTTTTGCCGATAGCGTCAATCTCGTCGATAAAAATAATGCACGGCGCTTTTTCCTGCGCCTGTTTAAACAAATCGCGCACACGGGCGGCGCCCATGCCGACAAACATTTCAATAAATTCGCTGCCGCTGATGCTGAAAAACGGTACTTTTGCCTCACCGGCCACAGCTTTGGCAAGCAGCGTTTTGCCCGTGCCCGGAGGACCGACCAGAAGCGCGCCCTTCGGCATATTTGCGCCGATTGATTTGTATTTGTCCGGATGGTGCAAAAAGTCCACCAGCTCCATCAGTGCTTCCTTGGCTTCGTCCTGCCCTGCCACATCGGCAAAGGTCTTGCCTGTTGCGGCTTCCACATAAACCTTGGCGTTGCTCTTGCCAAAGTTCAGCGGGCCGCCTCCGCCCATGCGCCCTGCCATAAATCGCATAAACAACTGCCCCAAGGCAAAAAAGATGAATATCGGGATAATCCAGTTATACAAAATGTTTTCCAGCGGCGTGTTTTCTTTAGGTATTACCTGCGAAAACTCCACCTTGCTTTCCATTAAGCGGTTAACAAGCTGGGGGTCTTCCACCCTGCCGGTAACATAAATGGATTTATCGTCGCTGTCTTTAGCAAGCACCGCAATTTTGTTGTTGGTAATTTCAACCTTGGCAACCTTGCCGTCGTCAACCATCTGCAAAAAGCTGCCGTAGGAAATTTCCTGCACCTTCGGGCTGAAGAACATCGGTATGATGACCGTGTTCAGCAAAAGCAAAATCGCCAGCGCCAGCATATAATAATAATACATTGATTTTTTTGGTGTTTTATCTTGATTTGTATTATTCATTTTACCCTCCATATAAAAATCAGCCTAAAAACCGTAAATATATTTTATCGTATCCGGCGGCATAAAACAAGCAAACATTTTGTGTACGGGCAGAAATTTGCAGCTTTCACAAAATTCAATGCAGCGGCGCTAAATCCATTTACGTTAAAACAAAATAAAAAACGCACCCCGGTTAAGAGGTGCGTTTTAAAATTAAGCTTATCTCATTTTGGCAGCCATGGAAAGTTCCACGGTTCTGATTCTGCCGAGAGCTCTTGCCTTAGCAGCTTCCGCCCTTTTAATGTTGAGGTCAACAGTAAAATTAGCAATGCGGCTTTCAGCTCTTTCCAAAGCTGCGTGCGCACGTTCAAGGTCGATATCTTCGGCTGCTTCGGCTAAAATACTGAGAATAGTAATTTTATTTTTTACTATTTCAGCAAACCCGCCGGATAAATAAATGAAATGTTCTTCATTATTGGAATCCCTGTATTTAAACGGGGCATCTTTAAGCGCTGCAATGGCAGGCATATGGTTGGCGAAAACGCCAAAACCGCCGTCTAAAGCTTCAAAACCTGCGTATACAACGTTATCTCTTTTAATGAAGTATTTATCAGGGGTTACAATTTCCAATTGCATTAAATTAGCCATGCAATCAATCCACCTTCATGCTTTCAGCTTTCTTAATAGCGTCGTCGATAGTACCTACCATGTAGAACGCGCCTTCGGGCAGATCGTCATGTTTACCTTCGAGGATTTCTTTAAAGCCTCTGATGGTTTCCTGCAAAGGAACATATTGTCCCGGAGTACCGGTAAACTGTTCTGCTACGAAGAAGGCCTGGGAAAGGAATCTCTGGATTTTACGTGCACGGGCAACAGTCAGTTTATCTTCTTCGCTCAGTTCTTCCATACCGAGGATGGCGATAATATCCTGCAATTCTTTATAGCGTTGCAGAATTGCCTGTACGCCGCGGGCTACGTTGTAATGTTCTTCACCGATTACAAGCGGGTCAAGAATACGGCTGGTGGAATCCAGCGGGTCTACTGCCGGATAAATACCAAGCTCTGCGATGGAACGGGACAATACCGTGGTTGCATCCAGATGGGCAAAGGTGCCTGCCGGTGCAGGGTCAGTCAAGTCGTCCGCAGGTACGTATACAGCCTGTACGGAGGTGATGGAACCGGTTTTAGTGGAGGTAATGCGTTCCTGCAATGCACCGATATCGTTTGCCAAAGTAGGCTGATAACCTACTGCGGAAGGCATACGGCCGAGCAATGCGGAAACTTCGGAACCTGCCTGAATGAAACGGAAAATGTTATCGATGAACAGAAGTACGTCCTGGCCGCCGACATCACGGAAGTATTCAGCCATGGTAAGGCCGGTAAGGCCTACGCGCATACGCGCTCCCGGAGGCTCGTTCATCTGGCCGTATACCAGAGCCGTTTTGTCGATAACGCCGGATTCCTTCATTTCGCACCAGAGGTCATTACCTTCACGGGTACGTTCGCCTACGCCGGCAAATACGGAATAGCCGCCGTGTGCAGTTGCGATATTATGGATAAGTTCCATAATAATAACGGTTTTGCCTACGCCTGCACCGCCGAACAGACCGATTTTACCGCCCATAGCGTACGGAGCGATCAGGTCGACAACTTTGATGCCTGTTTCTAAAATTTTAGTGCTTGTAGCCTGTTGGTCAAAAGTCGGAGCAGGACGATGGATCGGCCAGTAGTCAGCTGCTTCTACTTTGGTGTCGTCGTGGTCAACGGTTTCACCAAGGACGTTGAAGATACGACCCAAAACGCCGGGGCCAACCGGAACGCTGATAGGAGCGCCGGTATCAACGGCTTTCATGCCGCGAACCAGACCGTCGGTAGAGCTCATTGCTACGCAGCGAACGATGTTGTAACCGATATGCTGCATAACTTCACAGGTAAGGTGAATGTTTACTTTACCGTCATCGGTAGTGCCATCAATTTTAATAGCGTTCAGGATCGCCGGCATTGTTTTCGGGCTGAACTCAATGTCAACAACAGGGCCAACAACTTGTACTATTCTACCAGTATTCAAGGTTTTAGCCTCCTAAATTACTTATAAATTATTCTCAGTTCTGTTTTAATGCCTCTGCGCCGCCGCAGATTTCGGTCAGCTCGCGGGTAATTTGTGCCTGACGGGCTTTGTTGTAGTTAAGCTCAAGGCTCTTAACCAGCTTAGCTGCGTTATCGGTTGCGGAGCTCATTGCAGTCATACGGGCACCGAGCTCACTGGCTGCGGATTGTACGAGTGCGGCATAAACAACAGTTTCCAGATAACGAGGTGCCAAATCGGCAAGGATATCTTCAGCTTCAGGCATGAACAGATACTCGGTATTTGTTTTAACCTGCGCTTCGCCTGCTTTAGGAGCTTCTGCCTTCGGGGGTTCCAAAGGAAGGATAACTTCTGCGGTAGGCATTTGTGCCAAAGCCGATTTAAACAAAGTATATACAATACGCAGTTCATCGAACTCGCCGCCGGCAAAACGCTGTGCTGCGTCATATGCAACTTCAACAGCATTGTTGTAAGAGGGCTTATCGGAGAAACCATAGTGGGATTTCAGCACGTTGAAACCACGGTGTCTGAAGAAATCCCTTGCACGGCGGCCGCAGGTAATGATTGTGACTTCGCCGTTAACTTTCATGATTTCACTCATAGCATGTTTTAAAACATTGCTGCCGTAAGCGCCTGCAAGGCCTTTATCGGAGCACATTACCAAAAAACCAACCTTTTTAACCGGACGTTTCTGGAGCAAAGGATGTTTTCTCGGGTCAAGGCCGGACAAAGTTCCTTTATCGCCGACGATATTACTTAAAACCTCTTTAATTTTTATAGCATACGGACGGCTGGCGGCAGCTCTTTCCTGCGCTTTGCGCAGACGTGCCGCAGCAACCATTTTCATCGCCTTTGTGATTTGACCAATGTTCTTGACACTTTTCATGTGGCGATGAATCTCACGTGCAGTAGCCATCAGTCAATCACCTGCCTTCACTGGCAAGAAAAGTTTCCTTAAACTGTTCTATGGCTTTCTTCAGTTCAGCTTCTGCTTCGTCGGTAATTTTCTTTTCGGCACGGATGGATTCGCCAACAGCCGGATGAGCTGCGTCCATGAATTCAAGGAATTCTTTCTCGAATCTGGTAATCTTTTTAACGTCAACATTATCAAGATAACCTTTAGTGCCTACATAGATAGACATAACTTCTTTTTCTACCGGCAGCGGCTGATACTGGCCCTGCTTCATGATTTCCATCAGGCGCTGGCCGCGGTCGAGCTGAGCCTTGGTAGCTTTATCAAGGTCAGATGCGAACTGGGCAAACGCAGCAAGTTCACGATATTGTGCAAGGTCAAGGCGCAGGGTGCCTGCAACGGATTTCATTGCTTTAATCTGTGCAGCGCCGCCTACACGGGATACAGACAAACCGGAGTTAATAGCCGGACGGATACCAGCGTAGAACAATTCGGATTCCAGGAAGATCTGGCCGTCGGTAATGGAAATTACGTTGGTCGGAATAAAGCCGCCTACGTCGCCTGCCAGAGTTTCGATAACAGGCAGCGCAGTAATGGAGCCGTTACCAAGCTCTTTATTCAGTTTAGCAGCACGTTCCAACAGACGGGAATGTAAGTAGAATACGTCGCCGGGGTATGCTTCACGTCCAGGAGGACGGCGGAGCAGCAGGGACATTGCGCGGTATGCAACGGCGTGTTTGGAAAGGTCGTCGTATACGCACAGAACGTCTTTGCCCTGATCCATGAAGTATTCTGCCATGGTTACACCGGCATACGGAGCGATGTACTGCAGCGGAGCGGAATCAGCCGCGGTAGCTGCAACAACGATGGAATATTCCATTGCGCCGTGCTGTTCGAGGGTACGAACGATACGGGCAATGTTGGAAGCCTTCTGGCCGATAGCAACGTAAATGCAGATTACGTTCTGGCCTTTCTGGTTAAGAATGGTATCAATTGCAACGGCAGTTTTGCCGGTGCCGCGGTCGCCGATAATAAGTTCGCGCTGGCCACGTCCGATAGGAACGAGAGCGTCGATACATTTAATACCGGTCTGCAGCGGGGTATCTACGGATTCACGGTCTGCAATGCCGTGAGCCGGGGATTCAATCGGGCGTTTTTCGGCGTAGTTAATAGCGCCTTTGCCGTCGATAGGCTCGCCCAGAGCGCTTACAACGCGGCCGAGAAGGCCTTCGCCCACGCCAACTTCCATGATGCGGCCGGTTCTGCGTACGATGTCGCCCTCTTTAACACGGGTTTCACCGCCGAGAAGTACGATACCGACATCTTCACGGTCAAGGTTGAGTACCATACCGGTTACATTGTTCGGGAGCTCAACCATTTCGCCTGCCATAGCGTTTTTCATACCGATAACGGTAGCAATGCCGTCACCGATTTTTTCTACAATGCCGACTTCTTCCAAGTTTACATCCACACTGTAATTCTCGAGCTTAGCGCCCATGGCATCAGAGATTTTAGCGGTGTCCTGTAAGGAGTATTCGTGGATGTCAATGCCATCCATAACAACTTCCATTTTCTTCAGTTTGCGGAGAGCGGAAGCGTCGAATACCTTATCGCCAACTTGTACTATAATACCACCGAGGATAGCAGGATCCACGATTTTGTTCATGTAAATGTCGCTGCCAAGTCTCTCGGTAAGAATTGCAGAAATGGATTGATACTCGTCGGAAGTAAGTTTTTTAGCAGTAGTAACTTTTACTTCCAGCAAATCTTTGATAGAACTGCGGTCAATCTTGAAATCGGACAATTCTTGCTCTATCAAAGCAATATTTTCTTCATTCTTCATATTGTACCAATCACCTCAATCTGCCGGTTCATGCCCATAAAGGATGCATCCGGCGTATTCGGAACACAAATCAATATTTATTTCATTATTTTATCAACAACGGAACCTGCCAATTTTTCATCTTCTGCAGAATTTAATTTCTGTTCCAGGATTTTACCGGCAGCAACCAAACTAAGTTTGATAACCTGAGCACGAACTTCGCCCAAAGCCTGCTGTTTTTCAAGCAAAATTGCGTCTTTCGCAGAAGCAACAATTTGTTCCTGTTCTTCTTTGGTTTCGGCAATAATCTTGTCGTGAACGGACTGAGCGGTTTTGCGTGCATTTTCAATGATGCTCTGAGCTTCCTGACGTACAGCAGCCAGCTGAGCAGCATATTCAGCTTTTAATTTTTCTGCTTCGGCTTTCGCCATTTCAGCGTTTTCCAGGTCACTTGCGATTTTGTTCTTGCGTTCGTCCATCATATTGATAATGGGCTTGTACGCAAATTTTGCGAGAATGAACACTAAGAACAAAAAGTTCAGTACCTGCGCAATTAATGTTGCGTTTATATCAACCAATTATGACCCTCCCTTTTGTAATTTTTGTACTAACATCACAAATCAGGTTATTAAATGAAAGGGTTAGCAAATACAAGAACGATTGCTATAACGTAGCAAAGGATAGGCATGGATTCGATAAGGCCTACGCAAACCAGCATGTTGGTAAAGATTTTACCGGATTCTTCCGGCTGACGAGCCATAGATTCGATAGATTTACCGCACATGTTGCCGTTACCAAAACCGGCACCGGCAGCAGCACCAAGGCATACAAGACCAGCAGCAATAAGAGATGCAGCAGTAATAATTGCAGTTTCAGACATTTAATTCATCCTTTCAAAATTAAATAATTTTTAATCTCTCACCAAACATTAAATTAATGTTCGGAGAACGCCAGAGCATAGCTGCCCAATGCCAGAATCGTAAAGATAAAGGCCTGGACAAAGCCAATGAACAAGCTGAACATTACCCAGAACTCCGGAATAATCCACGGAGACAGCTGGTAAAGAACTATCAGCAAAATTTCGCCTGCCAGAATATTACCGAAAAGACGAAGCGCCATAGTCAAAGGTTTCGTGATAGCGTCCAGTATATGCAGCGGCAAGAACGCTTTACTGGGGCTTACAAAATGTTTAAAATGGCCAATACCCTGCCTTATTACGCCTACAATGTAAGCACTTAAAGCAATAAGCAGTGAAAGCGCAAAACATGTGTTGATGTCGTTGGTCGGCGAAGTCCAGTGCACCCCGACTTGCGGGAGCATACCGATTTCATTGCTGACCAGAATGAACATGAACAAGGTAATAATGAAAGAAGCCATATATTTACGGCCTTTTTCGCCAAGGTTCTGGTTCATCATACCATCAAGGAAATCAATAAACATCTCCATCACATTTTGCAGGCCGCTCGGAACCATCTTCGGATTGCGCGAAACTATAAAAAACAGTACAAAGACGATAGCCATCGCAATCCAGGTCATATACATAGTCTGCATATTGATTACAATACCAGGTGCTATTTCTGTTGCAGCATAATGTATAATTTCACCCGACTGTTCAGCACCCTGTGCCATAGCAGCTGCTTCATTTCCCATCCTTTTCACTCCTTTCCTCACGCTTCCTCCCATTATTAAGGCGGTACGCGAAAAATAATAAATTGATGATTAAAAATATATGTATCAGAAGAAATCCCAGGCTTGCACCGAAAACCGGGTATTTCATCCTTAACATCAGCACAAAAATGCTTCCTGCTGACAAAAGGCGGTAAATACGATAACGCCCCATTATCGAAATACCTTTTTGGGGATTTTTGACATAGGGCAGCGCGCGCTTCATACCATGAAACATTATGACCGTATCTAAAACACCTATTACAACTCCCCTGAAAAGGGATACGGAAAAATCATGTCCTACAAGCAGTGCTGCTGCAATTACCAGCGGCATTGCCGAAACAAACAGGCGCCCGATAACTTTGTAACCGCCCGCCTGTACAAGTGGTGTTAAATCAAAACTCATCATAATTTATTTAGTTAAAGTTTCATTTCTATTTGAAATCTTATCTTCATTTTCAGATTTATTATCAGAAGGCATTGCCGATTGTTCTTCTTTTTGTTCTTCCTGTTCTTCTTCCATGGGTTTTGTAAGATATATCAGTTTAAAAACACCTAACGCAAATGTGAGCCCTGCAAGGCCAAGCAATATTTTGCGCCAGAAATGATCGCTTGTCTGAAAATAAGCATCAAGCCAGTCACCACCCCAATAAGCAAGTAAAAAATCAATTACCGTCATCATTGCAAGTGATGAAACAATCGCAAACGCATTCATCATACGGATGCGTTCAAGCTCCTGGCGGCGCTGCCTTTCAAGGCGTGCCTTGATGCGCCGGGCAATTTCCTGCCTTTTTCTGTCGGCAAGCTTAACTTTTTCCAGATTTTCGTCCAACATGGCGCTCACCACATTTCACGTCATAAAAAAATCATAAATCTTCATACCTTCTATAATATTATTTTAAAATATTTCACAAATTCTGTCTACATCAAATTGCAGTAAATTCGGGTAAATCTTTCACTTCAAAACCAAATTCCCGCAAAATCCTGTTCACAATCCTTGCGCAGGCCTCGCCGTCGCCGTACGGGTTAACGGCTTCCGCCATGGCGCGGTAGTGTTCGGGGTTATCCAAAAGCAGGTTGGTTTCGCGCAAAACATCTTCATACGCGGTGCCGATAAGTTTGACCGTGCCTGCGGTTACGGCTTCAGGGCGCTCGGTGGTATCGCGAAGCACCAGCACGGGTTTACCCAGCGCCGGGGCTTCTTCCTGTATGCCGCCGCTGTCGGTAAGGACTACATCGACGCGCGCCATTAAGTTGGCAAACGGCTGGTAATCCAAAGGCTCTATCAAATGCACCTGCGGCAGATGGCCAAGTTCTTCATTGACAATCTGGCGTACTTTTGGGTTTTTATGTACCGGGAAGATAGCTTCCACATCGTTGTGGGTACGCAGCACTTCGCACAGTGCTTTGTAAACGTGGCGCATCGGTTCGCCAAGGTTTTCGCGGCGGTGCGTCGTCATTAAAATCAGGCGTTTGCCGCTGTCCAGCACTTCGTGCAGGTTATCGTCGTCAAAACGGTAATCCGGCTTAACCGTGGTTTTTAAAGCGTCGATAACGGTGTTGCCGGTAACGGTAATTTTTGCTTCGGGCACGTTCTCGCGCAGCAGGTTGGCTTTACTGGTCGCAGTGGGCGCAAAGTGGTAATCCGCCAAAGCGCCGGTTAATTTACGGTTCATCTCCTCCGGGAAGGGGGAGTATTTATTGCCCGTGCGCAAGCCTGCTTCCACATGGCCGACGGGGATTTGCGCGTAAAACGCTGCCAGCGCGCCGGCAAAGGTGGTGGTGGTATCGCCGTGTACCAGTACCAGGTCGGGCTTTGCTTCTTCCAGAACCTTCTGCAGGCCGCGCAGTGCTTTTTCAGTAACGTCATACAGCGTCTGCCCGGCGCTCATAATATTCAAATCATAGTCGGGAGTAATGCCAAAAAGGTGCAGTACCTGGTCCAGCATTTCGCGGTGCTGTGCGGTTACAGCAACCAGCGGCTCAATTTCGTCGGGGTGCTTGCGCATCTCCAGAACCAGCGGGCACATTTTTATGGCTTCCGGGCGCGTGCCGAAAACCGTCATTACCTTTAGTTTCGCCATCAATCCCACTCCTATCTGTCGTTTAAAATGCCTATCTTTTTAGCGCCTACTGCGACGCCGGAAATAATACATGCAATAATGCCGGCGGCAAGGTAGCCGTCAACTTCGGTTAAAAGAATGGCCGCAATGCCCAGCACCGCGCTGATAACGTACATCAAAAGCACGGCCTGTTTCTGGCTGAGGCCCATCGCCAGCAGGCGGTGGTGTAAATGCCCTTTATCCGGCTGGAAAATCGGGCGTCCGTTGGTATAGCGGCGCACAATGGCAAAGGCTGTGTCCATAATCGGCAGGCCGAGCGCAACGGCAGGCACAATCAGCGCAATGGTAGCCGCGCTTTTTACCGCGCCGAAGATAGAAATGGCTGCCAGCATGTAGCCGATGAACATACTGCCGGTATCGCCCATAAAGATGCTGGCCGGGTTAAAGTTGTAGCGGATAAAGCCGATAATGCCGCCAGCCAGCGCCGCCGTAATAACGGCAACGGGGTAAAATCCCTGCTGCAATGCAACAAGGATTACCGTTACGGAAGCAATGCCGGAAACACCGGCTGCCAAGCCGTCAAGCCCGTCCATTAAGTTTACGACATTGGTAAAGCTTACAATCCAGAACACCGTCAGCGGTATCGACAGGTATTCAAGGTAAAAATAGCCGCCCCACGGATTGTTCAGCCATTCAATTTTAATATCAAACAGCACCAGCACAAACGCCGCCGCAATCTGCCCCAGCAGTTTTACCTTGGCGGGCAGCTGGTATTTGTCGTCTAAAATGCCAACGATGACGATAAGCGTGCCGCCCAGAAGCAGCGCCATAATGTCGCGCGTAATGTGCATGGTGGCAAACACGGCAATTACAAAGGCCAAATAAATAGCAAGGCCCCCCAAACGCGGCATAATGCCGTGATGGACCTTGCGTCCGTCCGGTTTGTCAAGAGCGCCGATGCGAAATGCCATTTTTTTGACATAGGGTGTCAACACCCAGCTTGCTAAAAGAGCTATAATAAACGCTAAAATATACACTTGCAATCTTTCACCTCGATGCTAAAAAAGCCGGTATTCAAATTCAGTTTTTATGCGGTCTTAATCTAATCACATTATTGTAAATAGTATATCAAAAAAAACGCGGTTTGAAAAACTTTTTTAAAATTTTTTTGCAGAAATGTTACAAAGTAACAGATTGCTATTCGTGTTAAGGCAAAGCCTGGGGCTTTAATATAAACCGGCTTGAAAATTTTTGCCAAAGCAGGTATAATAAAAGCACGAAGATTGATTTCCTGCCAGCTATCGGTCTTCCCTATAATTTTTGAGATCGAGAGAAGCCGTTTACCGTTCAGGTTAAACGGTTTTTTTCATGCCGTTATTTACGGTTTGAAATGATAAGCACTACTAATGTTGCAAATGCTATCATTAGCGATAAACATTCAAACATTGTCATAGTACCACCCCCACTCTTGTGGAGTGGAAAACCGATGTCAATCTTCGTGCAGATAATATTTTAACAGTCTTGCAACATTTTGGCAATAGTAAAAAAAGAACTGCGATACAGTAAATTCCGTATCGCAGTTCTTTTTATTTATCTTTTTCGTCATCTAAAATTACAAGTTCCATGCCGGATGCCTGCAGCATATCCTGCGCCAGCTTATCCGGGTAGGGATTAGCGTAAACGATGCGTTTAATACCGGCGTTGATTAGTATTTTCGTGCATACCACGCAAGGCTGGTGCGTGCAGTAAACCGTGCCGCCGTTGACGGAAACGCCGTGGTAGGCAGCCTGTATTACCGCATTCTGCTCGGCGTGGATGCCGCGGCACAGCTCGTGCATTTTGCCGGAGGGCACATTAAGCTGCTCTCGCAGGCAGCCGGTAACGGCGCAGTGCTCCAGGCCGGAGGGCGTACCGTTGTAGCCGGTCGCCACAATCTGCCTGTTTTTAACAATTACCGCGCCGACGCTGCGGCGCAGGCAGGTGCTGCGCTTGCTTACCACGCGGGCAATTTCCATAAAGTAATGGTCCCAGTCGGGCCTTTGCTGCGTTGTCATTTCGTGCCGAAAATACGGTCGCCGGCGTCGCCGAGGCCCGGTACGATATAGCCGTGCTCGTTCAGCTTTTCATCCAGCGCTGCCGTGTAAATTTTAACGTCGGGATGTACTTTGTTCAGCACCTCAACGCCTTCCGGCGCTGCTACAAGGCACATAAAGCGGATATTTTTCAGCCCGCGCGCTTTCAGCATGGTAATGGCTGCTTCGGCGCTGCCGCCGGTTGCCAGCATCGGGTCGACAACAATGGTAATCGGGTCTTTATCGGGCGGAATTTTGCAGTAATATTCATGGGGCTCCAAAGTTTCCTCATCGCGGTACAAACCGATATGACCTACATGCGCGTTAGGAATCATGCGCAGAACGCCGCTTAAAAGGCCAAGGCCTGCGCGCAGGATGGGCACAACGACGATGTTGTTGTGCAGCTTGTAGCCGGTGGTTTCGCAAATCGGGGTCATTACCGGCATTTCATCAACTGCAAGGTCGCGGGTTACTTCGTAGGTCATCAGCATGGCAATTTCGTCCAGCCATTCGCGGAAGTCGCGCGAAGTAGTCTGCACGTCGCGCATTTTGGAAAGCTTGTGTTTGATTAAAGGGTGTTCAACAACGGTTATCTGCATGAAAATCTCCTCCTTTTTATATTCAGGAAATCTGTTACAGCTCAGGGTACATGGGGTATTTTGCGCACAAAGCGGCAACACGTTTTGCTGCTTCCGCATGTTTTGCTTCGTCATCCGCATTGTTCAGCACAAGGCCGATAATGGCGGCAACTTCTTTCATATCGTCTTCCTTAAAGCCGCGGGTGGTTACGGCAGCGGTGCCAAGGCGGATGCCGCTGGTAACAAACGGGCTTTCGGGGTCGAACGGAATGGTATTTTTATTGCAGGTTACGCCAACTTCGTCCAGCAGGTGCTCGGCGGTTTTGCCGGTCATCTTCTGCCCGCGCACGTCAACCAGAATCAAATGGTTATCGGTGCCGCCGGATACAAGGCGGAAGCCTTCAGCAATCAAGCCTTCTGCCAGCGCTTTGCAGTTGGCAATAATCTGTTTGGCGTAATCTTTAAATTCCGGTTTCAGCGCTTCGCCAAAAGCAACGGCTTTCGCCGCGATAACGTGCATCAGCGGGCCGCCCTGCACGCCGGGGAAAATAGCCTTGTCGATTTGTTTTGCGTACTGCTCCTTGCAGAGGATTAAGCCGCCGCGGGGACCGCGCAGGGTTTTGTGCGTAGTAGTGGTAACAATATCGGCATAGGGCACCGGGCTGGGATGCAGGCCTGCCGCAACAAGCCCTGCGATATGCGCCATATCAACCATAAAAATCGCGCCGACGCTGTGGGCAATATTTGCCATGCGTTCAAAATCAATAACGCGCGGGTAAGCGCTTGCACCCGCTACAATCAGCTTGGGCTGTGCTTCTTTGGCGATGCGCTCAAATTCGTCGTAATCAATGCGTTCCGTTTCGTGCGTAACGCCGTAAGGGACTACTTTATAATATTTGCCGGAGATGTTTACCGGTGAACCGTGGGAAAGATGCCCGCCCTGCGACAGGTTCATGCCCATGATGGTGTCGCCCGGCTGCAAAAAGGCAAAGTAAACAGCGGTGTTGGCATTAGCGCCGCTATGGGGCTGTACGTTGGCGTGGTCTGCACCGAACAGTTTTTTGGCACGCTCGATGGCAAGGGTTTCTACCTTGTCAACATATTCGCAGCCGCCGTAATAACGGTGTCCGGGGTAGCCTTCCGCATATTTGTTGGTCAGCACGCTGCCCATGGCTTCCATAACCGCGGGGCTGACGAAGTTTTCGGAAGCAATCAGCTCAATTTTGTTGCGCTGGCGTCCCAGCTCCTCGCCCATTGCCGCAGCAATTTCGGGGTCGCATACTGCAAGTTTTTCTAAATTCATTGTAGTCCCTCCATGTATTTTAATTGTAATGCTCAGCGTTTTTCGGGGTAATGCGCGCGCTCGCCGCCGATAAGGGGCGGACGTGTCCTTGCCGCCGTTACGATGGCTGCGCCGATGGTTTTCTGCGTCAGGCGCACCGGCACGGCAACACGTTTCAAGTGCATGCCGATTAAGGTCTGCCCGATGTCGATACCGGCGTCGGCCTTAATGGCTTCCACCACAACAGGGTCAGTGAAATTATCGTAAGCCGCCGTTGCCATAGAGCCGCCCGCATGGGGCATCGGCCTTACGGTAACTTCCTCCCAGCCGAATTTTTCCATCGCTTCGCGCTCCGTTACCAAAGCGCGGTTTAAATGCTCGCAGCACTGAAACGCAAGGTATAAGCCATGCGCTTTGGCCGTTTTATAAATACTGCCAAAAACCGCAGCAGCAGCTTCTTCCGAACCGCAGGTGCCGATTTTGCCGCCCACGATTTCGCTGGTGCTGCAGCCTGCAACCAGCACTTTGCCGGGTTTAATGCCGCTGACTTCAATCAGCTCCTCCACGGCGCGCTGTGCTTCGGCAGCAAGTTCTTCCTTCTTCATTATTCCGCCTCCAGCGCCATAATCTTATCGACGCGGCGTGCATGGCGTCCGCCGGCAAATTCAGCTGCCAGCCATGCGTCAACAATCATCTCGGCAAGACCGACGCCCGTTACGCGCTCGCCCAGCGCCAGAATGTTGGCGTTGTTGTGTTCGCGGCTCATTTTGGCGCTGTACACATCGCCGCAAACGGCTGCGCGCACGCCTTTTATTTTGTTGGCCGCGATGGAGATGCCGAGGCCCGTACCGCAGACGAGTATGCCAAGTTCAGCCTCGCCGCCTGCAACGGCATGGCCGACTTTTGCCGCATAGTCCGGGTAATCGCAGGATTCTTCGGTGTAAGTGCCTTTATCAAGCACCTCGTAGCCTTTGCCTTCAAGATAACCTTTCAAATGGTTTTTCAGATGGATACCGCCGTGGTCGCTTCCCATTGCGATTTTCATAACCGTCACCTTCAGTCCTATTATTGGTATAAGTTTATTTTAACACAAAACTTTTAAGTTGCGAACTGTTTTTTAACAATGCTTCAATATCGTCCGAAGTTAAAACCTGACGTCCCGCCGCCTTGCGCATACGGTTCATCACGGCAAGGCCGATGCCGTCCTCCGTAACGCCTTCGGAAAAAATCAGCTGCACGCCAAGCTTATCGCAGCGGCGCAGCATACGGTACAGCTTAACGGCAAGGTCAGTTTTATCGCTGCCCCAATTTAAAATGTGCAGGTTCTGCGTGCGCTGCATGCTTTCAGCCACTTCGCCGCCGCAAATCACTGCTACCGGCGCAAATTTTGCCGCTTCCTTTGCCAGCAGCGGCAGTTTTTTCAGCGCTTCACCTTCCACCACATACATACTGGCTTTCGGCGCATAATGGCGGTACTTCATGCCCGGTGCTTTGGGTTTGGCAGCTTCCACACCGGCAAGGGCGGGGTCAAGCTCCACCTTGCCCAAAACCGCTTTCAGCTGCTCGCGCGTAATTCCGCCCGGGCGGAGGATTACAGGCACTTCGCCCGTCGTATCGACGATGGTTGATTCCACGCCGACTTCACACGCGCCGCCGTCAACAATGCCCGCAATGCGCCCCTGCATATCCGCCAGCACCGTTTCCGCATCGGTCGGGCTGGGCTTGCCGGATATGTTGGCCGATGGCGCTGCTATCGGCGTACCTGCCAAACGTATCAGCTCTGCCGCCACCGGGTGCGACGGCATACGCACAGCCACCGTGTCAAGCCCGGCGCTTACTTCGTCCGGCACAATGCCGCTTTTGGCAACAATTACCGTCAGCGGCCCGGGCCAGAATTTATCAATCAAAATCTCTGCCTGTTTCGTCAGGCCGCTCGTCAATTTCAATATATCTTTTTTATCGGCAATATGCAGAATTAACGGATTATCGCTGGGGCGTCCCTTGGCTTCAAAAATTTTGCGCACTGCCGCGCCGTTTAAGCCGTCAGCGCCAAGCCCGTACACCGTTTCCGTCGGGAAGGCCACCGCCTCGCCCTTTTTTATCAGCGCCGCCGCCTCACGCAGCGCAGCGCCGTCCGTATCAGTCTGCAAGTTCCAATAATGCGTCTGCATAAGTAATTCCTTCTTTCGCTGCAAAAACCATGCGCTCTATACCGGCGTAATCGTGGCGCACCGCCACCACGCCAAAGCCCGCCTTTTTGCACAAATCCGCCATGGGCGCGCCCTGATGGATGCCGATTTCAAACGCCATAAAGCCGTTATCGTTCAAATACTTCGGCGCACCGGCGATAATGCGGCGGTAAAAATCAAGTCCGTCCGCACCGCCGTCCAGCGCAAGGCGCGGCTCGCGTTTAACATCCGCCGCCAGCGTGCCGATATCGGCGCTTGGTATGTACGGCGGGTTGGAAATGATAACGTCAAACTTTGCGCCCTGCGGCAGATTGGCGTACAAATCGCTGCGCACAAATTTCAAGCGCTGCGCCACGCCGATGCTTTCCGCATTCTGCTGCGCCACTTTCAGCGCGCCAGACGATACATCCACGGCAGTGCCGCTGGCATTTGGCAGCATGTCCAACAGCGATACGATAATTGCGCCGCTGCCCGTGCCGATGTCCAAAAGCTCCGGCTTTTCAATATTGCCCGCCAGCTTTGCCGCGCACTCCACCAAAAGCTCCGTTTCCGGGCGTGGCACCAGAACATCCGGCGTCACCTTAAAATCGTACTTCATAAACGCGCGGCTGCCTAAAATGTACGCCAAAGGCTCCTGCGCAGCACGGCGCGCCACATAGCCGCGGTACTGCGCCAGCTCGTGCTCCTCCAGCGGCTGGTCGAAATGTACATATAAAGTTATGCGCTGGCAGTTTAAAACGGAACAAAGCAGTATTTCCGCATCCAGGCGGGGATTTTCCAACCCTTTATCTGCGAAATACTGCTTCGTCCAATCCAGCACCCTGGCAATAGTCCAGATAGGTTTTGCTGTCATTTTATTTCACCTGTTGTAACTGCTCGCTTTGCCTTGCCGTAATCAGTGCATCCAGAACTTCGTCAAGGTCGCCGTTTAAAATGGCGTCCAGCCGGTGCAGCGTCAGCCCGATGCGGTGGTCGGTTACGCGCCCCTGCGGATAGTTATAGGTACGGATGCGCTCGCTGCGGTCGCCAGTGCCGACCTGGCTTTTTCGGTCCTGCGCCGTTGCCGCGCGCTGTTTTTCCTGTTCCATTTCCAAAACGCGGCTACGCAGAACGCGCATGCACTTTTCGCGGTTTTTAAGCTGCGATTTTTCGTCCTGGCACTGCGCCACAATACCCGTGGGGATATGCGTAATGCGCACTGCCGATTCGGTTTTATTTACGTACTGGCCGCCTGCGCCGCCCGCACGGTAAGTATCAATCCTTAAATCAGCTGGGTTGATTTCGATATCGACTTCCTCCGCCTCCGGCAGCACCGCCACCGTAACGGTCGAAGTATGCACGCGCCCCTGCGATTCCGTTTCCGGCACGCGCTGCACGCGGTGTACGCCGCTTTCAAACTTCATGCGCCCGTAAACGCCCGCGCCGCTTAACTGAAACACAATTTCCTTAAAGCCGCCCAGCTCCGTCGGGCTGGCGTCCATAATTTCAAGGCTCCACCTGCGGCTTTCGGCATAATGCTGGTACATGCGGAACAATACGCCCGCAAAAAGTGCCGCTTCCTCGCCGCCCGCGCCGCCGCGGATTTCCACAATCGCGTTTTTATCGTCGTTGGGGTCGGAAGGCAGCAGCAAAATTTTCAGCTTCTGCTCGTATTCCTCAAGCTGCGGCTTCAGCTCCTTCAGTTCCTCCTGCGCCATCGCCGCCAGTTCCTTATCGCTGCCGTCGGCAATAATTTCTTCCGCTTCCTCGCGTGCCTTGTTCAGCACTTTGTATTCGCGGTAAGCCGTCACCACGTCGGTCAGCTTGGCATGCGCGCGCGCGTATTTCTGCCACTCCGTCTGGTTGGCAATCACATCCGGGTCGCTGATTTTCGCTTCCAAATCAAGGTATTTATCTTCAAGTGCCTGTAGTTTGTCAAGCATTGGCAGGTTCTCCTGTTAGTTTTTCTTCCGGGCAGGGCTCCGGGTCTTCGGCCAGATCCTCCGGCGGCACAACCGCTTTAAGCGAAGCAATCGCCACTTCAATCTGGTCGTCGTCAGGCTGGCGCGTGGTAAGCTTTTGCAGCAAAAGCCCCGGCGTAATGGCAACGCGCACCAGCGGATTATCCGTGTGCGCACCGGCATAGCGGATAAGCTCGTAGCTGACGCCCGCAATTACCGGCATCAGCAAAATACGCGAAGCAATGCGCTCCACAAGATTAGGCCAGCCCAGAAAAGTAAATATAAACATGCTGATAAGCATGACTATCATCAAAAAGTTAGTGCCGCAGCGGGGGTGCAGCGTGCTGAACGGGCGCACGTTTTCAACTTTCAGCGGCAGCCCGGCTTCGTAAGTGTAAATAGTTTTGTGTTCCGCACCGTGGTACTGAAACACGCGCTGAATATCACGCATCGAAGAAATTGCGGCAATATAGGCAAGGAAAATCGCCATGCGCAAAACGCCTTCCGCTAAATTCAGCGCCATGTGGTCCTGCGTAAAATCGGTAATAAAACGCATCGACCACGTCGGGATAATAATAAACAGCAATATGGCAAGCCCCGCCGATACGGCAATGGTCAGCGCCATGTCCTTGGAATCAAGCTTTTCGTCTTCTTCGCCCGATACCTGCGCCGAATAGCTGAGTGCCTTCATGCCCATCACAAGCGATTCGACAAGCGACACCACGCCGCGCAGGAACGGCTTTTTTAATATAGGATAACGGTCGGCAATGCTGTTAACCGGGCGCACGTCTACATTTATTTCGCCGTCCGGCTGCCTTACGGCGACGGCAACATGTGTTTTGCCGCGCATCATAACGCCTTCGATAACAGCCTGTCCGCCCACATTAGGTTTCTTATTCATAGTGTGACCCTCAAAAAACTCCATATACAAACACAGCAGAGCTTTCGCTCTGCTGTCGGTGAATTATTTTCCATAACGTTTGTTGAATTTTTCGATACGGCCGCGGGCTGCTACGTTACGCTGTTGGCCGGTGAAAAACGGATGGCAGTTGGAGCAAACATCCACGCGCAGTTCCGGTTTAACAGAGCCGGTCATAAAGGTGTTACCGCATGCGCAGGTAACTTTAACTTCACTATATTTCGGATGGATTCCTTCTTTCATTACAATTACACCTCACTTTGCAAAAGACTATATATAACATTGTCGATATTAACGCTTATACATTGTAGCACAGCAGGGCAAGTTATGCAAGTGTTATTTTTGCCGCCGCCGTTTTTATTTGCCGCACAGGCGTGTAAAGCTTCAAAACAAAAAAATCAAAACCACCGGCGTAGCCGGTGGTTTGTCATTTACCGCCTTAAAGGCTATTCTACTAGCTACGCCTAAAAGGCGTTCCTCGGTCTGCCAC
>CALXRU010000007.1 GCA_944390935.1 Acidaminococcaceae bacterium
TTTTCCGCAAGTGCTTCCAGCTGCCTGCGCCCGGCTTCGGTAAGGTCAGAATCAGTCCAGCCGCCTGTTAAATGCTGCGTATGGTGTGTTGCTTCTCCGTGCCTCACAAGGATAATCATAATCGTTCCGCCCTATTCTTCCGTATTTTTGTCAAAGCCTTTCAGCAGCTCAAGCTGCGATTCCAGCAGGTTTATCATGTGCTGGCGGTGTACGTTGGCTTTTTTTACCTGGTCTTCAAACATATTTTTGGCAAGGCCTGCTTTGTTTTCGGCTTCAAAAATCATTTTGCGTGCGCGGTCATCTGCATCGCTGATGGTTTTCTGAGCCTGAACGCGGGATTTGTTAAGAGTTTCCACCGCTTCCTCGCGCGCCCTGTCCAGAATATTTTTGCAGGCTTCTTCGCTTTTAACTTTCATCTGCGCTACTTCCACTTCGGCAGCTACGCGCATTTTGTTGACAAACTGCTGCGTGTCGCTTTTCAGTTTGTTCATTTCGGCTTCGGTTTCATTGCGCAGCTTGCCTGCTTCCGCTTCGGCGTCGTTGCGTACTTTTTCGGCGTAAGTGTCGGCATCGGCGCGGGCCTGTGCGGCAGCTGCGTTGGCTTCGTTTACAAGGCGGCCTGCTTCGTTCTGCGCCTCCTGCTTGATGCCTTCGCATTTGGCAGCAGTTTCGTCAAGCATAACCTGCGCTTTTTTCTCGCTGGTCTTTTTAACTTCGTCCGCCGTTTCCTGCGCCACAACCAAAGTGTTCTGCATGGTTGCTTCCATCTGCTGGTAGTATTCCAGTTTCGCGCTGACGCGCTCCACCGTTTCCTTCAGCTCAATGTTGTCCTGATACAGGCGTTCAAAATCCTTAACCACCTGCGCAAAAAATTTGTCAACTTCTTCGGTTTCGTATCCGCGAAAGCCTTTGGTAAAAGTTTTGTTTTTCAAATCAAGAGGTGCAAACATCTCTTTCCTCCACAATTAAATATAGCGTTTCAGGGTTATGCTCATGCGCCCTTTTTTGGTCGTGCCGCGTATCTCGGCAACTTCCACGCGCCCACGACTGCGGAAGCTGATAACGTCGCCTTCGTTTACGCTTTGCGAAGGCTTTTTGGCTTCCTTCCAGTTTACGCGCACGTTAAGGCTTTTAATTTCATCCGCCATGCGCGAACGCGATACGCCGTAACCAGCCGCTGCAACGGCGTCAAGGCGTAAATCCGCCACGGTGGCGTTGATGATTTTAACTTTTTCCTCGCGCTGGGCTAAATCCTCACGCGCAATTTCGTTAATAATTACCGGCGCGCTGCCGATTTGCGTCAGGTTGCTTTCAATGTAGTTGGCAAAGCTTTTATCGGCAACAAAATGCGCGCCCTCCGGCGTGATAACGATATCGCCCAGAATTTCGCGCTTGCAGCCCATGCCCATAAACGCACCCAGAACATCGCGGTGGCCGATGGTGTAAAAACGTTTGTCCCACTTAACTTCAAAGCAGCCGATTTCATAATCGGGCGTGCCCATAAAGTTATCGTCGATAAACGCTGCCCTCACCCGCTCGGCGTTGTTGAAACCGCCGTCGGCTTCGATTTTCATGTTATCGTAGTTGGCGGCGATAATTTCCGCCACGTTGTAGCTGTGCGGGTCCAAAAAATCAGTAATGCGGTATTTGCGGCTTTTACGCGCGTTTTCGGCAATGTCCAGCAGCTTGGCCGCCAGCTCTTCATCGCCGCCCGCTTTAAAATAACGCAGTATTTTCTCTCTGTCTGCCATTTATTTACCCTGCAATTCTGCGCTGCGTTCAAGCACCGCCATTACTGCTTCGTACATGGCTGCGCGCACGCCGCGGTTTTCCAGCGCGTAAATACCGGCAATCGTTGTGCCGCCGGGGCTTGTTACCTGGTCGCGCAGCACTGCCGGGTGCAGCCCAGTTTCCAGCACCATTTTGCCGCTGCCGGCAAAGGTCTGCGCCGCAAGTTTAATCGCCATAGCGCGCGGCAGGCCTGCTTTTACAGCGGCATCCGCCAATGCGTCAATCATCATAAACACATATCCAGGCCCGCAGCCGCTGATTGCCGTAATGGCTTCAATAGCGCTTTCGCTGATAATTTCAATTTCGCCGCAGCTGCCAAAAATTGCTTTGGCTGCTTCCAGCATATCTTCGCTGACGTTTGCGTCCGGCGCGATTGCCGTCATGCCTGCACCTACTGCCAGCGGTGTGTTGGGCATTACGCGGATAACCGCATGTCCCGGCACCAAAGCGTGCAGCTTTTCAAGATTTACGCTGCCCATAATGGAAAGCACCGTCGCCGTTTGCGGAATGGCAGCGGCGACTTCTTTGGTAATAGCGGCATCCGCAACCTGCGGCTTAACTGCCAGAATTACAAAGCCTGCCGTTTTAACAGCTTCCACATTATCGCTGACGGTATTGACTTTATATGTTTCTTCCAAATATTCACGGCGTGCAGCCGAAGGGTCGCTGACGGTAATCAGCGCAGGTTCGGCAATATCAGCATGCAGCATGCCTTTTAAAATGGCTTCCGCCATCATGCCGCCGCCGATAAAAGCAATGCGCCCCGTTTTAGCAGTTATTTTTTCCAAGGCTGGCCACCTCTTTCGTCATAAATGTTGTCGTCGGCGTTGATATCCACGTTTTTAGGCGCGCATACCAGAATGTTATGGCCGATTTTTTTCATGCTGCCGCCAAGCGCATAAACCACGCCGCTGATAAAGTCGGTCATGCGTTTCATAACAACCTTGTCGGTAGCTTCAAAATTAACAACAACCGGCTGGCTGCCGTTCAGGTAATCGGCAATCTTCTGCGAATCGTCAAAAGATACGGGCTCCAGCACAACAACTTTAACCTGTTTCTGCGCCATCGGGATGGAGATGGTTTTGGAAGCAGGCTTCGGCGCTGCTGCCGGTTTTTGTTTAAACAGCGGTTTGCGTTCCGGTTCAGGCTGTTTTACCGGCGCAGCAGGTTTTTCCGCTGCCGGTTTGCGGCTGAAGAAACTTTTTTTAGGCTTTTCTTCCAGCTCCTCGTTTACGGATTCTTCGATTAATTCTTCTTCTTCCTCGTATAAACCAAGCGCTTCGGAAATTTTGTCTAAAAACTTCATAAAATTTATCACCTCAAGTTAAAATTTTAAACTGTAATCACGCTGCCCGAAAAGCGCCGTGCCGATACGCACCATATTGGCGCCTTCTTCAATGGCAACTTCGTAATCGTGTGTCATGCCCATCGAAAGCGTATCAATGTCGGGTCGCTGCTGTTTCAGCTCACAAAACAGCTTGTAGCCACCGGCAAATACCCAGCGTATGTCGTCATGGTTATCCGCCACAGGCGCGATGACCATTAAACCGCACACATGCAGGTTTTTAAAGCTGTCCAGCTGCGGCAGGATTGCTGCGTAATCTTCGGGGCTGAAGCCGGTTTTCTGTTCCTCGCGGGCGATATTGATTTGAAGCAAAACCTCCTGCACCTTGCCCGCTTTGGCGGCTTCTTCGTCCAGCTTCTGCATTAAATGCAGGCTGTCCGCCGATTCAATCATATCAAAAATGGCAACTGCCTGTTTGGCTTTGTTGGTCTGCAAATGGCCGATTAAATGCCACCTGCCCACTGCGCCTAGCATTTCGCGTTTGGCTTTGGCTTCCTGCACACGGTTTTCGCCGATGGTGGTTACGCCAAGGCTTAACGCTTCGGTAATAACTTCCGCCGGGTGGTTTTTGGTTACCGCCACCAGCGTTACGGCGCTGCCGGTAATTTTTTCTTCGCTGCGCCTTGCCAGCGCGGCATCTATTTTGGCTTGTACATTCTTTAAATTTTCCTGTAACAATATAAAGACCCCCTAAAGGTTTTATATTCGCCGTTAATATAATTTATCCTTTTTGGCGTTTCCAAATAGTTACGCCCATGCGTCCGGTTTTGCCGCCCTCGGCGCGATAGGAGAAAAACAGCTCCTTGTTGCATTCCGTGCAGATTCCGGCGCGGTAAATATGCTGAGGCAGCACGCCCGCTTCCAGCAGCGACTGCCTGTTCCATTCGGGTAAATCCGCCATGTATTTACCATTGCCTTTGGGCTTAAAACACTGCGCGTGTTTTTTACCGGCATTGTACACGGTATCGTCCACCTCATAACAGCAGCTGCCGATGCAGGGACCGATGCCCGCAATAATATCCTGCGGCTTTGCGCCGAAAGCTTCCTGCATTTTCTGCACCGTTTTCTGCGCGATATCTGCAACAGTGCCGCGCCAGCCCGCATGTGCAAGGCCGATGCAGCCCGTAACGGGGTCAGCAAAAATTACCGGCACGCAGTCCGCAAAAAATAACAGCAGCGGTACATCAGGCAGGTTTGTTACCAGCGCGTCCGTGCCCTTAACGGCATCGGCGTAAGCCAGTGCGCCCTTGCCTACAGCTGCTTCGTCAACAACGGCAACAACGTCGCCATGCACCTGTTCGCAGCAGGTAAATTTATTAGCAGCAACGCCCAAAGCAGCGGCGTATTTCCGGCGGTTGCTTAAAACCTTATCGGCATCGTCGCCGACGTGCAAAGCAAGGTTAAACCAGCCCGGCACAAGGCTGCTTTCGCCATGCAGGCGGCAGCTGAAAGCGTTGCCGAAACCTGCCTGCGTAAAAGCACTAAAGCTGCCGAACCATAAGTTATTTTTATTTTGCAGTGTAAATCCGTCCATCTTAATCTCCACATACGCCGCAGCGCTTGCAGCCGTCAAAACACATCGGCGTAAAACGCTGCGCTTTGGCGTTCTCCCATTCTCTAATTAAATAGGCTTCCTTAAAGCCCATGTCAAGGTGCTTCCACGGCAGCGGCGCACCCGGTTCATATTCGGCTTCCGCCAGATCTTCTATATCAATGCGGTCATTTTTTAAAGCCTGTTTTAAGGTAATGCCTTCCTCAAACGCCTGCAATAAATAGCGGCCGGTGTTTCTGTCACCGCGCGCCAGTGCCGCCTGCAAAACAGTTTCTTTTAAAGATTCCGTCAGCAGCTTGATGTGTTTTGCTTTGCGGAAAGCGTCCTCCAGCATTTTAAAGCGCTTTTTAAGCACTTTGGTACTGCACAGCGGCGACCACTGAAACGGCGTAAACGGCTTCGGCACAAAGGCATTGACGGAAATTATCAGTTCGCCCTTGTTGCCCACTTCGTCCATCTTTTGGCGGATGCGCTGCACCATTTCAATCATTTCGGCAATATCGGCGTCATCCTCCTGCGGCAGGCCTATCATGTAATACAGCTTTACGTTTTTCATGCCGCTGGCCGCCGCAAGCGTTACCGCTTTATAAATATCATCTTCGGTAATGCCCTTGTTTATAGTGTTACGCATTTTTACGCTGCCGGCTTCCGGGGCAACGGTCATCGTCTGCTGCCCGCTTTGCGCCAGCGCCTGCGCTAAAAGCTCGTCCAAAGTATCTGCCCGCAGGGATGCACAGGTAAACGGCACTTTGTTTTCAATCAGCGCCGAGGTCAGCTCGTGTATCTGCGGGTAATCGGACACCGCCGCGCCCATTAAACCAACCTTGGCGGAAACTGCCGGGCGGTTCAGGATTTTTTGCAGCAGCAAGTCATAATTGCGTGCGCGCGGTTTGCGGAAGCAGTAGCCCGCCATGCAGAAACGGCAATGCCTGCCGCAACCGCGTGCCACTTCGGCGATAAACATATTCTGAAACTCCGTTTCCGAAGTCAATATCGCCGATGTATTAGGGTATTTATCCAAATCACGCACCCAACGTCGTTTTACAGCTGCCGGTACGCGTGTGTCATGCTCCATGCCGTAAAAATTGCCGTCGGCATCGTACTGCGGCGTATAAAAGCGCGGCACATACAAGCCTTCAATCTGCGCCAGGCGCACAAGCATTGCTTCTTTACTTAAACCTTCCGCCTTGGCGGCATAAACGGTATCCAGCAAATCGTTAATAACTTCTTCGCCTTCGCCGATAACAAAAACATCGGCTACTTCAGCCAGCGGTTCCGGGTTAAAGGTTGCGCACGGCCCGCCGATAACCACCAGCGGCTCTTTATCATTGCGGTCAGCGGCGCGCAGCTTGATGTTGCTCATTTGCAGCATCGTTAAAAGATTGGCGTAATCCATTTCAAAGGACATCATTACGCCGATAACTTCAAATTCATTCAGCTGGCGCTGCGTTTCCATGCTCATCAGCGGCGTGCGCGTACGTTCATATTCTGCCAGCGTTTTGTTATCCGGCAGGAAGAAGCGCTCACAGGCCGTATCGCCGCGCGCGTTGATAATTTGATATAAAATGTGCATGCCAAGGTTGGACATGCCCACTTTATAGCTGTTGGGGTACACAAAGGCAAAGGCGCGCCTTGCCCCCCGTGCAAAGCACTGCGCGCCTGTTTCTTTTGCCAGCGTTTCTAAAATTTTATTCTTTAATTCCCAAGTCAAACGTAAAACCTCTTATTTTATAGCTTTTTCAATGGCGTCGATAACGGTTTTCAAAACCTTGATTCTGGCGTAGTATTTGGAATTGCCCTCAACCACAGTCCACGGCGCATAGTCCGTGCTAGTGCGGATAAGCATTTCGTTAACAGCCGCTTCGTAGGCATCCCATTTATCGCGGTTGCGCCAGTCTTCTTCGGTAATTTTCCATTCTTTTTCAGGGTCGTTTTCACGCTCTTTAAAGCGTTTGTACTGTTCGTCCTTATCAATTTGCAGCCAGAACTTGCACACAATCGTGCCGTGTTCCGCCCATTGCGCTTCCGTTTCGTTAATCTCGCCGTAAGCGCGCTGCCATTCGGCATCAGTAGCAAAATGCTCAATGCGTTCCACCATTACGCGGCCGTACCAGGTGCGGTCAAAAATGGCAATTTCACCGGCACGCGGCATTTTAATCCAAAAACGCCACATGTAGTGGAACTGTTTTTCAACCGGATTCGGCGCTGCATAGGGGTTAACGGCGTAGCCAAGCGGGTCAAGCGACCTTGCAAGGCGTTTAATCGCGCCGCCCTTACCGCCTGCGTCCCAGCCTTCAAAGGCGACTATCAAAGAACGCTGCGCTTCGTACAAATCCAATTGCAGCTGTTTTAATTTTTCGCGGCATTTGGCAAATTCAGCTTTATATTCCTCTTTGGTCAGCGATTTTGTAAGGTCAACTTTTTCCAGCACATTGTTCAGCGCTACATGGCGCGGCGGCAAAATAATGTTGCGGTGCTGCGCCCTGATTTCTGCCGCTGCCAGCGCGTTCTGCAAGGTTTTAACAATGCTTTCCACAATCTGCACGGTGGCAAAGCGTTCATCGTCACCGGCAATTAAATGCCACGGCGCGTTTTCAGTATCCGTTTCGGCAAACATTTCTTCGTAAGCGTTGATGAATTTATCGTAATCAGCATCGTCGTGTTCCTCAACGTCCAGCTTCTTCCAGTTTTTGCCGTAGATTTTGTTCAGCTTCTCCATGTTTTCCTTCTGCTGTTTTTTGGAAACATGCACAAAGAATTTTAAGATTACGTAACCGTCGTCGGTAAGCTGTTTTTCAAACGCGCGGATATGTGAATAAGACGTATTCAGCCAGTGCCCTACCTGGCTTTTGTCGGCAACGACATGTTCGTTTTTCAAAAAGTACCAGCTGCGGTGGTAAACGGCGATGTTGCCATAGGACGGCAGCTGTTTCCAGAAGCTGGTAAAAAACGGCTGCTTACGCTGTTCTTCCGTCATTTTGGACGCAGAGAAAACCTTGAAACCGCGGGAGTCCATTTTCTGCATCATCTCGTTGATGATATCCGTGCGCATGGCTCCGCGCCAGCCTTCAACCAGAATGATGACCGGTATTTTCGCTTCACGGCATTCGCGCTGCAATTTGCCCAGCAAATCGCCGTACCGGTCCATTTTTTTGTCGTACTCGTCCTTTTTTAATTTTTGCTTCAAATCAATTTTTTCCAGCATAGTATCGCCTCTATTCAGTTTTATATAAATGCTTAATACGGGTCGGTATAAGGCTTTAAGGCACGAGGCTTATCAAGTATCTGCGCCATTACAAAACCGTCCAGCACGCGGCGGCGGGTCATGCGCCCGTCAAACAGCGGCTTTTGGGGTTTGGCGGCAGGCATGGCAGCCACAGGTTTAAACGCTGCCTGCGCCGGCTGCGGCACAAACACCGGTTCCTTGTAAACAGGGAATGTTTTCTGCTCTTTAGGTTGTTCGTGGTAAACCCTGCCCTGCTGTTTTGCTTTTTTATCTTCGGGAAATTCCACATACCATGGGATTTTTTCTTCCTGCTTTTTGGGCTGGGCAGCTTCCTCATACACTTTGCCGTTTTTGCGCTCTGCCTTAATTTCGGGCTGGGGCTCTGCTTCCTGCGGCTGCTCAATATCCGGCAGCGGCGGAAAATGCCCGCGTTCTTTTTTGCGCTTGCGGCGCGACGATTTATCAATGACAATCGTCAGAATGAATATCAGTAAAGGGAATAAGCCCTTTAAATCTTCAAAATCCATAGTTATCCCTCATTTATTTTTGAACGGGGTTTTTATCAACTTCCATGTCCTGTTCCGTACCGGCAATCATTTTACGCATATCGGTATCGGCGTTGATGTTGTTCATACGGTAATAATCCATCACGCCAAGGCGGCCGTTTTGCAGTGCATCCGCCAGTGCGGCAGGCACTTTGGCTTCTGCTTCCACAACTTTGGCCTGCATTTCCTGCGTGTAGGCTTTCATTTCCTGTTCTTTGGCAACGGCCATGGCGCGGCGTTCTTCCGCACGGGCCTGCGCAATGCGTTTATCGGCTTCCGCCTGGTCGGTCTGCAATGCTGCGCCGATGTTGCGTCCTACATCGACATCCGCAATATCAATCGAAAGAATTTCAAACGCAGTACCGGCGTCAAGCCCTTTGGCAAGTACGGTGCGGGAAATGTAATCCGGGTTTTCCAGCACGTCGGTGTGGCTGCTGGCAGAACCGACATTGGTAACAATGCCTTCGCCTACGCGGGCGATAATGGTTGCTTCGCCTGCACCGCCGACCAGCCTGTCAATATTGGCGCGCACGGTAACACGTGCTTTAACTTTCAGTTCAATGCCGTTTTTGGCAACAGCGGAAACTACCGGCGTTTCGATAACCTCCGGGTTAACGCTCATCTGCACTGCTTCCAGCACGTTGCGGCCTGCAAGGTCGATAGCGCAGGAACGCTCAAAAGTCAGGGGAATCTGCGCACGATGCGCGGCAATTAAAGCGTCGATAACGCGGTCAACATTGCCGCCTGCCAGGTAATGCGCCTCCAGCTGGTTGACGTTAACATCCATGCCTGCCTTGTTGGCCTTAATCAGCGGCAGCACAATCTGCGAAGCGGGAACGCGGCGCAAACGCATGCCGATTAAGTTGAAAATGCCGACGTTGACACCGGCAGCAATGGCCGAAATCCACAATCCCAGCGGCACAAAATTAAAAAACAACGCAATAACGGCGATGATGATAATTACGGAAATCAACCCGCCGCTGAATAAAAAGCTCAGTAACAAATCCATTTAATGCACATCCTTTCAGTTATTTATCTGCTTAACAAGCAGCTTGCTGCCTTCAATTTTAACAATTTCAATTTCAGCGTCCTTGTCTATGTAATCGCCAAAGCTGACAACGTCCACACGCTCACCGTCAATAACGGCGGTGCCTGCCGGACGCAGCGGCGCAATTACCTTACCCTTTTTGCCAAGATAAGCGGAATAATCACCGGCGCCGGTATAACCTTCGCTGTTCTTCTGCTTTTCGCGCAGTACAAACGGGTTCCAGCTTAAAGACGACGGCACAAGCCAGAACAGCAGCGCGCAGATTGCCGCCAGCACTGCCACCGTACCGCCGACGATTATGAATGCGTCCCAACCGCCGCCGAGAAAATAATAAAAGCCTGCCATCATCGACACAAAGCCGACCGCGCCTAAAATTCCGCCCGGCACGACAAGCTCAAGCCCAATCAAAACAACACCTGCCACAAGCAGCACCGTATCCAGCAACATCCAATCACCTCCGAAAAAAACACTTATAATAATATTATATCAAAATATTAAACAACGGGCAAAATAAAAAACGCTGTAGCGTAAACTACAGCGTTGAACTTCAATGGCTCCCCGAGTAGGACTCGAACCTACGACGCCCTGATTAACAGTCAGGTGTTCTACCGGCTGAACTATCGGGGAATTTATTGACAAAAGTTATTATAATCTTTTATCGCATTGATGTCAATAATTTTATCGCGTCAGCTTGTAAATAAGCGCGTTGCAGATAGCCGCCGCCACATTGCTGCCGCCCTTGCGACCAACGGCGACGATGTAAGGCACGCCGGTCTGCATGATGATTTCCTTGGATTCCACAACATTAACAAAGCCGACCGGCACGCCGATAACCAGCGCCGGTTTGATTTTACCTTCCTTTACCAGTTCGTCAAGGCGTACCAGCGCGGTCGGTGCATTGCCAACGGCGATGATAACAGGGCCTTCAACGGTGCAGGCTTTTCCCATGCAGGCTGCCGCACGGGTGCTGCCTGCTTCTTTAGCACGCGCCGCCACGTCCGGGTCTGCCATAAAGCAAACTGCTTTTGCGCCTAATTTTGCCAGCCCCATTTTATTGATGCCGGTGCAGGCCATGTTGGTATCGGTAACAATCGTTGCGCCGTTTTTCAAAGCCTCCAGCGCTTTTTCAACAGCGCCTTCGGAAAAGCGCATGTTGCGTGCGTAGTCAAAATCTGCCGAAGTATGGATAACACGCTTAACAATGCTCAGTTTTTCCGGGTCGATTTGCAGTTCACCCAGTTCTTCGCCGATAATTTCCATGCTGCGTTTTTCAATATCCGCAGGCAGTACATTTTGTAATTTCATAATTTCCTCCTGTTACTTTTCAATGCCTTCGCGCGCCATAATGCCCCTGTCCATCGGGTGTTTTACCTTGCGCACTTCCGATACGTAATCGGCAAGCTCTATCAGTCTGGCGGACGGGTTGCGCCCGCTCATAACCACTTCCAGGTTTTCCGGCTTGTTCAGCAAAAATTCAATCAGCCTGTTTTCATCAAACACTCTGGCGTTAATTGCTCCGATAACTTCATCCAGCACCAGCAGCGCATAATTGCCGCTGCGGACTTTTGCCAGCACCATGTCAAACATTTTGTTATGTTCAAGCAGCAGTGCGTGTTTTTCCTCATCGTTCATCTGAAAGGTAAATTTTTTGCTTTCCTTGCCGCGCATAACTTCAATATCCGGCAATTTGGCCAGCGAATACAATTCGCCGCTGTCGCGGCTTTTTAAAAACTGCACCAGCAGAACTTTCTTGCCGCGCCCGGCGCAGCGCACCGCAAGCCCGACGGCAGCAGTTGTTTTGCCCTTGCCGTCGCCGCAGTAAATATGTGTTAAACCAAACATTTTAAACACCGGCCTCTAAAATTTCGTAAACCTTCTGCATATCGATATTCTTTCTGATGTTGTCAGCCAGAATATCGTACTGCTGTTTTTTGTACTCGTCAAAGTTGATGACTTTGATGTCGTCGCTGCTCATGCCTTTTTTGGCAAGCAGTGCTTCCACAACGGCGGCAGCTACACCTTCGCTGTCAAAAATGCCGTGTACGTAAGTGCCGTAAACATTCATCACGCCTTCAACATGCTGCGCGCCCTCCGGCATTACGCCGCCTTCTTCATAAATCGGCTGCATCTGTGTCAGCGCGTTGGCTTTATCAAATTCGGTTACGCCGGAATGGATTTCGTAGCCGTAAAATTCCTTGCCGCTGAGGTTTGCAAAAACGCCCTGCACCTTGCCGAAGTGTCCGTCCACGCGGATAGTGCGTTTCTTTTCGGCAAAAATTGTTTCAACATCCAGCAGGCCGATACCGGCAGTGTCGCCGCCTTCTTCAACGCCATACGGGTCGCTGAGGTTTTTGCCCAGCATCTGGTAACCGCCGCAGACGCCGAAGATAACCGTGCCTTTGCTGGCGTGCTTCAGGAGTTCGGCTTCAAAGCCGCTCTGGCGCAGCCATTTAAGGTCGCCGATGGTGTTTTTAGTGCCCGGAATGATAATCATATCCGGATTTTTTAAATCCTGCACCTTATCGACATAACGCAGCGATACGCCCGGGATAAGTTCAAACACGTTAAAATCGGTGTAGTTGGACATACGCGGAATACGCACAACGGCGATATCGACGGCTTTCACCTCGGTATGCTCCGTCAGGCGTTCAGAAAGGCTGTCCTCGTCCTCGATATCGACATGCAGCATCGGCACAACGCCGATAACCGGCACGCCCGTTTTTTCTTCAATCATTTTCAAACCGGGGCGCAGAATTTCCACGTCGCCGCGGAATTTATTGATGATAACGCCTTTTACCATGGCGCGTTCTTCCGGTTCAAGCAGCATCAGCGTGCCGTAAATGGAAGCAAACACGCCGCCGCGGTCGATATCTGCCACAAGCAAAACAGGAGCATTTGCCATTTTTGCCATGCCCATGTTGACGATGTCGTCCGTTTTGATATTGATTTCCGCCGGGCTGCCCGCACCTTCGATAACGATGATGTCGTTTTTATCCGCAAGGCCATTAAAAGCTTTCATAATTTCCGGCTTTAAGGTATGCTTCATTTTAAAATATTCTGCCGCCGTCATCGTGCCAATCGGCTCGCCGTTGACGATAACCTGCGAACCGCAGTCGCTGGTCGGTTTCAGCAGAATCGGGTTCATGGCAACGTCAGGCTCAATGTTGGCAGCTTCAGCCTGCACCACCTGTGCCCTGCCCATTTCCGCGCCGGTGCGCGTTATAAAAGAGTTAAGGGCCATGTTCTGCGATTTGAACGGCGCCACCTTATAGCCGTCCTGGTTGAACACACGGCACAGCCCTGCCGTTACAAGGCTTTTGCCCGCATTTGACATTGTTCCCTGAACCATTATTGTTTTGGCCACGTTAATCACTCGCTCCCATTAAAAATTTGTGTATATCATGGTAAGCGCCAATTTCCGGCGCATTGTCATCACTGTTAATTTCGGCTGCCACTACCGGTACTTTGCCTGCGCTGTGCTTGCCGGTAACACAGCTGGTTACATGGTCGCCGCAGATAAGTATTTTCAGCGGCTGTTTTACATTTTGCAGCACCGCGCCGATAAATTCCTTATCAATGCGCGCGATAAAATCTGCCTTGCCGTTGTAATCGTAACGGTGCGCCGCTTCATCGCTGCCGTTAAAATGCGCAAGCACAAAATCGTAATCCTGCAAAAATTGCAGCGTCTGCCCTGTCTTGGCGCTGATATCGGTATCAATATCGGCCGTTGTGCCCGGCAGCACCGGTGCAGGCATGTTCAGCGCGCGGGCAATGCCGCGTACAATCTCCGCCTTGCACACTGCCGCCCCGCGGATATTATGCAAACTTTCAAACGACGGCAGCACTTTGCGCTCCGAAGCGCCCCACGGGTAAATGCGGTAGCTGACGCCGTTTCTCGCAAAAGGTTTCAGCTTCGCCGTTGTTTCTTCTATAAAAGTTTTTAAAAGCAGCGATTTGTTTTTTAAATCGCTCAAAAGCTCATCAAAATTCTGCCCCATGCTTTCATGCGGCGGCGCGATTTTACAGTTATGCAGAATCTGCGGGTCGTTGTCCAATATCAGCAGGTTACGGTATTCCGACAGATGCATAAACTCAATGCCCTGCCACAGCTCGTTGCAGATTGCGGCGGCTTTGGCCATTTCATCGGGCGTAAGCCCCATGGCGTTAAACGATACCAGCCTGCCTTCGGCATCAACCGAAGCAAGGTTGCAGCGCAGCACCATTTCGTATTCGCTGATGTCGCGCCCGTTGGCCAAAAGCTCCAGATAAGCGCGGTTCAGCGGAAAGTCCTTCTGCTCCACGCCCAAGAGGCGCAAAATGCAGCCCAGGCTTTCTGCCGCAAAATCATTGCCGCAGATGCTTATCTCGCTGTAAGTACCGCGTTCCAGCAGTTTATCAATATTCGGATGTGAGGCAAATTCAAACGGCGTTTTGCCGCCAAACTGCGGTATCGGGTCGTCGCCCAAACCGTCAATTATCACCATCAGTGAGTGCATTGTGTACTTCCTTTAATGCTTTGGCAAATCTCATGTTGTCCGCATGCCTTTTAACGGCAATGCGGTAGTAATTGCCCTGTAAATTATGGTAATTGGCGCAGCTGCGGATTAAAAAGCCCTTTTTGGCAAGCTGCTCCTTTAAATCCAAAGGCTGCGGCATTTTAAAAAAGATGTAGTTCGCTTCCGAACCGTATGTTACTGCGCCGCATTTTTGCAGCGCATTGGTTAAATAGCGGCGTTCTTTGGCAATCAGCGCTTTGGCTCTGGCAACGTATACCGTTTCGTCAAGCGCGGCAATGCCTGCTTCCTGTGCCGGTGTTGATACGTTCCAGTCCTGCCCTACTTCGTGCAGACACAGCACCAAAACTTCATCTGCCGTAAGGCAATAGCCAAGGCGCAAGCCCGGCATGGCGTAAGTTTTGGTAAACGCCTTTAAAATAACAAGCTGTTTGTTGGCGGCAAGATGCGGCATCATGCTGTACGCTTTTTCTTCCGCCACAAAATCCATAAAGCATTCGTCAATTAAAATACGGATGTTAAGCTGTTTGCATTTTGCAATAACCTGTTCCAGCAGCGCCTTGTCAATCAGCTTGCCGGTAGGGTTATTGGGGTTGCAGATAACAACCATGTCCAAGTCCGCCGTCAACTGCTTTAAAATATCGGGCTGCGGCTCAAAGCCGTGCTCCTCCTGCAAAAGGTAATAGCAAATATCGCAGTCCACGCTGCGCAGTGCCTTTTCATAATCGGCAAACGTCGGCGCCAAAAGCAGCGCTTTTTGGGGGCGCAGTGCCAGTGCCAGCTTAAAAAGCACATCGGCAGCGCCGTTGCTGAAAAATATATAATCCTGCGGCACGGCTAAAAATTTTGCCAGTTTAGCGCTTAAACGGCGGCAAAACGGGTCGGGGTAATCCACGCAGCCGTTAAGGGATTTTACAATAGCCTTTTTAACGGACTGCGGCAGCCCCAGCGGGTTAATGTTTGCCGAATAGTCCACTATGTTGTTTTTACCGCTCGCGGTGTAAACATCGCCGCCGTGCACATAGGTATACATGCTTTACTCTCCAATTAAAAATATCTTAATCAAATAAACAAGCGAAAAGCTTAAAATGCTTAAAATGCAGGTCATGTACATCAGGCCGTTCATTTTTACAATGTCTCCGGCATCGGTCTTTTTCAGCTCGTCGCCAATGGTATCCTTCGGCACCCATTTGCCAAAGTAAAAATGCCCGCCGCCCAGCTTAATGCCAAGCGCACCGGCTGCCGCCGATTCCGTCATGGCCGAGTTGGGGCTTAAATGGTGCCGCCTGTCGCGTTTAAAAATACGCCACGAGCCTGCCGCATCCATATTGAGGAAATATGCCGCCGCTACCATTAAAAGGCCGGAAACGCGCGCCGGTATAAAATTGGCAACGTCGTCCAGCTTAGCTGCGCAGCGCCCGAAATACAGATACTTATCGTTTTTATAGCCAACCATGGAATCCATGGTGTTGATTGCTTTATACAAAAATGCCAGCGGCGCACCGCCGATAAACATGAACAGCATCGGCGCAATTACGCCGTCGGAAGTGTTTTCCGCCACCGTTTCCACTGCGGCTTTGGCAACTTCTTCTTCCGTCAGCTCAGCCGTATCGCGCCCTACAATCCACGACAGTTTTTTGCGTGCTTCCGGCAGGTCGCCCGCCTGCAAAGCGTCGCACACCTGCATGGCTGCTTCCTTCAGCGAGCGCATGGCAAAAATCTGGTAGAACATAAAGGTTTCGATGATAAATGCCAGCACCGGGCTGTACATTTCCGCAAAATGCAGAATAAAATACGGCACGGCAAAGCTTACGCCCAGCACAATTACTACCAGCATAAACCCGCCCATCAACAGCCCTTCCGGCTTTTCACCGGTAAAGCGGCGCAGCACTTTTTCCGTTACGCTTATCAGCTTGCCGATAAAGCAAATCGGGTGCGGCAGCCAGCGCGGGTCGCCAAAAAGCAAATCCAAAACAAACCCCAATATAATCGCAGTTAAAAGAACCATACTACAAACCCTTCATCATAAACAATCATTTATTTTTGTAAGCCTCGCAGGCTTTAACAAAATTTTGTGCAAACTGCGGGTTGCCCCACAAATGCACATGCGGATAACCGGCGTAAAGGTTCGGCGTTGTGTAAACCGCCTCCCACGCTTTCGTGCCGGACGCCTTGGCAACAGCAAAGGTATCGCCGTTATTGGTGCTGTCGGAATAATGGAACTCGTGCCCGTTAATCCCTTCGCCAGCCTTGCAAAGCAGGTTATCGCGCTTGGCGGTTAAAGTAACGTAGCCAAAACGGTTCAGGCGCTCCGTCATGTAGGTTTCGCCGCTTACGGCACCCACCCAGGCAAATTTTTCACCGCTTTTGGTGCGGAAGTAATCCATCAAATACATAAAGCCGCCGCATTCCGCCATGCACGGCAAACCCGCCGCCAATGCGGATTTAATGCTTTGGCGCATGCTTTCGTTATCCTGCAGTTCCTTGGCGTAAAGCTCGGGATAACCGCCGCCCAGATACAAACCGTCGCAATCAGGCAGCTTGCTGTCCGTCAACGGGCTGAAAGGTACAAGTTCCGCGCCGAGGCTTTCCAAAAGCTCCAGCGCGTCCTGATAATAAAAGCAAAAGGCTTTGTCCTCCGCCACGGCGATTTTTACATTGGCAAGGCGCTGCTGCTGCATATCGGTATATGCCAGCACAGGCGCGCTGTTTGCAATTTTCAGCAGCGCATCAAAATCAATGCTCTTTTCCGCCTGTTCCGCCAGGCGGCTGATAATCTTCTGCAAGTCTTCAATTTCAGCGGCGGTAACGAGCCCCAGATGGCGGCTTTCAAAATTGCAGTTTTCCATGCGCGGCATATAGCCAACCAGCGGGATACCGGTTTCTTTTTCGATAGCTTCCTTATAAAACAGGTAGCTCATTGCCGTTACATTGTTTAAAACCGCACCGGCAACGCGCACATCGCTGCGGAAGTTCTTAAAACCATTAATCGTCGCCGCTATGGAAAGCGCCGCGCCCTTGGCGTTGACAACCAGAATTACCGGCGTCTGCGTCAGGCGCGCCAGATCGTAGGCACTGCCCTTCAGCGTCGTGCCCATGCCGTCAAAAAAGCCCATTGCGCCTTCCAGCACGGCAATATCGCAGTCCCTGCCGTTTTTGGCCAGCAGGTATTTTGCCGTTTCCTCCGGCAGCATGAACAAATCCAGATTGCGGGACTTGGCGCCGATAACGCGCGAATGGAACATCGGGTCGATATAATCCGGGCCGGATTTAAAGGCCGCCGTTTTCAAGCCCTTGTTCATCAGCGCTTTCAGCACCGCGCAGGTTAAAGTTGTCTTGCCGCTGCCGCTGGCAGGTGCAGCCAGCATAAAACGCGGCAAAGTCAGTTCTGCCATGTTACTCACCCTTTTTTAACGCCGTCATAATATAAACGGGGTTCTGGGACATCATTAAATTATACGCACCCAGCTTTTTGGCGCGCGCCGCAAATACGTTCACAATGTCCAGCGCATAGTCTTCGCGCTGTTTGTAATACTCAACAACTTCTATCAAGGTTTCCACGGTAATGGCGTTAACCACTACGCGGCAGCTTGCATTTTTGCTGTAAATGCAGTCCAGCATTTTGCACAGGTTGCCGCCGCTTCCGCCGATAAACACACAATCCGGCACCGGCATTGCTTCAAGGTTTTCCGAAGCCTCACCCGCTACAACCGTCAGGTTTTCCACGCCGAACAGCTCTTTGTTCTTCCCAATCAGTTCCAACGCTTCCGGATTGCGTTCAAACGCATAAACCATGCCGCGTTTTGCCTGCAAGGCAAGCTCGATGGAACAGGATCCCGTGCCTGCGCCGATATCGTAAATAACGTCGGTTTCCTGCGGCATCAGTTTGGATACGGACACCGCGCGGATTTCCTGCTTCGTCATCGGCACTTTGCTGCGGATGAATAAATCATCGCTCAAGCCGTGTACGTTATGAGCCAAGGCTTTAGCGTCTTCGTTGATAATCATCATTACGGAAAGCGAGCCGAAAGTTTTTTCTGCGCCTTCTTCCGCCGTCAGGCAGGTTACTTTTTCATCGCCGTAAGAAAGGTTTTCGCCGACGTAAACCGTCACGCCGCCAAGCCCGTGAGCGCACAACTTGGCACACAGCGCCTGCGGGCTGTTTTCGCCGCCGGTAAGGGCAAACACTTTTTGGTTATGGGCAACGGCTTCAATAAAGTTCTGCCTGCGCCCGTGCATGCTGACGATTTTGGCATCGTCCCAGCTCATCTCCAGCAGCTGTGCAAAATAAACAAGGCTGCTGATGCCGCAGTAACGCACGCACTCACAATCCGGAAGCTTGCCGCTGATGGTTTTGGCAAGGCTGAAAAAGCCCACGTCGCCGCTGACGAGTACGCTGACAATATCCTTGTCCGCATCGGCTTCGCTGCAAATCTTGCATATTTCCGCTGTCTTAATGGTGTCATAAGTGCGCTTGCCTGACGCAAAATTTGCCAGCATACGCTTGTCGCCGATTAAGATTGTACTCTGTTCTATTACTTCGCGTGCTGCGCCGGTTAACAGCTTGGGATTGCCCGGCCCGATGCCTACGATATTAACCCTTAACATTTTTTCACCTTCATTCCGCGGTCTGATAGCGTCTTTTAATCTCCGACGCTATCTCGGCATAACCGCTGCCGTGTTCGTTTTCGCTTCTGGCGATAATCACAAGTTCGGCACCGACTTCGTGCGCAGCGGCAATTTTTTCTTCAAAGCCGCCGGCCTTGCCGGAATCCTTCGTTACCAGATATTTAGCGCCAAAATGTTTAATCATGGCGATGTTTAAATCTTCTTCAAACGGTCCCTGCATGCAGACGATGTTGGCAGGTTTGTAACCAAGCTCCACCGCTTTCGCCAGCGAGTCCTGCATCGGCAGGATACGCAGCGCGATACGTTCCGCGTAATCCGGCACCGCCGTAAAATCAGGCAGGTTTTTGCTGCCCGTCGTTAAAAATATTTTGCCTTCGGTGTGGCTTAATACTTCGGCTGCTTCGGCGGCGTCATGTACAACCACGGCACTGCCGTAGCCCGCTTCCGCCGGGCGTACCAAACGCAGGTACTCCGTGCCCGTGGCCGCGCAGGCTTCTTTCACCGTCTGCGTTACAACCGTTGCATAAGGGTGCGTCGCGTCAATAACGCAGTCCGGCTTGTGCCCGGCAATAAACGCCTGCATCGCAGCCAAATCCATGCGCTCGGGCAGCACCTTTACATTGCTGTGCTGCTCAATCAGCTTTGCGCCGTAGGTTGTCGCCACACTGACAAAAATTTCAATATCAAGCTGCGCCAGTTCTTTTACAAGGCCTCGCCCTTCGCTGGTACCGCCGATAATCCAGATACGCCTGTTCACAGCTTGTAGCCTCTGGGCGTAACCAGTTTGCCGTTAATAACTTCGGTCTGGGAGTTGCCGATAATTACGGTTGAGAACATGTCAACCTGTTTATCGCGCAGCTCCTGCAAAGTGGTAATTTCATAGCTTTCTCCCTCGCGGCCGATATTGCGGACAATGCCTGCCGGTACATCGGGGCGCTGGTTTTTCAGCATAATGTCGCACGCCTTTTGCAGATAGTCATGGCGTTTAAAGCTGGACGGATTGTACAGGCAGATGCAGAAATCAGCCTGAGAAGCGCAGTCCAGACGTTTGGCGATTTTTTCCCACGGGGTAAGCAAATCGCTTAAGGAAATCAGGCAGAAATCGCTGATGAGCGGTGCGCCTAAAACTGCCGCGCCGGAGCAGGCAGCCGTAATGCCGGGCACTACTTCAATTTCCAGTTCCGGATGATCTGCCGCAACCTGGTACATAATGCCTGCCATGCCGTATACGCCTGCATCGCCGCTGGAAATCATCGCTACGGTTTTGCCCTTCAGCGCTTCTTCCACAGCAAGGCGGCAGCGGTCAACTTCCTTACGCATGCCGGTGCTCAAAAATTCCTTACCGGCAAAATCTTCTTTAATCAAATTTATATAAACATGGTAGCCCGCAATAACATCGCATTTTGCCAGCGTTTCTTTGGCGCGGGTAGTCATCTGCTCCACGCCGCCGGGGCCTAAACCTACAACATAAACTTTCTGCATTTTTGCACCATCCTAATTTTAATTTTCAAAATCTATCGTCAGCGGTTCTTCGGCAATAGCCAAAGTCATGCCGTTGTGCGCAATTTTTTTAACGGTTAATTTACCGCCGCTTGCCAGCACTGCCGCGCGCTCGCAAACATTGTCCACGCCCGCTACGCTTTTTACAAATTCGCTCGGCGTAAAATCTCCCTGCGCCTCCTGCAATTCTTCCGCGCTGTAAAACACGCCGGGCAGGTTGTATTCATCCATAAAAAGCATCAGGCAGCGCTCGTTCATCTTTAAATTTACGGAAGCGATATTTTTTACGCTGCGCAAATCATAGCCGTATTCCTCAAGCTGCGAAAGCACAAAGGCTTCCAGCTTTTCAAACGGCGTATCGCGGCGGCAGCCGATGCCCAAATGCACAATCTGCGGAATCAGTGTCAGCGTGGTATCAAACGGCTTTTTAGTGCTGTCCGTGGTAATGGCCACGCCAATTTCGCCGCTGTCGGCACGCTCCACATTCTTCGGCAATGCGCCCGCAAGCGGATAATCACTGTAAAAGCCCACGGTTTTACCGTCAACCAGCGCTGCGGCAAATTCCTTGGCAGCGTGCATATCGCCGATAACCATATCGTGGTTTGATGCCCATTCGTCAACGGCAAACAGGCTGTTTACGTCCGTCGCCGTGGTAACAACCGGCTGCGCTTCAATTTCATCCGCAATTTTGCGCGCCAGCACGTTTGCCCCGCCGATATGCCCGGAAAGCAGCGAAATTACAAAATTTGCCTGCTCGTCTATAACAAGCACCGCCGGGTCGGTGGTTTTGCTTTTTACAAACGGCGCAATGGTACGCACCGCAATGCCCGCAGCGCCAACAAACACCAGCACGTCGGCAGTTACAAATGCTTCCGCGCATACGGCTTTGTAATCGCTTGTGGCAATTAAATTTTCATCTGCGTCGGCAAACTTCGACAGCGTATAGCACTCTGCCTCGTAGCCCAAAACTTCTAAAAACTTGCCCACGGCAACGCTTAACTGGCCGCCGCGGTTACTGAACGAAAATAATACCGCCTGCATTATTTAACCTCGGGTTTAAGGTTCAGCTTGCTCGGGTCGGCTTCACGGTAGCCGTGCGCAAAAGTCGGGTTGTAAAGCTCGCTTCTGTCATATTCGCTGCCGAGGAAGTAACCAACGGTAATCAAAGCGGTTTTGGTAATGTTTTCTTTCGCTGCCGTTTCAGCAATGGTGCCGACGGTGCAGTGGCAAACCTTTTCATCCGGCCAGGACGCTTTATAAACAATCGCCGCCGGGGTATCTTCCTTGTAGCCGCCTGCAATCAGTTCTTTTTGCAGTTTATCCAGCATGCTGCTGCTTAAAAAGATAACCATGGTTGCATTGTGTGCTGCGTAATCGGCAATTTTCTGGCGGGGCGGCACGGGGGTGCGGCCTTCCATACGGGTAATAATTACCGACTGGCTGACATTCGGCAGGGTGTATTCTGCTTTTAAGGCAGCCGCTGCTGCGCAGAAGGAGCTGACGCCGGGAACAACCTCGTAATCAAGGCCATAGCTGCGCAAAAGGTCAATCTGCTCGCGGTGAGCGCCGTAAATGCTGGGGTCGCCGGTGTGCAGGCGCACAACCAGTTTGCCTGCCTGCGCTGCCGGTACCATGGCTGCAATAACTTCTTCCAGCGTCATTTTAGCGCTGTCCATAATCACGCAGTCAGGTTTGGCGTATTTTAAAAGTTCGGGATTAACCAGCGAACCTGCGTAAATAATCAAATCGGCCTTTTCCAAAAGTTCTTTGCCTTTAACCGTAATCAAATCAACGGCACCGGGGCCTGCGCCAATAAAATAAATCATTTGTCAAACTCCTTTTCCTTAACCAAAATTATCGAAAAATAACTGCTTTTTTCGTCTATTGCATTCAAATCGCGGTAAACCTGTTCACCCGGCAGGCCGCAACGTTCCACCATGGCCGCATGGGTTAAAAGTCCGCGTTCTTTCAGCTCGTCGCGCACGGCGGCAATCTGGCTGGCCGATTTCATCAGCACCTTGTTGCCGGGGGCGTCCAAAAACTTGCTGCTTTCCTTATAGCTGCCGGGCAGGATGATTAACGGCTCCGCTTTTTCACACAGTGATACGTTAAGCCTTGCGGCAACTGCGCAGAAGCTGGTTACGCCAGCGACGAGCTCTGCTTCGTACCCTGCTTTAAGCACCAGTTTGTGCACATAAATGCAGGTTGCGTAAACCGTCGGGCAGCCCAGCGTGATAAACACCACGTTTTTGCCTTCGTCCAGCAGTTTGATGATTGCGTCAGCGCCTTCCTGATGCGCTTTCGCCAGCGCTTCCTTATCCTTCGTCATCGGCATGTAAACAATCAGCTGTTCCTTTTCATCAATGTTTACCACCTGATTGACGATGTTTTTCGCCGTCATAATATCGCCGTCGCCTTTGGGCAGCGCCACAACATCGCATTCCTTCAAAAGGCGTACCGCTTTCAGCGTCAGCAGTTCCGGGTCGCCGGGGCCGATGCCCACGCTGTAAAGTTTACCTCGCATTATCTTCATCCTTCCTTTTCTGTTGGTGCAGCCTGATAAGTTCATCAGCATGGGCTGTTTTGCCCAAAATACCATATACGTTACTGAACATCAGCGCGCCGGTTTTTAATTTGCCGTGCACGCGGTGCTGCATGTAATAATCTATTTTTTCCGTCACGGCGGGCATAACCTTGTCAAACAGGTTCTCCGCCTTCAGGATTTTAATAACTTCGTCGGTAGTTAAAGCCGCGTAAATTTTTTTGCCGGTTTCAAGGCTTGCGCCGTTAAACAGCGCCTGCAAGGCAAACAGCTCCGTGCGGCAATCCGCATACTTGCTGTGCGTGTTCATAACACCCTGCGCCAGCTTCACCAGCTTGCCGCTGTGCCCAATCAAAAGCAGGCTTTCAAAGCCCTTGTAAACAGCGTAATCCAAAAGCTCGCCCACAAAATTGCTGCACGTAACGGCGTTATCAATATCTACCATTAAATTATCGCGCGTAAAATCTTCGCCGTAGTTGCCAAAAAACACCAACAAATCCTTATTGCCCTTTTCGGCCTGCACGTTAATTTCGGCGTACATAGTTTCAATCAGCGCCGTGTCGCTCATCGGCTCCACAATGCCGCTGGTGCCCAAAATGCTAATGCCGCCCACAATGCCAAGGCGCGGGTTAAAAGTTTTGGGGGCAATTTCAACGCCCGCCGGAGCGGATATTGTAACCTTTAAGCTGCCGCTGTAGCCAAACTGCGCCGCTGCGTCCGTCAGGCTCTGCAAAATCATTTTGCGCGGCACCGGGTTTATCGCCGGTCCACCTACTGCACAGGCAAGGCCGGGCTTTGTTACCCTGCCGACGCCCTCGCCGCCTTCCAGCACATGCTCCGGCGCGTCAGTTTTTTCCACGCGCGCGTAGATTAAAATACCATTGGTATCGTCCGGGTCGTCGCCGCTGTCCTTCTGGATGGCACAAACAGCGTAATCCGGCGTCAGCTCCACCTCGCGCGTTTCCAGGTGCAGGCGGATGCCCTTCGGCGTATCAAGCTCAACTGCATCGACACGCTTGCCGCTTAGTAACATCTGCGCCGCCGCTTTGGCTGCCGCCGCCGCACAGCTGCCCGTTGTGTAACCACAGCGCATCTCTTTGCCCTGCGAAAACGTATATTCTTCCATGCAAATCCTTTCCAAATCCGGCAATATCTGCCAGATAGTAATTTATGCTGATAATAAAAAAGGCTCCTGCCCTACGGCAGAAGTCACAAATACTAAAGCACTGCCGGCGGCAGCACCGTTTTTGCTCTCTCCATCGCCCGTAGATACAGCCAAATCAGCCATGCTTCCGGCTTAAAACCGGCGGCGGGACCGCTGCGGGCTTACACCGCAGTACACAGGCCGATTTATTCACTTACCGTATCATTATATCATACAATCTATAAAAATCCAATAAAAAATCATCCTCCGCTGCGTAAAACTTGCCCGCGGCTGCCGCCCCTGCTATAATAAAACCGATACAGGAGGAAAACACCATGGAAATGAAAGAAATGATTGCGCGCATTAACTTTCTGGCACGCAAAAAACGCACCGTCGGCTTAACCGAAAGCGAACTGATTGAACAGAAAGAGCTGTACGAAATGTACCTCGGCAACATCCGCGCGCAGGTAAAACAAAAGCTTGACAGCATCACCTTTGTAGATAAGGAAGACCCGGTGCAGCACTGATGTTTACTTTAGGACGCGGCACCATTTATTACGAAGACGATTACCTGCTCGTCATCAATAAACCGGCTGGTATACTGGTGCACCCCACCGTTAAGGAAGACGGCAATACGCTTTACAACTACGTTAAACGCTATTACGAAGCGCATAACATCGAAAGCGGACTGCACCCGGTATCGCGGCTTGACCGCAACACCTCCGGCCTTGTCATTTTTGCCAAACAGCCGCACGTGCAGTTTTTACTGTCGCAACAAAATGTAATCAAAAAATATCTTGGCATCACAGCCGCATTGCCTCCCACTTTAAGCGGAAGCATTGAAGCGCCCATCGCCCGCAAGGAAGGCAGTATTATTGAACGCTGCGTCAGCGAAAGCGGCAAATACGCCCGCACGGATTATGAAGTGCTTGCCACAAACAAAAACAAAGCGCTGCTGGAGCTTACGCTTTACACCGGGCGCACGCACCAGATACGCGTACACCTGGCGCACATCGGCTGCCCGCTTTATAACGATAACCTTTACGGCACGCCCGGCCCGCAAAGCCGCCACGCCCTGCACGCCAGCTATTTAAAATTTGAGCACCCCGCGGACGGCAGGCTTTTGGAAATTTCGTGCGGCTTGCCGGAAGATTTGCGCAAAATTATATACTAATTCTGAATATAGTATGCTATAATTAACTTATAAAGTTTTTGTAAAGGAGTTGTAGTAAATGCCATTAGTAACATCTACCGAAATGTTTAAAAAAGCCTATGAAGGACATTACGCCGTTGGTGCGTTCAATGTCAACAACATGGAAATCATACAGGGCATTGTTTCTGCCGCTCAGGAAGAAAAATCCCCGTTAATTCTGCAGGTATCCGCGGGCGCGCGCAAATATGCCAGCCATATTTATTTGATGAAACTTGTTGAAGCAGCCGTTGAAGACACCGGCCTGCCCATCTGCCTGCACCTTGACCACGGCGAAGATTTTGAAATCTGCAAAGCCTGCGTTGACGGCGGCTTTACCTCCGTTATGATTGACGGCAGCAAGCACCCGTTTGAAGAAAACATCGAACTGACCAAACGCGTTGTTGATTATGCACACAACAAAGGCGTTGTTGTAGAAGCTGAACTCGGCCGCCTTGCCGGTGTTGAAGACGCCGTTAAAGTTAACACCAAAGACGCAACCTACACCGACCCCGACCAGGCTGTTGAATTTGTAGAACGTACCGGCGTTGATTCCCTTGCTATCGCAATCGGCACCAGCCACGGCGCATATAAATTTAAAGGCAAACCGGAACTTGACTTTGCCCGCCTGGAAAAAATAACCAACCTGCTGCCCGGCTTCCCGCTGGTACTGCACGGCGCTTCCACCGTTATCCCGCAGTTTGTTGAAGAATGCAACAAATACGGCGGCCAGCTCGACGGCGCTCAGGGCGTGCCGGAAGATATGCTGTTAAAAGCAGGCAAATTCGGCGTTTGCAAAATCAACATCGACACCGACCTGCGCCTTGCCATGACTGCTTCCGTCCGCAAATACCTGTGCGAACACCCGGCAGACTTTGACCCGCGCCAATACTTAAAACCCGCGCGCGAAGCCATTAAACAAATGGTAATCCACAAAATGCGCGACGTACTCAACAGCAGCAACAGGCTGTAATCCCCAAAGCCTCACGGCTGATTGAAAGTGAATAGTAAATTACAAAGGGCAGGAAAATCTCCTGCCCTTGTTGTATGTTCTGAAATGTATAACAGCCTTTTACCTGCGCTTGTAGGTAAAAGGCTGTTTGTCTTTATCTTCCGCTATACATTTTTTCATAATACTTTTGGTATTCGCCGCTGATGATTTCCTGCCACCAGTCTTTATTAGCTAAATACCACTCAATCGTTTTGGCAATGCCGTCCTCAAACTTCGTCTGCGGCAACCAGCCAAGCTCGTTGTGTATCTTCGTCGGGTCGATGGCATAACGCCTGTCATGCCCCGGGCGGTCTTTCACAAAAGTTATCAAGTCTTTGCTTTTGCCCAGCGCTTTTAAAATAATCTTCACAACATCTAAATTGCTCTTTTCGTTGTGCCCGCCTACGTTATAAACTTCGCCCTCACGCCCATGGCGGATAATTAAATCAATAGCACTGCAATGGTCTTCCACATACAGCCAGTCACGCACGTTGGCTCCGTCACCGTATACCGGCAAGGCTTTATCATGCAGGGCATTGATAATCATTAGCGGAATCAACTTCTCCGGGAAATGATACGGGCCATAATTGTTACTGCAACGGGATATAGTCACAGGCAAACCATAAGTGCGGTGATATGCCAAAACCAATAAATCCGCACTTGCTTTAGAAGCAGAATACGGGCTGGAAGTATGCAGCGGCGTTGTTTCCGTAAAGAACAAATCCGGCCTGTCCAGCGGCAAATCACCGTAAACCTCGTCCGTACTTACCTGATGGTAACGCTTAATGCCATACTTGCGGCAGGCATCCATCAGTACGCCCGTACCAATAACATTTGTCTTTAAAAACAGCTCCGGCTCTAAAATGCTGCGGTCAACATGGCTCTCCGCCGCAAAGTTTACAACAACATCAGGCTTTTCCGCTTCAAACAGGCTGTAAACAAAATTACGGTCAGCAATATCGCCTTTAACAAACTTAAAGTTAGGCTGCTGCATTGCAGGTTTCAAGCTACTTAAATTGCCCGCATACGTCAGCTTATCCAAGCAAATAAATTCATCCTCCGGATGCTGCTTCAGTTCATAATATATAAAATTACTGCCAATAAACCCGGCCCCGCCGGTGATGATGAGTTTCATAATTTTTCTCCTTGCGTACAAAGTTATATGTTAATATAATACATTAAAATTCCGAATACAATATATCAATTTTAATTTTTTATTTTTCGTACCAACCAATACACACCCGGAATATTTTTTATAACCTTTTTTATTCTAACCTTCAACGCAGGTTTTGTATATTTTTCTATCAATTCACATATATTATATGGTTTATTTTTAAAATCCCGAAAAAATTCTGTACGATGTTTTGACGGTATAGCTGGATAAACCATAGCTAGATTATATTGAACTGCATTACAAAAAGGTACTTTCTTTTTCAGTGCATTAAGCTGTTGTACCAGTTTTCTACCCTTTTCTGAATGCGCAAAAAGAAGCGATGTGCCTTTCTCATCATACATTTCAGGCATCACGTTTTTGACACCCCAAAAATCAGCCAAGGTAATATCTACTGGTCGATTCTTACGACAAAATTGACAATGGTAACATGAAGGCCGTAAATACAAATTATGCAGAAATCCTCTTAGATAAAGATCTTCATTCAGATCTGCAGCCAGGTATTTGTTATCATTCTTTAATAAGAATGATAACAAATACCTTTCCCAGGAAAGGTTTTTGTTACGAAACGAAATCCTTCGGATTTCGTTTAAATCTCCTACTCTTTCTTTTAAATATTCTCGCCATACAGCAGGTGAAGGAACACCATGACAAATAAAATCCACAACAGTTAAATTATTATATTCTTTTTTAAGAAAATTTTTCAAGCCTATTGTTTGACATGGTGTTCCAACAAAAAGTACTTCCCGCCCTCTTTCTAATTCCGCTTTTGCTTTTTTATAACTATCACCTATTCTGCTTTGAAGATATTTGGATGCTCGTAATTTATCAAGGTCTTCAACTTTTTCAACAAATGTATGATAAACTTCCCATTTCTCATCAAAAGCCGCACCAAAAACAATACCATTTTCCCGAAGCACGTCTTCTGCCACAAGAGACATAACCCCCCCGGACGAACTCTGTTCTCGGCTAGTAAGATCATTACTGATAACCGCCCAGCTCTCCGGCTCTCGTTCCTCCGAAGTCTGAACTTGATGTAAACCAGGACAGGTAACTTCACAAGCGCCACATTGAATACATTTTTCTGTATCAACCTGCGGATAACGAAACCCTTCCATATCTTCTTGCATTATAATTGCCGAAACTGGACAAACAGAACAACAAGCGTAACATCCAACACAATTTGCATGATCTTCGGCAATCATTTTTTCTATTGCAATCATCTAATATCCTACCTTTCATGCTATCCGCAGAATTTTTCTGCCAACCCGTTTACACAAGCCCTTTTCATACTCATTCATACAAAACTTATACATAATAAAAATATAAAAAAACGTATCTACAACACACAAAATCAAAAAATTACGCCAATTCAAAGATAATTGTAAAAAATATTCTATACCAAATCCAACAAAAAGTAGCAAAACAGATCCCTTCATTAATGGCAAAATGTTTTTCCAAAAAAACTTAATATCTAAATGAATTTTTTTGGCATAGTAGCAGTTCATAATAAAACCAGTCGATATGATCAATGCACCTGCTGTCGCAACAGCACATCCCAAACCATTCCAATATCTAGCCAGCGGAAAACTAGCTAAAAGAGCTATAAAGGCGCAAATTGAGTACACGGTCATCCTATAACGATTCAAATTCATAGCTTGCAGAATAGCAATCCCTACATTTTGCAACAGTGGTATCATTAGAGCTATCATCAGCAATACAACAATAGGATATGCTTCTATATAATTAGCTCCAGCCCACAGGTTGATAAACTGTCGACCCACTAAAAAAAACATAACAAAGATATAACCTACTACCAAATATTGCAGTCGTCCAATCCTTGTCATTAACTGACTTAATTCTGAAACTTGAACCTTATTAGCCACCATCATAGTAACTTTAGGCAACATAACCCCACTGATAGCTGTGGAAAAATTCATGTACATCATCATAAACTGCATGGCAATAGCATAAACTGCCACTTGTTTCGTCCCCGAAACAATTCCTAAAACAAATTGTCCTGATCCCCAATATATTTTATCCATAATAGCATTCAAAAAAATAAAGAAAGAATATACAGCAATTTCTTTTAAAAATACTGTTTCAAAATGTCCCCATAAAAAACGTACATGAAGATAATAAAAACAGTAAAAAGCATTAGCAAGCAAACAAGTAAAGTTCAATAAAGTTGATACAACTACCATCATTACTGAACCATAACCCCAGTATAAAAAAGGCAACACTAAAAGAGGATTAATTATTACTCGAAGAATATTCGACACTCGAAGAAAAATAAATTTCTCATAGGCATTAAGTATTGAAGCAAAGATGCTCAGAGGAAAAGAAAAAGCAAAATTGCAAATCAGCAGTATCATCATAATTCTTGCTCGATGCATTTCTTCAAGATTAAGCGTTGCACCAAACAGATTATCAATATTGATGTATAAAACTGCTCCTATAGCTATACAAAATAGGCCTATAAGGGAATATACGCTAAAAAAAAGACCATTAAGTTCAGCCTCTCGCTGTGGAGTACCATCTACACGATTCTTTGCTGTATAACGAACGATAGTATTACCAAGCCCCATATCCAGCACACTGAGATATCCAACCACTGAACCAATCAATGAATATAACCCGTATTCTGACTGTCCAAGCAGACGAAGCATAATAGGCGTATATACCAGACCAATAACCATATTTGCAATTATATTTATATAAGAAAGGATTGCCCCCCAACGTCTTTGGTTCATATTTTAATAATCCTTTCTATTTCATATTTGTATTAAATATTCGATTAAAATAATCAGTTGACCGTTTTCGTTCTTTTTCCAGTACTCTGTCAACATTAGACCAATGCGGAGAATCTAACGGCATAGGAATTGTATAGCTGTTTTCCTTTGTTCCTCGCCTATCCTCTAATTCAAAAAGTTTAAGAAGTGTATCAATACGCGAACCCATTTTTTCTGTTACATTACTTCCCAAACGGTTGCATACCACAAATGGTGTTTTATATAAAATTGAAAAAACAGTCCCATGGAAAGAATCCGTATACATCAGACTTGCGTTTTTAATAGCCCAAAGGAACTCATCCACACCTGTCACATAGTGCTCATAAATATTCTCATCCAAAAGATTTACGAGCGGTAATCCTGCTTCTTCTGCCACCTTTTGAATAGTAGCGTTCGGTCTTTTACCCAAAAAATATGTAAGAATATACTTACCACCATGATACCAGGCAGGAACGCGGTTCACTTCATCCCATTCTTCCGGCGTAAGCAATAAAGTAGGATCCACATGTACTTCCGCATCACGATTGGAAATTTCTTTTACCAAATCTGCCCCTGCCTGTTCACGAAGGGACAAAGAATGCATCCCAGAGAGTCCTTCTTTGTAAATAGAAATTTCATTTTCCGGAATAGATGGCGCAGAAATACTAGCTGCATAAGAAATGCGCTTCTCCAAAGGCGCAAACATAAGAAAATTTTCTTTTAAATATTTGTCGTCATTAAAGTATGGATTCCAAACCTGATCACTACCAGTAATGAAATAATCATACTCTTCCACTATATTCCGTAATTCTTTTACATCTTTTCGGAAATGAATATATCTGTCTGCCCAATCTCTAATCTTACCTTGCCTAACCATTTCAAGGCCGATGCTTCCGCTAAAAAAATCAGTTCGGAAATTTTTCCAGTTAATCAAATACTTTATAGGCTGCTTCCAAGTCCATTTCCAATAGCTTTGAGGGAAAAAATTATCTTCAGTATGCCAAATTGTTTCCACTTTTGTCGCATACTTTAATAGAACTTGCTGCAAAGCATAGTTTTGCAATAAATTGCCATAATTAAAGTAACCTTCTAATGTAATTTTTCCTATCTTCACTTTTTACTCCCTATACAAGCATATACTGCTCACGTTTTCTTAAAGTTAACTCCACTACATAACTTACTCCAATCATAAGCCAATAACAATACGTAATATTGACTGTATTACCGAAACCAGTAATAGATATTCCTATATCAGCTAATGTTATAAATAAAACAGTATAGAAAATCTTTTCATCTTCTATTTTCTTAAACAATCTTCGCAAAAAGCAAACAATTACATAACCCATAGGCAAGATAAAAAGAAAGAGTCCCAAAAAGCCAGCCTGCATAAATTGAGCTGTATACTCGCACATGAAAGGAGAAGCACTATTTAATAATCCTTTTTTTTCAAGTGGCTTTACAAAACGATTTTTGATCTCCCAATTCTGATCATTTTTAAAATAATCATACAAATATGCTGTATCCAATCCCATTCCCACACCCAATAGAGGTTGTTTTAAACCAATGTCAATATTAGCAAGGGTTACGCCAATCCGTACATGATTGCTACTAGCACGTTTTTTGGCTTTTTCTTTATCTACTAAAGATAATAATGAATCATCTATATAAGTTTTTATATTTGCTTTATTCACATCAACTACTGTTTCTTTATTCTGAATAATTTGTGTTTTTTTTGTATCTAACGGTGCTTTTTCTTTAGTTTTTTTATGTAAAATTTCTGATTTTTTACTTACTAATAGCACTTTTTCTTGATGCTTACTCTGTAAAATTTCTATTTTCTTTGTAGCTAACGGTGTTCTTTCGCCAAGCTGAGCAGGTACTTGTAAATGATGTAGAAAATATATAGATCCTCCAAACGAAATGGCCGCACCTATAAATAAACAAACAGTAGATATGAATAGCTTACGATTTTTCTTGAAAATAGCTGCTAACGCTAATAAGAAAAGTTCTCCCAAAAACAAAGCCGTGCCTGTTCTCGATTGACCTAAATAAATTTCACAAGCCAAAAGCAAATAAAGCAATACTAGTCCAAACCGAGCCATTCTTTTTGATTCTGTTATTTTCCACCATAAAATAGGAAATGCAAATGCCATATAGATAGCAAAATATGAAGCTTCCAAAAAAAGAGATCTGTTTCTTGCACCTAAAAACATAGGGAAAGTCGATGTTTCTGTATTACTATGTAAAATCGGCCACATGACTGAAATAAAATTTTGCGCCCACATTTGCCCATTTTGATAGCACATATCCACTACACCATAGGCAGCAATTACAACTAAAAGTCCAATTGTAGCATTTTTTAAAAGTTGGATAGCCCGTGTCATCTGATCACGATACCAACAGAAAATCATATAAGCACCACCAAAAGTGTACAAAACATTTAAGATAATATTTTTAGCAAATTTCAACACGAGCCAGAATGATAATATTGTATTCTCTTCTACACTAAAACCTATCTTGTTCAAAAATTCTAATGCAGCAGCGAATTTAGCATTATTAATAGCCTGTCCATTATAAAACATATCCCAATAAGGATAGTTAATAAAGCCACATGTTAAAGAAATAAAAAGGATAGCCACATAGGTTATAATATACTTTTTAAACTTATGCCATTCGTAAAATGGTTTCCCAGACTTCCATTGACAATATAATGTATAAACAAATCCGATAAGCAATGGCCATATTACAAAATCGCGTGCAAAATCCCCACCAATAAACCCTGGCAGTGCAAAAATTTGGTTAGCAAGCTTTAACGGCGCTGATATTAAAATTAGTATGAATAACGTATCAATAATTTTTCTATTCATACACAACCTCCAATTACATTCATGAATATTTAAATAAAATTTTATGAATGCAATACTTCTTCAAATTTATCTAAACTTCTCTCCCAATTGAGTTGTTGCACATCCTTATTTCCATTTTCCGCTAAACGGATACGTTCTTCCGGATGCTCAAAAAGATAAGAAACATGCTCTACAAGTCCCTCAACATCACCAGGCGGTGAAAGCAGAACATTTTTCTTATCTTCTGCATATTCATGAACTCCACCATAATCACTAGATACATAAGCTGCGCCACAAGCCATTGCTTCTGCTCCAGTTAGTCCAAATGACTCAGCAATAGAAGGACAAAGATAAATGCTAGAATTGTTATAAATTTTTCTAAGCTGTACCTGCTGCGCATTATGGGTATACTGTATCCAAGTAGGTAACTCTGCTGGTCGTTCAGTCGCACCAAAAAGAAACGCTTCCAAATCTGGATAGATATCTTTAAGTTGCTGAAGCGCTTCGATGCCATATTTAGCTCCTTTATGCGGTGCAACATGATACAACATCGAAATAACATGATTTCTCCGTTTTCTAATAGGTATATCTAAATTAAACGCATTAAAATCAATACCATTGGGAATTAAAATACAATCGGCCCCAGCATTTTTTACTTTTTCTGCTAACCATTGTGCTACAACAATGTTTTTCATACCCAAACGATATGTAGTTTCTACGCGTTCAGTTGGCCAGTCAGGTGTCCAGTTTTCAAAGCCTTGTATAAAGTATAATTTTTTACCTTTAGTTGCACTTAAACGAGATACAGATTCAGCTGTCCGTACTGCAGTAGCAATAACGACATCACTATCAGGAATTTCTTTATCACTAATGCCATCTTTCAACAAGATTTTTTTAACTTTTGGATTCAGTTTAAACCATGTAGGATAATGCATGATAAACAATGGATACAAAAAATTACGTTTTAAAAAAAGTGGAATATACTTTCTTTTAGCATGAATCCCCTCGTGACAATCGAATGCTATTCTTACTTCGTACCCTCGCATAGTCAAGCGGTTTGCATATTCAAATACCATCTTCAATCCACCTGAAATCGTATGTGGTACATCTGGAAACACAAAAGTAATTTTATGTATATGTTTTTTTAGTTCAATCTGTTGTAATTCAGAATGAGTTAATTGATTCTTCATTTCTTGTATACTTACTTTAGAACATGTTTTTATTTCCGCCACCATGCAAATTCTCCTTGTCTTATATATAACAGCAATATTCTACCTTAAATAAGAATAATTTTTTAGCCTTTCTTATTGAATAATAATTTAATACTTATATTGAAACAATAACTTTATTAATAAATATGGCAAGAAATAAACACATAAACCAATACTATTTTCTCATTATGCTATCTTTTATGCAATGTTTTTATTAAAAGCATATAAATATTCTTCATTCTTTCGTAATACAAAGCATAAGGAAACCAAGTTCCGAAAACCCTAGTCAAAAATCCCATTCGCCATAAAGAATCACGGAAATCACATAACAATATACAAGGATACAACAGGTACTTAAATTTTAATCGTGGCTTTGCTATAGATTTTACTGAATCATCCAAAAAATGTAAATTACCAAAATATGTTGCTGCTTTGATAGATGGAAAACGTCCAAGTTTCAACCAATTAGCAAACATTATTATTGAATCAGCTTTAAAGAGAAAATATTTTTTTTCTGTCAACATATCGTCGATAAAAGCCAATGCACCTTCTTGACAAGCACGGATTGCATCGTAATCTTTTTTATAAACTACATTATCATACTCCCATTGAGCAAAAATAGGTTCAATATTTCCGTTTTCTTCTTTATATCCTTTTGTAGTACCATGATTTGCTGTAAAAAGCATTTCAACAATAGAATTAAATGGTACTTCCATCATTGAAAAATTATCATATTTATCTTTATCAAAAAGATATCCCTTTGCTTCCATATGATCTAATAAAGGAGATTCCGGACGCAATCCCAAATAATAACCATGAATTTCTGCAGAAATATTAGCCGCCTTTATAACTTTTTCCAGTGCATTTTGCATATGACCATACCAACCAATATCTACCACAGCTACTTTGCCAGAAAAATTAATCTGCTTCAGATAGCGAAGAAGTAAATCATACATTTGACGACTATTCACTATCATTTTTTGCTTTAGCTTTTTCTCAAAAACTTCAATAAAATCAGGATTCTGCCACAAATCACTGTATTCACAATCGTCTACTAAAGAAAATCCAGCAATTGCAAAATCTTTTTCAAATTCAGTCGGATTAAGTCCAATCTTTTTTAAAAAATCCCGAATTGTCCCCCTACGTCCCCAAAATATTGCTTCTCTGATTTCAGAAATAGAAGATGTCATCCAAAGAGAAGGTATAATTAACGCCTTGCGTGATGCATACATATATGTACTAGGCAAAATATCCGTTAATTTTTCATAAGCCTTTTGCATTAATTGTCCATCACGGGATAAAAAGAATACTTTTTCAATACCATCTAATCTAAATTGCTCTCTAAGCCAGTTCACATACCCATAAAGTACCGGACCTTGTACTTCGTAGCCAGTTTCAGAAAAAAAGTCAAAAGAAGTATCTGTATAAATTGCATCCCACGAATGCGTATTAGCATGATTGTTGATGAAAGAGCATAGATTTGCATAATCAAAACTTTTTCTATACAATTTTTCGTTATAATATAAATTAATTTTGCTATCTTTGGAAATCAGGATAGCATTAATCCCCATTTTTTTAGGTATCAAATAATCACTTTTCTTATTGTCACCAATATGAAGGATATTATCAGGAGTAATTTTACTTTCATTCAACACATATTGAAAAAGAGAACCATTCTGTTTCATTTTTCCTATAGTTGAAGAAACAAAAAGTTTATCGTAAAAAATGTTCAATTTAAGAAGAATCTGCTGAATCAATTCTTCAGGAAGATAAATATCTGTTACAATGAAAATTCTTTTACCTTCCTCCACACAATAATCATAAACTTGCTTTATTAATGGATTCCATTGGCAAAGGTTATATTCATACTCTTCTTCTATATGTCTGATTAAATTTTTTTCGGAATCTGAAAAAGCACCTGTTAATACATTATAAATCTCCTCCATTGTCACTTCTTTTGCTTTTGCTTTTTTTCGCGCACCAATCTCTGCCTTCATACGTTCAATTGAGAATTTGCTTTTTCTGCCAAATTCTTGGTCTATCTTCTGTTCTATAAAGTAAAAAATTTCTGTTGGCTGATAACAATCTCGCTTTATAAGTGTATCAAAAAGATCGAAGGAAATTACATTATATTTAGAAATTTCTTCTTTTATTTTCTTTATATCAATCACTTTTTATCTCCTTCTTAATGGATAAAAACAATTTAATCGAAATCAATATTAGTCTATTATGAAAGATATATCAATAAATAAGATTACTAATCTTATTTAATTCTTTATACCTCATAACAGTTTTAATAATTCTTACTTTTGTTAGTATATTTATTTTCTTCTATAATCTATTAATGTATTTATCAATTGCAATTTCCCAATTTTCCAAAATTTTACAAAAAGTTATTTTAATAAGTTTTTTACTCAATTTACTGTTCTTTGGTCTTTTTGCTCTTGTTATATATTCAGTAGAAATTATATGATTAACTTTTACATCTAATTTAGCAATTTTAAAAATTTCTTCTGCAAATTCCGCCCATGAGCACACACCATCATTGGTTGCGTGATAAATTCCATATTTATCTGTTTTTATCATTTCAATCAATAATGGTGCTAAATCTGCTGTGTAAGTTGGACTGCCATACTGATCTGCAACAACATTTATTTCTTTGCGTTCTTTGCCAAGCTTAAGCATTGTTTTTACAAAATTATCACCATGTTCACCAAACACCCAAGAAATTCGTACAATAAAATATTTATTCAATATTCTTTGTAGCACCTGTTCTCCTAAAAGTTTAGTTTTTCCGTAAATATTTATAGGATTTGGAATATCATCTACTTCATAAAACCCTTCTTTAGTACCGTCAAATACATAATCCGTACTAATATAAAGCATTTTAGCATTTATTTTTTTGCAAATCTCTGCGATATTTTCAGTTGCTGATGCGTTAACCAAATAACATAATCCCTGCTCATCTTCTGCTTTATCAACGGCAGTATAGGCTGCACAATGTATTACAACATCAGGCATATAATTAACTATGAACTTTTCAGTTGCATCAAAATCAACCAAATCAAAATCTTTGCGAGTTGCACCATAGCATTCAATATTTTGTTTTTGTAATTCTTTTACAACATCATAGCCAAGTTGCCCATTAGCACCAGTAACTAAAACTTTCACTATCTCTCACCTAATTTATTATATTGAGCAACAGCCTTCTAAACCGTTGGTCAACTAAAATAATTCCTTACAATCTTTCAAAAACGGATTCTTTTTATCCTTTTCAGATAAAATAAGATTTTCAACACCCCATTCAACGCCTATATCAGGATCGTTCCAACGTATACCTGCGTCAGCTTCCGGCGCGTAATAATTATCAGCTTTATACAAAAATTCCACATCGTCAGTTAAAGTCACAAAGCCATGACCAAAGCCACGCGGTATTAAAAGCTGCTTTTTATTTTCTTCACTCAGTTCCACGCCAACCCATTGTTTAAAAGTAGAGCTATTTCTACGCAAATCTACTGCTACATCAAGTACCGCTCCTTTTACGCAGCGCACCAGTTTAGCCTGCGCTTTATCACCTTTTTGGAAATGTATCCCGCGCAACGTACCTTTTACCGTACTTTTAGAATGGTTATCCTGCACAAAGTCATAATCTAAACCTGCTTCAGCCATTTTCTTTTTATTCCAACTTTCCATAAAAAAGCCACGGTTATCGCCAAATACATCAGGTTCTATTATTAATACACCTTCAAGTTTTGTTTTTGTTATTTTCATTTTGCGTTCCTTCTTAATATTTTATTTTTCCTTCTGCTACTTTTTTAAGGTATTGTCCGTAAGGAGCTTTTCCATATTTTTCAGCACTCTCTAAAAGCTGTTCTTTAGTTATCCAGCCGTTGTTATAGGCAATTTCTTCAAGCATTGCAATGGGTATACCAGTTCTTGTTTCCACTGCTTTCACAAACTCAGCTGCTTCATTTAAGCTGTCTACTGTCCCTGTATCAAGCCATGCATATCCACGCCCCAGCGTGATAACATTTAATTTATCATTTTCAAGATAGATTTTATTTAAATCAGTAATTTCAAGCTCTCCGCGTGCAGAAGGTTTAAGTGTTTTAGCGTATTTACATACGTTGTTATCATAAAAATATAAACCGGTAACAGCATAATTGCTTTTCGGAACAACAGGTTTTTCTTCTATTGATACAGCCTTGCCATCTGCGTCAAATTCAACAACACCAAAACGTTCTGGGTCATCTACATAATAACCAAAAACCGTTGCTCCTTCTTTATTATTGGCAGCTTGTTTTAAATGTTTACTTAACCCTGCACCGTAAAAAATATTATCACCTAAAATTAATGCACAGCTATCATCGCCAACAAATCCTTCACCTAAAATAAACGCCTGCGCCAAGCCATCAGGAGACGGCTGTATTTTATAACTTAATTTAATACCATATCTTTCGCCGTTGCCCAAAAGTTTTTCAAAATTAGGCAAATCATGAGGCGTGGAAATTATTAAAATTTCTCTGATACCAGCTAACATCAAAGTAGATAATGGATAAAAAATCATTGGTTTATTGTAAATAGGTAATAACTGTTTGCTTGTTACCATAGTTAGCGGATAAAGACGAGTTCCGCTGCCACCTGCTAAAATTATGCCTTTCATTACTTTCTCCTTACGAATTATATGATAACAATTCATTATCATATATAAACCATTGAATTAGAATATATTATAATTAAAGATATATTATTTGATTGCAAAAAATATATTAAGCAAATATATTTTTTGAACAATCCAATAAAGATTTTTCTTATAAATATAATTAATTGTGTTATAATCACTCAAATTTTAAGATTTTTCAAAAATATATTTGTAGTATAGTTTTATAAACACTACTTTATCAAAACAATCGTCGTAAAATTTTTCCAAAATAAAAACAAGCACAATAATTAACTCTAAAACATAACATTATTATTTTACGATTAAGCGGTGTTAATTTTGAAAAAAATATTTCTTTAAATATTACATTAAAATTTAATTTTAAAAAATTAATAATTTCATTTTTTCTCTTTTTTGAAATATTGGAGTCGAAACCATAGCGTGCAATAACAGCTAACAAAGTAAAATAAACTCTATCTCTTCTATATCTTGCTTTATTATAAATATTTTGATTATATTTTTCTGCTGTAATATTAAGTACTTCGTTCCATGCATCTAACAAATGTAAATTTTTTTCTCTAAATTTACTAGTAGTAATACTGTCTCTTCTAACATAATACATATACAACATACTTTCATCTATAACTATTCGACTACAATTTATTAATATTTTGAAATTAGTTAAAATATCTTCATAAACTTTATTGACTGGAAATTTGATATTTTGAAACAAATTTTTCCTATATAATTTTCCGCAAGCAGATGTCATTTCATGTGTTAAATAAGTTTCAATTATATCATCATCTGTTTTTAATATGATTTTATCTGAATAATATCTATTTTCTATACTTTTATAAGTTCTTTTATAGTTACAACAACTAACATCTGCATTCATTTGATGCATATTTCTAAATAATATTTCTATATATTTTTCATCAACATAATCATCAGAATCAATAAAACAAATATAATCACCATTAGAATATTCTAATCCGATATTTCTAGCAGAAGATAATCCACCATTAGTTTTGTTAATTATATGTATTAAATTAGGATATTTTGTATAATATTCTTCACATATAACTAAACTATTATCAGTAGATCCATCGTTTACTATAATTATCTCAACATTACTATATGTCTGTTTAACGACAGAATCTAAACATCTTCTTAAATATAATTCAACATTATATACCGGAATAATAATACTAATTAATGGTTTCATTTCCACAGTTTTTACCTATTCTTATATCCCAAATACTTAACTACATTATGTAAAAACGCTATTGGTAAATAATAAAACTTACCATTTTTTACTAAATATTTTGCTTCGTTTATCACAAATTTTACCCCTTCACCTTCTGCTTTGCCAAAGGTATCAAGCAACCATTCTTCCTGTTTATGAAATTTGCCAATTTCGTTATTGCGTTTGTATTCTTGTAACAATGTATAATCATGAGAATGATATACATTGGCTTCTGCACAATAGGCTGTTTTATAACCATTCATTAAAAATTTAGCAGCAATATAAGTATCTTCACCAAAATTCACATGTGTTGGAAAACCACCAATCTGCATTAACAAAGATTTTTTATAAGCAGCAAATGAATCTGAAAAAAATGCTGTTTTTATACCTTTAACTTTTCTATCTTCAAACGTATTAATTTTAGAAATTTCAGGATAGTTATACAGACGGGCAAATTTACCTAAAATACCAGTATCAGGATACGGAATTTGCCTGCCGTATGCTGCTGCAATTTTATCATCAGAAGTTAAACACTTGACTAAATTTTCTACTGAAAATTCATCATATAGCAATGCATCCTGTGTTAAAAACACTGCAATTTCAGTACTAATCTTATCTAATGCATATTGACGTGTTTTACCATGTCCAAAATCGCTTTTAGCAATTATTTCTACATCAAAGCCAAAGCATTTTGAAATATCAACAGTTGCATCATTCGAACTACTATCAATCACCAACACTTGTTTTATATTTGCTGTTTGTTTTTTTACCATTTCAGCAAATTTATTAAATTCTGCTCCGGCATTATATGTAGGCACTATAATACTTACAGGTATATCCATTAATCAATACGCACCTTTTCTGAGTAATACTACTTTAAATGTTTTAAACAGCAGCGTTATGTCAAGCCATACGCTCCAGTTACGGGTGTACCAGCTATCCAGCAGCACACGTTCTGCATAGTCGATATCACTTCTGCCGCTTACCTGCCACATGCCGGTTATGCCCGGTTTTACCATCAGGTAATCGTCGATGTATTCTCCGTAACGTTCCATTTCGTCCCTTATTATCGGGCGCGGGCCTACAAGGCTCATTTCGCCTTTCAGTACGTTGAATATCTGCGGCAGTTCATCCAGGCTTGTTTTGCGTAAAAATGCACCGCTTTTGGTTATGCGCGGGTCATTTTTAAGTTTAAAGTCTTTTTCCCATTCTGCTCTGGCTTCAGGGTCGTTTGCTAAAAGCTGTTCCAGCTTTTCTTTGGCGTCTACGCACATGCTGCGGAATTTATAGCAGTTAAATTCTTTTCCGTTTTTGCCTATACGCCTGTGTTTAAATATTACCGGCCCCGGTGAGTCTTTATATATCCATAAGGCTATTACTATAAGTATCGGGCTGATAGCTATTGTGCCGGTAATGGTAAGCACGTAATCAAAGATTGTTTTTATCCAGCGGTTGACAGGACGGGCAAGGTTGTTGCGCAAGCGTAAAAGCATAAGTTTTTCGTTAAACAGACTTTCTGCTTCTATGCCGCCCATGGGTACGCCGACAAGGTTAGGTATTACGCCCATACTTTTTACTAAGGGCTGTACTTTGTAGATGAGTTTGGTAAGTTTGCCTTGTTCCAAACCGGGTGCTGCTATAAAGACATGCTGAATGTTATATTTGGTTATTACCTGTTCAGCATCACTGAATTTTCCAAGTACGGGATATTTTTCAAGTATGCCGTCTTCTACTTTGTTATCTTCAAGTAAACCTATTATCTTATAGCCCATACCGGCGTCATCTTTAATGCCCTGCACTAAAAGCTCTGCCGTTTTGCCTGCGCCGATGATAAGCACCGGCACTTGCAGAAGCTGGTATTTTTCAAGTATCTTTTTGGCGATATAACGGAATACTACTAAAAGAATAAAGCTTAATATCCAGAATACGGCAATGAACATTCTGCTGGTTGAGCCTGCTATGCGCGCTATATAGAGCAATATGATGATTGAGGTAATAGCATAGCAGCTTGTTACAAACAGCTTTTGGATTATCTGCCAGAACTGAGCACGGCGGTTATAGAGCTGTTCGATATTTAAAAAGATGAGGTACAGCGCCGGGAACACTACCCAGAAGTTAAGCCATGAGATATGCAGGCTGGAGTTGCCTGTGTACCAGTTACGGAAATTAAAGGCAAGGCTTTCAGCGCAAACGATAGCAAGGTAGTCGATAAATACAAGGACTACCGGCAAGATTATATTGGTATATTTGTTTATTTTTTGAAGATTTTCGGGCAAATTTCTCACCTATTATTAAATTTTTATTTAAAACTTATTTATAACTTTATTTTACATTCAATTATGAATAATTATATCACTTTTAAAATAAAATTTCTACTGTTACCCTTTAAGTTAACTCCGTTTTTACGCAACAAAAAAAGACTGCAGCAAACCGTTTTTGGTTTACAACAGTCTTGTAAATTATGTTATTTAATTTGCGCTTATTTAAGCAGCTTTAACCTTATTTCTCCCCTGTACTGCCGAAGCCGCCGCCGCGTACTGCGTCGGCGTTGTCGCCGTCGGCGGTGAGGTATTTGTAGAATATACCCTGGGCAACGCGCTCGCCTTTGGGCAGGGTTACGTTGCTGTCGGTGGTGTTAAACAGCCCCAGCATGATATGCCCTTCGTTGTCCTCGTTGTTGTAGTAGTCGGCGTCGATAATGCCCACGTTATTCACCAGCGCCAGCCCTTTTTTTACGGCGATGCTGCTGCGGATATGCACGCCAAGGAACTCATCGTCCTGCATATAGGCTTTTACGCCGGTCGGCACCATTTTCAGTTTGTGCGCTTCAAGCGTTACGTCCTCCGGCAGGTAAATATCGTAACCAGCCGCCATTTTTGTTTTGCGTTCCGGCATCGGAAAGTCAACATCTGCGTAAGCTGCAATTTTTTCAAAACCGCGAATTTTCATATTACACCTCGTTATAAAAAATCCCGCCGAAAGTTAATTCAGCGGGATTTAGTTTTTGCTTAAATTATTTGCTCAAACCGCCGTTAAGCACTGCTTTGCGGGACAGGTTAATGCGGCCTTTCTGGTCTATTTCCGTTACTTTGACAACGATTTCGTCACCGACGGAAACAACGTCTTCAACCTTGCCGACATGTTCGGTGGAAAGCTGGCTGATATGAACCAGGCCTTCTTTACCGGGCAGGATTTCAACAAATGCACCAAAATTCATCAGGCGGGTAACTTTGCCGGTATAAACTTTGCCGACTTCCGCTTCGGCGGTAATGCCGTTGATGATGTCGATAGCTTTGGCAGCCTGCTCGCTGTTGACAGCGGCAATGTAAATGCGGCCGTCTTCTTCGATATCGATTTTAGCGCCGGTTTCTTCCACAATTTTCTTAATGGTTTTGCCGCCGGGGCCGATAACCTTGCTGATTTTTTCAGGATCAATATGGATGGTGGTAATCTTCGGAGCGTATTTGGACAGCTCTTTGCGCGGTTCGGAGATGCAGTCCATCATGATGCCCATGATGTGTTCGCGGCCGCGTTTAGCCTGTGCCAGCGCCTGCTGGAAGATTTCTTTGTTAATGCCGTCGATTTTAATATCCATCTGGATGGCGGTGATGCCGTTTTTAGTGCCGGCAACTTTAAAGTCCATATCGCCGAGAGCATCTTCAAGACCCTGAATATCGGTCAGGATGGTGAAATAATCGCCGTCTTTTACAAGGCCCATTGCCACGCCGGCAACCGGTGCTTTAATAGGTACGCCTGCGTCCATAAGGGAAAGCGTGCTTGCGCAGACGCTGCCCATGGAGGAAGAACCGTTGGATTCCAGAGTTTCGGAAACCAGGCGGATTGCATACGGGAATTCTTCTTCGGAAGGAATTACCGGCAGCAGTGCGCGTTCTGCCAGTGCGCCGTGGCCGATTTCGCGGCGGCCCGGGCTGCGCAGCGGTTTGGTTTCGCCAACGCTGTACGGCGGGAAGTTGTAATGGTGGATATAGCGTTTGTGCAGCTCAACACCAAGTCCATCAAGGGTCTGTGCTTCGCTGAGCGGCGCCAGTGCCAGTACGTTCAAAATCTGGGTCTGGCCGCGGGTAAACAGCGCGCTGCCGTGCGGACGGGCAAGTAAACCAACTTCGCAGGTTACAGGGCGCACTTCGTCCAGCGCACGTCCGTCCGGGCGGATTTTATCCACGGAAATGGTGCGGCGGACAATCTTTTTAACCAGTTTCTGGGTAATATAAGCAACGTCTTTAGCGTTGTCAGGATATTTTTCCATGAACGCATCGGCGATTTCTGCTTTAATGCGGGCTACGTTTTCTTCGCGTTCCAGCTTGTTGGCGTCCATCAGAGCTGCTTTCAGCTGTTCTGCGCCGTAAGCTTCAATTTCGGCTGCCAGTTCGGCAGGCGGCTCGTAAACGGGCACTTCCATTTTGGGTTTGCCCACTTCTGCCATAATTTTTTCCTGCCATTCAACCAGCTTTTTAATTTCTTCGTGGCCGAACCAGATAGCGTCCAGCATTTCATCTTCGCTGATTTCCTTAGCGCCAGCTTCAACCATCAAAATAGCATCCTTGGTACCTGCAACGGCAAGGTTCAGGCGGCTTACTTTAGCCTGCTCAATGGTCGGGTTGATGATGTACTGGCCGTCAATCATGCCTACGCGCACACCGGCGATAGGGCCTTCAAACGGAATATCGGAAATGCAAAGCGCGCAGGAAGCGCCAATCATTGCCGGCATATCCGGTGCGTTGTCCGGGTCTACGGAAACGGCGGTGGCAACAATCTGCACGTCGTTGTGGTAGCCTTCCGGGAACATCGGGCGGATCGGGCGGTCGATAAGGCGGCTGGTTAAAATAGCGGTTTCAGCCGGACGGCCCTCACGTTTAATAAAGCCGCCGGGGATTTTACCCACAGCGTACATTTTTTCTTCAAAATCAACAGTCAAAGGGAAAAAGTCTACACCTTCACGCGGTGTTTTGGTACCGGTAGCAGCAACTACTACCGCAGTGTCGCCATAGCGCACCAATACTGCGCCGTTGGCCTGCTTGGCAATTTTGCCGATTTCCATCGTCAGCGTTCTGCCGCCAAGCTCAATGCTGTAACTATGCATTTTTTGTCCTCCTAATTTTCTCTCATTTTTGGTTTACCTGCCATATATTCTACAACATTTTTTATTTTCCTTCACTATTTTTTACAAAATTTTTTAATTTTTTTGCTTTTTTACGCAGCAAAAAGCCCCTGCCCGTTTTTACGGCAGAGGCTTTGGCAAAACTATTCTATTTTTTCAAACATATTGGCGCCCATACCACACAGAGGGCATTTATAATCCTCCGGCAAAGCTTCGCCTTCATATATATAGCCGCAAACCTTGCAGCGCCATTTATGCGTGCCTGCTTCCTGCTGCGGTGCTGCTCCTTCTTCCGCAGGCTGTTTTTCCGCGCCGAGCGCGATATATACGCCGCCCAAATCCTCACTGCGGTCAAAATATACGGTATGCAGCATCTGTTCCGCCAGTTCGCTCAGCGGCTTGCCGTAAAAATCTGCATACAAGGCTTTAATTTCCGGGTTTTCGTGGCTTAAACGCAGCTTCATGCTGCTGTCGCGCTTATAAAGACCTTCAATGCGTGCCGCACGCAGAGCGTCGCCTTTATATTCCTTGTCTTTGGGCTGTCCGCCGCCGCCGATGCAGCCGCCCGGGCAGGCCATAACTTCCACAAAGTGGTACTCTGCTTCGCCTGCTTTAATTTTTTCAATAAGTTTGCGGGCGTTGGCAGTGCCGTAAACAACAGCCACTTTAACTCTTGTGCCTTCAATGTCAACTTCCGCCTCGCGGATGCCGTCCATACCGCGCACAGGCTGCAAATCGTACAAAGCCTGCGGTGCGTCCTTGCCGGTTGCGTAGCAGTAAGCCGTACGGATTGCCGCTTCCATAACGCCGCCGGTGTTGCCGAAAATAACGCCTGCGCCGCTTGCCTGCCCCATTAAATCGTCGTAGGCAGCGTCCTCCAGCGCGGCAAAGTCAATGCCCTCATCGCGCGCCAGCATTGCCAGCTCGCGCGTGGTAATAACGTAATCCATGTCGCGCATTTCCGGCATACCCAAGTAGCGTCCGGCTGCGTTCATCTCGCCGCGGCGGATTTCAAACTTCTTAGCCGTACAGGGCGTTACCGCTACGTTCACAATTTTTTGCGGGTCGATGCCCATTTTTTGCGCAAAATAGGTTTTAATGGTTGGCCCCTGCATGCCGATAGGGCTTTTGGCACTGGAAATATGCGGCAGCATTTCGGGGTAATAGGTTTCTGCAAATTTAACCCATGCCGGGCAGCAGCTGGTAAACTGCGGCAGCGGCTTATTGCCTTCGGTAATGCGCTGTAAAAGCTCGCTTGCTTCTTCCACAATCGTCAAATCGGCAGCAAAGTTGGTGTCAAGCACATAATCTGCGCCCAGTTTGCGCAAAAGTGCCACCATTTTGCCTTCCACAAAGCTGCCGTCGGGCATGCCAAACTCCTCGCCCAGCGCAATGCGCACCGAAGGCGAAGTGCTGAAAATCACAATTTTTTCCGCATCGCGGATTTCTGCCATTACCTGATAAGCCTCTACCTTTTCGGTAATGCTGTCAACCGGGCACATGTTGGCGCACTGGCCGCAGTTGATGCAGATGGGCTTATCGCCGGTAGCCTTTAAATCGTAAGTGCCGCACACGCCGATGTAATCCGTGCAGACTGTTTTGCAGTTGCCGCATTTAATGCACTTAAACTCCAAACGCTGAATGGACGGGTTATCCGGCTCGATAGCGACGCGGATGTCTGTAAATTGGTGTTTGCTCATAGCTGCCTCCTTCATTGAACCTTCATAAAAATAACTGCTGTTTTAATTATACCTTACAGCCAAAGAAAACACAACAGAATGCTAAAAGAAAACAATTATTTTTTGTAGTAATATTTGTAAGCGGCAAAAATAAGTATTGCCACCGTTACCAGCACCGCCAGACGCTCGCTGTGCTGCTGAAAGTTAACCAAATCGTGCCCGATGACGACTTCCAGCGCGGTGGAAGGGAATTTACCGATGAGGTTGGCGATGATGTAATCGCGCGTCGATATTTTGCTGACCGCGCCTATCGCCGTTAAAATTCCGGACGGAAAATATGGCAGCATTCTTGCCGCCGCCATCCATTGCAGCCCTTTGCGCCCGCTCAAATCGTCTATCTTCATCAGCATGCTGCTTTTGGCAATCATCTTTTCCGCCGTGCTGCGGAACAAATAGCGCATCAGCCAGAAGCTGATAACCACGCCCGTCGTTTCCGCCAGCCACGAGATTAAAATACCCAGCGGCAGCCCGAAAATCAGCCCGTTGGCTGTGGAAATAAAAATTGAAGGGAACACGCTGCCGGCGTTGATTAACACGTCCAGCACAAAGCTGACGACGATTGCCCACGCGCCGAAGGAGCGGAAATATTCCGCCAGCCCGTCCACATCGCCGCTGACGGCCAGCGCAAACATTGTATTAACTTGGTCACCCGCCAGCCACCATGTAAGCGCGCCGCCTGCAAGCAAAATTGCAAACACCGCCGCCCGCGTGGCTTTTTCCGGGTCCTGATACCATTTTTCTTCAGGCATTTGTGCCTCCGTTAACTGTTAAAAATGCGTTTAAAACGTTCGTCAAACTGCGCGTTTAAGGCTTCTTCAATCTCGCCGGTAATTTTTTTGTCGGCCAGCGCCTGTTTGGCAAGGCCGCGCGCTTCAATCAAAACGTCTGTATCTTGAAGTATATCAGCAATATACAAATCAGGCAAGCCATGCTGACGAAGTCCAAAAAGCTGCCCTGCCCCGCGCAGCTTCAAATCCTGCTCTGCAAGATAAAAACCGTCGTTTGATGTGTGCAGCACGTTCAAGCGTGCCAGCGTTTCCGGCGCGTCCGAATCTGTCAACAGCACGCAGAAGGACTGCGCCTCGCCGCGGCCTACGCGCCCGCGCAGCTGGTGCAGCTGAGCAAGACCGAAACGGTCGGCGTTTTCGATAATCATCAGCGTGGCGTTGGGTACGTTTACACCTACTTCGATAACCGTGGTGCTGATGAGCGCCTTTATTTTACCGGCGGCAAAATCTTCCATTATTGCTTCTTTTTCGGCAGGCTTTATTTTGCCGTGCAGCAGTGCGCAGGGTATGCCCTTTAAAAATGTTTTGGCTAGTTCGTTATACACGTCCGTCGCCGCACGCACGCCCGGCATTTCGCCCTGCTCTATCACGGCGCACACAACGTAAGCCTGGTGCCCCTCCTGAATCTGCCGCACCATGCCTGCGTACACTTCGCGCCGCTTATCGCCGGTGTAGCACAGCGTTTTAATGCTTTTGCGCCCCGGCGGCATGCCTTTCATTATGGAAACATCCAAATCGCCGTACACCGTCAGCGCCAGCGTGCGCGGTATCGGTGTCGCCGTCATAACCAAAACATCCGGCTCAAAAGCCGATTTATTGGCAAGTTTGGCGCGCTGCTCCACGCCGAAGCGGTGCTGCTCGTCCGTAATGACAAGGGCAAGCTTGTCAAAAACAACGTCGTCCTGTATCAGCGCGTGCGTGCCGACAAGCACCTGCAAGCTGCCGTCAGCAAGCTGCTCTAAAAGTTCTCGCCTGCGCCCGCCCTTAACGCTGCTGGTTAACAGCCCGATGCTGATACCGGCAGGCTGCAAAAACTGCTGCAAGGTTTCGTAATGCTGCTGCGCCAAAATTTCCGTCGGCACCATAATGCAGCCCTGGTAGCCGTTTTCCGCAGCTTTGGCCAGCGCCAGCGCGGATACCGCCGTTTTGCCGCTGCCTACATCGCCCTGCAAAAGCCTGTGCATAGGCTTGATGTCCTGCATGTCAAGGCTGATATCCTGCCATGCTTTTTGCTGCGCTTCAGTCAATTTAAACGGCAGGCTTTGCAGCACGCTTTTTAAAATTTTGCCGTCAACGCCCATTTTAATGCCGCTGCGCCCGCTTTTAACCTTGCTGCGGTAGTACAAAAGCCCGCACTGCAATAAAAACAGTTCTTCAAATACAAAACGGCTGCGTGCTTTGGCCAGCGCCGCAAAACTTTCGGGGAAATGAATGTTTTTAAGCGCTTCCAGTCGCGGCGGCAGATTCTTCGCCGCAATTACGTCCTGCGGCAGCGATTCCGGCAGGTAGTCTTCTGCCATGGCCAGCGCCGCTTTAACGGCTGTACGCAAATTCTGCTGCGTCAGCGCGCCGCTCAACGCATATACCGGCAGTATTCCCGGCGCCGCTGCTTCCTCGCCGTCCTTTAAAATCTGCACATAAGCGTCGGTAACAATTTTTGCCCCGCCGCGCCCCGGCTGCACCTTGCCGTCAATTAAAAGCTGCACGCCCGGTTTATAATTGCGGGTCTGGAACCGCTGATGCGCAAACATATAAATTTCGGCAAACCTGCCGCTGCCATCCGTAACCGTCACCAAAGTATAACGCATGCGCCGCGCCGATATCCTGTCCGCCACACGGTAAACCTCTGCGCGGAACAGCTGCTTTTCGCCGTCCGTACGCAGCTCGCCGATGGTTTTAACTTTGCTCTGGTCCACGTAAGTGCGCGGATAACGGTTCAGCAAATCGCCAATGGTAAAGACGTTTAAGTTTGCAAAATCCGCCGCTTTTTTAGGGCCAATCCCTTTTAATTTTGTTACCGGCTCCTGCCACCACATAAAATCACGCTGCCAATCTAAAAATCTCTTGCTTTTAAGTTCATTCTATGGTATGATACTTCTGTTAAATTTGTAACTGATGCTCGAATTACGTTAAGGAGGTGGGACTCATGGCATCCATTTGCGAAGTTTGCGGCAAAGGTATTCAAGCTGGTTGTAACGTCAGCCATTCCAATAGACATTCTAAACGCGCTTGGAAACCGAACATTCAGCAGGTAAGAGCAGTTGTTAATGGTTCTGTAAAACGTATCAACGTTTGCACCCGTTGCTTGCGTTCCGGTAAAGTTAACCGCGCTATCTGATTCTGACGGATTTTAAAATAAGCCTGATACCTTTGGTATTGGGCTTATTTTTTTGGCTGAATCGCCAATTAGAAACGAGCCAAAGGCGATGTTTATAATTGTGCCAGTGAAGCCACGCAAATTTTGCGCCTGAATAAGAAGCAAAATTTACGAACCGCATTATTTATCTTACACCAATTAAAAATTTAACAAAAGTATAATCAAATATATTAAAACGGTATAACTAAGTGTTATACCGTTTATTTTTTATCTTCTTGACCTTGCCAGTTCCACACAGTCCCAACCGCGGCACTGCATAAAATCAAGCAGCGGACCTGTAAAATACAAAGGCTTCGTCCGCATACTGCGGATATCGGGCGCGCCCGTTAAAAGCATTAACAGCCGCAGCTCGTCTTCTGCCTGCGTTATCAGCTCTGCCGCTGCGTCTGCACCGTCGTTAACGGCTGCTGCCAGCACATTGCCCGCCATGCCGATGACATCGGCGCCCAGCGCCAGGCATTTGGCTGCGTCAAGCCCCGTGCGCACGCCGCCGGTAGCTGCAATAAAGCCTTCGCTGCCGCATACGCTGCCGGTTTCCAGCAAAGTCTGCGCCGTGTTCAGACCCCAGCCGTTTAAAAGCGTAGTGCCGCCGTAACGTGCCGCTTCAATCGCCGGAAAGTTTGTACCGCCCGCGCCGCCAACGTCAAAACAGGTAAAACCAGCCTTTAAAAGCTGCTTAACCTGCCGCGCCGCCATACCGCAGCCCGTTTCCTTAACAATCACGGGCACGCAGCACTTTTCCAGAATGCGCTGCATATTGGTAAACAAACCTTTAAACTCGCGGTCGCCTTCGGGCATAATAAGCTCCTGCGCCGGGTTCAAATGGATTTGCAATGCATCGGCGTCAATCATCTTTACGGCTTCCAGCGCTTCCTCCGGCGTCGCCAGCGCGCTGGTGTTGGCAAAAATTACGCCGTCGGGGTATTCCTCGCGCACAACCTCGTAACTGTAATAATTGGTTTTGCGCTTAACCGCACCATACTGCGAACCTACTGCCAGCGCCGCGCCTGCTTTTTTTGCGGCCTGCGCCAGACGGCGGTTTATTTCGGTAACGGCCTCTGCCCCACCTGTAACGGCGTTGATTAAAAAGGGCGATAAAAGCAGAATGCCGCCGAACCGTGAGGAAAGGCTGATATCCTGCGGGTTAAGCTCGGGCAGGCAGTTATGCACAAAATGCACATGCTCAAGGCCGCTCGTCTGCGGGCCGTCGCCAAGCTTCAACGCGTATTTGATATGGTCAAGTTTCCTCTGTTCGCGCGACATTCAATACCACCGTAAAATTATTTCAAATTATCAAGCTGTTCGGAAAGGTCCTGAGTCAGTTCCGGATTGCTGTTAAGATAAGCGCTGTATTCGGCTTTTTCTTTTTCTTTGGCAGCTTTGGCAATGCTCAGGCCGATTTTTTTGTGTTCCATGTCTTTTTTGATAACTTTAACAACAACTTCCTGGCCTGCTTCCAGAACGTCTTCCGGTTTTTCAACGCGGGTGTCGGCAATTTCGGAAACATGAACAAGGCCTTCTACCCTGTCGGTTACTTTAACGATTGCGCCGAAGGGCAGGAAGCGGGTTACGATGCCTTTAACGATAGCGCCTTCCGGCAGAGCGTTGGCTTCGGTTACCCACGGATCTTCCTGGGTTGCTTTAATGCTGAGTGCAACGCGTTTTGCTTCGCGGTCAATCTTTTTAACCAGAACGGTAACTTCGGTTTCGGGTTCAAAATCTTTCGCTTTAACGCTGCGGTCCCAGGAAAGTTCGGTGTTGTGAACAAGGCCTACAAGGCCTTTGCCTACTTCTACAAACAGGCCGAAATCAGCAATGCGCAGAACTTTGCCCGGTACAACCTGGCCTTCTTCAACGCTGTTGTATGCTTCTTCTTCGGCAGCTTCGCGTGCTTCTTTGGCAGCGGCAATGCGTGCAGCCTTAGCTTCGCGCCATGCCTGTGCTTTAGCTTCGCGTTCAGCGCGCAGCAAATCGCGGCGGCTTACTACAAGGCGTTTTTTAGCGGTGTCAACTTCAATAATTTCAGCTTCCAGCTCCTGGCCGATGTACGGGGTGAAGTCCTCTACGCGGCGCAGTTCAACGTGGGATGCGGGCATAAAGCCTTCAACGCCTTCAACTGCAACGGCAAGGCCAACGATGTTTTTCTGGCGGTTTTTGATTACGCGCAGAACTTTAACGGTAGCCGGGCGTTTTTCGCCTTCAGCCAGTTCGGGTACGTTTTTCCACGCAGCATCCTGCTCAGCGCGGATTTTGGACAGACGAACGAAATCATCTTTGGAAGTGCCGGGGATAACCTTAGCTTCCACTTCGTCGCCAACATTGATGGTTTTTGCAACTTCTTCGGGGTCGCCTGCAGCCCATTCGCTGTAAGCGATTGCGCCCTCTTTCATATAGCCAAAGTCTACATAAACTTCATCCTTGTCCTTTTGAATTACAGTTGCCTTCACGATTTTGCCGGGGTAAATGTCATTGTTTTCCCAGCTCTCCTCCAGCATGCTTCCAAAGTCCATGTTTTCCATGTTTTCCATTACAAATAAAGCCTCCTTGATTAATCGGTCCGGCGTCGAAGCACCGGCCGTAATTCCGATTTTGGTGCAACCACTGAACATCTCCGGTTTTAATTCCGCAGCTGTTTCGATGTGGTATGCGATTTTACAGCGCCGGGCAACAATATCATATAAGTGCCTTGTATTAGCGCTGTTTTTACCGCCGATAACGATAAAAGCGTCAACCTTCGCGGCAAGCTCAGCCGCCGCGTTCTGGCGTTCGCTGGTCGCATTGCAGATGGTTTTTTCTACTTTGTACTCTCCGGGGCGGGCTTCCTTAATTGCGGCCAGCAGTTCTTCAAATCTGGCCAGCTCGAAAGTCGTCTGGATTGTTACGCCATATTTATCTGCAACGGGTATACCGGCAATATCTTTATTATATTCTACTATTATAGCATGTTTTCCTGCCCATGCCGAGATACTTTTTACTTCAGGATGATTTTTTTCTCCGATAATTATCACAAAGTACCCTTCATCGGCCAGTTTTTTGGCTTTTAACTGCGCCGCGCGCACATGCGGACAGGTCGCATCGCAAATTTTCAGGCCCTTTGCTTCTGCTTTTTCATAAATTTCGGGCCCGACACCGTGCGAACGGAAAATAACCGTATCGCCATTTGCAAAATCATCAAGGCTGTCCTTGCAGCCCACGCCCTTCTGCGCAAGCTCGTCAATCAGCTGCGGGTTATGGATTAAAGGCCCCAGCGTCGCCGGGTTGCCTTCCCTGCCGCACTCGCCACGCGCCATTTCCACCGCACGCTTGACGCCGTAGCAAAAACCGCACGGTTCGGCTATAAACACCTGCATTTACTTCACTCCTTGCAGAGCTTTAATGTCTGCTGTCAATTTATCTGTCAAATCCTGCAAAACCTCTTTGCTTAAACCTACCGGCGGGAAAGGCACCGGCGTGCCAAAGCGTACCGTAACCTTTGGCCACAGCCTGCCGCAGCGTTTAATATCCGTGCCGCTTACCGCAGTCGGCACAATAACGGCATTACTTTTGCCCGCCATCATCAAAGCGCCCGGTTCCAGCTTGCCAAGCTGCCCGGTTTTGCTGCGCGTCCCTTCCGGGAATATCGCCAGCACTTCGCCGCTTTGCAGAATCTCGATTCCGTGTTTAATGGCTGCCCTGTCCGCGCCGCCGCGCTTAACGGGGAACGCGCCCAGAGTTTTGTAAATATACCCCAGCACCGGCACAAACAATTCCTGCTTGGCCATAAAATGCACCTTGCGGGGCGCCGCCACGCCGATAACGGGCGGGTCCAGCAGGCTTAAATGGTTGCTGGCAATAACCAGCGGCCCTGTTTTGGGGATATTTTCCGCGCCGTGTACTTCAAGCCGCAGAAAAATGCGGAACAAAATACCCAGCACCACATCTAAAAAAGAATACAGCATTTTATTTCTCCTGTACTTTTTGCAAAATATGCTCTGCCACTTCGTCAATCGTCATGTCAGAGGTATCTAAAAATTCAGCGTCGTCCGCCTTTTTCAGCGGGGAAATTTCGCGCTCGCTGTCCTGGCGGTCACGCTGGGCAATCTGCTGTTCCAGCTCCGCCAAATCAATCTGCTCGCCTTTGGCAAGCATTTCCTTGTAGCGGCGCATGGCGCGTTCTTTTACGCTGGCCGTCAAAAAAATCTTAACCTGCGCATGGGGGAACACAACCGTACCGATATCGCGCCCGTCCATAACAACGCCGCCTGCTTCACCCATGCGGCGCTGCTGGTTCACCATTTCCTCGCGCACGCCGCCCACGGCGGATACTTTGGAAACAATAGCCGTAACCTCCGGCGAGCGGATAGCGTCCGTTACCTCCGTGCCGTCCACAAACACGCGGTTCACGCTGGCTTCCGGCTTAAAGGTGATTACCATACTGCGCGCCAGTTTTTCCGCCAGCTCAGGGCTGAAATCTTCGCCGCTTTGCAGGAACTTCCACGCCACGGAACGGTACATTGCGCCCGTATCGATATAAATATAACCAAGTTTGCCTGCCACCAGCTTGGCGATGGTACTTTTACCCGCGCCAGCCGGTCCGTCGATGGCAATTACCGGTTTTTGTGCATTCATTTTATCCCCACCTGTTTTTATATTTGTGCGGCAAACGTGCCTGCGGCATAACCTGTCGAAAACGCCGCCTGCAAATTATAGCCGCCTGTATAACCGTCGATGTCCATAACCTCGCCCGCAATAAACAGGCCCTTTACCAGTTTGGATTCCATCGTTTTCGGGTCAATCTCTTTCAAACTTACGCCGCCAGCCGTAACAATCGCCTCTGCCAATGGGCGCGTGCCGGTAATGGGCACCACAAACGCCTTCAGCACGTCAACTATGCGCTGGCGCTCAGCGCGCGAAAGCTGGTTGACGAATTTTTCTTCGTCGATAAAGGCTTCGTCCAGCACCGGCGCAATTAAACGCTGCGGCAGCAAATCCTTCATGCCGTTAGCCATCTGCTTGCGGCTGTACTGCACAAAATCGCGCTGCAAACGCGCGTCCAGCTTGTCTTTATCAAGCGCGGGCTTTAAATCAATGTGCAGTTCAATATCCTGCGCGCCCGCGGCGATGGCTTCTGCCACGCACTTGCTCAGCGACAGGATTATCGGTCCGGAAACGCCGAAATGCGTAAACAGCATTTCGCCAAACTCCGCGCCGATTTTTTTGCCACCGGCGTACACAGTGCCTTCAATATTGCGCAGGCTTAAGCCCTGCAACTCGGGTATATAGGGCGAATCGCTTTCCAGCGGCACCAGGCAAGGTTTTAACGGCACAATGCTATGCCCCACTGCTTTGGCAAGCTTAACACCGCTGCCGTCGCTGCCCGTACCGGGGTAGGATGAACCTCCTGCCGCCAGTATCACGGCGTCCGCTTCAAAGCGCTGCCCGTCCTCCGTCACCACGCCTTTAATTTTACCGAACTCCGCCGCAATGCTTTTTACTTTGGTATCCAAAAGCAGCCTGCCGCCGTAATCCTTAAAAATTTTAACCAGCGTGTCAACCACGTCCACAGCCTTATCACTCACCGGGAACACCCTGCCGCCACGTTCAACCTTCGTCGGCAGCCCGTTGTCCTCCAACAGCTGCACAATATCCTGATTGGTAAAGCGGCGCAGCGCGCTGTTTAAAAAGCGCCCGTTGGCGGGGATGTTTTTGATAATCTCCTGCAAATCGCAGTTATTGGTAATATTGCAGCGCCCCTTGCCGGTAATCAGCATTTTTTTGCCGGGACGGCGCATTTTTTCAATTATCGTTGCCTGCGCGCCGTTCTGTGCAGCGGCAATGCCTGCCAGTAAGCCCGCCGCCCCGCCGCCGATGACAATTACCTTAGCCATTTATCAGTGCCGCCTTTTTTAAATTTTCCACTTCGGCGTCGTCCAGCTCGCGCATTTTGCCCTTGCTCAAGCCTTTAAGGCTTAACGTGCCGAACTTGATGCGTTTAAGGTTGCGCACCGGGAAACCGATATAATCGCACATGCGGCGGATTTGCCTGTTGCGCCCTTCGTGAATTGTTATATCAAACAGCGTCATGTTGCGCGCATGGTCATATTCCAAAAGCGTTACCACCGCCGGTGCCGTCATTCCGTCGTCAAGCTTTACGCCGATGCGCAGCATGTCCAGTTTTTCCTGCGGCACAATGCCCGGCACGCCCACGCGGTAGGTTTTGTTTACCTCGTGGCTGGGGTGCATTAATCCCTGCGCCAGTGCGCCGTCGTTGGTCAAAAGCAGCAGCCCTTCGGTGTTGTAATCCAGCCTGCCGACCGGAAACACGCGCTGCGGCAAATCCTTAACGTAATCGGCAATGGTGCGCCTGCCCTGCGGGTCGCTCATCGTGGTAACCACGCCGCGCGGCTTGTAAAACAGGTAGTAAGCCTTGCGCTCGCGCTTAATGGGCTTGCCGTCCACGGTGATAAAGCATTTTTCGTCAACCTTGGTGCCAAGCTCCTTCACGGTTTTGCCGTTGACTTTCACCCTGCCGTCCAGTATGTATTTTTCTGCTTCGCGCCGCGAGGCCACGCCCGCAGCCGCCAGCACTTTCTGTAAGCGTTCTTCCATTAAACTGCTCCGTTATCGTTTATAATTTCGTCTTTCAGGCTGTCCAAAAGCGATATTTGCTCCGGCTCGCCGCTGTTTTCCTCGTCCGGCATGGCGGGCAAATCCTTCAGCGAACTCAGCCCGAAGGTCAGCAAAAATTTATCGGTTGTTGCGTATAAAATCGGATGGCCAAGCGCATCCTTGCGCCCTGCTTCGCAAATCAGGCCGTAATCCAAAAGCGTGTTGACAACGCCATCCACCTTAACGCCGCGGATGGCTTCCATCTCGCTGCGCGTTACCGGCTGCTTAAAGGCCACAATCGCCAGCGTTTCCATCGCCGCTGCGGATAATTTAACCTCCTGCACTTTTTCAAGCTGCTTTAACAGCTCGTAATGCTGGGGTTTGGCGCACAGCTGATAGCCGCCCGCCACCTTGCGCAGGCACAGCCCGCGGCTTTCTTCGTTGTAGCTTTCTTCCAAAAGCGTCAGCAGCTCCCACACCTGCGGTTTATCAAGCTGCATGATTTCGGCAATCTGCGCTACCGTCAGCGGTTCGCCCGCGGCAAAAAGCAGCGCCTCCAGCGAGCCTTGTAAATAATCATGAAACATGGTTTTCGTCCTCCCGGTGCAGGAAAATATAAATCGGCGCAAACGGTTCCGTCTGCGTAATGCTTATTACGTTCAGCTTTAAAAGCTCCAGCAGCGCCAGGAATCCGGCAATTTTTTCGCTGCGGCTGCCCGTGCGGCTGAATGCTTCTTTAAACTCCACGCCGTTCAGGCGGTGCTTCAAAAGGCTTACAATCTCCGCCATTTTCTCCTGCACGCTGAACTCCTGCCGCTCAATGTAGGCGGTAACTTCGCTGCTTGCAGCCATCAGCGCCAGCATGGTTTTAACAAGGTCGCCCGCACTGTACTGAGCAATGTGGCGTGTTATCTTGCCTTCGGCAAGCGGCCTGCGGCAAACATAGCGCGCTGCCTGTTCCTTCATCTCCAACAGCTGTGCGGCACAGGCTTTAATACGGCGGTATTCAATCAGCATCTCAACCAGCATGGTGCGCGGGTCTGCTTCGTCCTCGTCCGTTTCCGGCGCTGGCTTCGGCAGCAGCATGCGCGACTTTATCTGAAGCAGCGTCGCCGCCATTACCAGAAACTCGCTGGCAATCTCCATGTCAAACTCCGCCATGGCGGAAAGATAGGCAATATACTGCTCGGTAATCTCCGCGATTGGGATATCGTAAATATCTATTTTATCTTTTTCGATTAAATGTATTAAAAGGTCCAGCGGGCCTTCAAAATCACTTACTTTTAAGGAAAGTTCTGCCATAAATTACGCTTCGGCGCGTTGCTGCGCCAAAATCCTTTATAGTTTTTTAAAAAAAGATGCCCAGCACAAGGTTCACCAAATCAAGGTACGCCATGGCAAACGGTGTGATGATGTAGCTGATTAAACCGCTGGCAACCAGCGCGATTAAAATGTACAAGCCGTATGCGCCGACGAAGGAGTTATACTTATACGCCGTTGCGGGCGGCAAAAATTCATCCAGCAGGCGCGAACCGTCCAGCGGCGGTATCGGCAGCAGGTTAAAAAAGGCAAACCATACGTTGTACTGCATGGTCCACAGCAAAAACGCGCTTACGCCCGGCGTTAAAACCTTAAACTTACTCATCACAACCATAATCAGCGCCGCTAAAAAGCACAAAAACAAATTGGCCGCAGGCCCTGCCAGTGATACCTTTATCATGCCTTCGCGCCTGTTGCGGAAGTTATTGGGGTTAATGGCAACGGGCTTGGCCCAGCCGAAGTGGAACAGCGCCAGCATAACAGCGCCTAAAATATCCAGATGCGCCAGCGGGTTAAATGTCAGGCGCCCAAGGTAACGCGGCGTCGGGTCGCCCATCGCGTCCGCCGTAACGGCGTGGGCGTATTCATGTATGGTAATGGCAATTAAAAGTGCCGGTACCGTATAAATCATTGAGCCAAAATCAAACATTGGTCCCTCCACAAAACAATTAAGCAATAATATAATTATACAATATTTTTATAAAAAAAGAAACGGGACTGTAAAAACCAGCCCCGATTTTAGCAATATTTATTTACCGGTGAATTTGGGCGCGCGTTTTTCCTTAAACGCCGCAATGCCTTCCTTGCAGTCCTCCGTCGCCATGCACAGTGTCTGCGCAACGGCTTCGGTGTCAAGCACATCATCAAGGCTCATCGCCGTGTTGTTGATGTATTTTTTTATCAGCGCCAGCGAAAGCGGGCTTGACGCGGCAAGGCGTGCCGCCATTTTTTCCACTTCGCCTGCAAGGGCGTCTGCCTCGCAGACATGGTTCAGCATGCCGAAGCGTTCTGCCGTGGCTGCGTCAATCAAATCGGCGGTAAACATTAATTCTTTGGCGCGGTGCAGGCCTACTGCTTTCGGCAAAAAGTACAGGCCGCCGCAATCCGGTATTAAACCGACTTTGGCAAAGCTTTGCGCAAAACGTGCGGTGCTTACGGCGTAAACCAAATCGCACGCCAGCATTAAATTAACGCCTGCGCCTGCCGCAACGCCGTTAACCATGGCTATAAACGGTTTATCCATGGCGGTAATGCGTTTGGCCACAGCGCCGACCTTAATAATGAAGGCACGGCGGCTGGCAGCGTCGGGCAGCGCCTCCAAAAAGGGCAGGTCGCCGCCGGCGCAGAACGCTTTGCCGTTGCCCGTCAGTACGGCGCAGCGGATATCCGCATCCTGCTCAACCTTGTCAAGCGCGGCGTGCAAACCGTCAATCAGCGCGTCGTTCATTGAGTTCAAACTCTGCGGGCGGTTCAGCGTAATGGTTGCCACATGGTCTTTCACAGCAAATAAAACAGCATCTTCCATAATTTTCAGCCTCCTTAGGCATACTACCTTACCTGTGCTTGTTTAATTCGTCAAACAAAAACTCGTTTTTAATACGGATATAAGTACCCTTCATGCCGAGAGATTTTGTTTCAATCAGGCCGGCGCTTTCAAATTTGCGCAGCGCGTTAACGATAACGGAGCGCGTAATGCCAACGCTGTCGGCAATTTTGGAAGCAACCAGCAGCCCTTCCGTGCCGTGCAGCGCGTCCATAATGCTGGTAATGGCTTCCAGCTCGGAAAACGACAGCGTCGAAAAGGCAATCTGCACCATGGCTTTTTTGCGCGCTTCTTCCTCCACGCGGGCAGCACGCTCGTGCAAAATCTCAACGCCGATAACAGCCGCCGCGTATTCCGCCAGCAGCAAATCCTCATCGTTGAACTCGCGGTCATACTTGGCAACAATCAGCGTGCCGATGCGTTCGCCGTTGCCGTAAATGGGCACAATCGTAGTGCGTTTATCCCCAAAATAGCACTTGGTGCCCTTTAAAAACGAACATTCTTCGTTAACGTGCCCGATGTTGGAAACGGTTTCGCGGCACTCCATAATAAAGTTCAGGTACGCAGGCGGGAAGCGTTTTAAATCCAGCACCTGCTCGCGCATGATGTCACATTCAAAATCGTCCAGCAGCGCAAAGCCCTTAATTCCGCCCTTGCGCCCCACAATGTAAACATTGCTGACGATAACTTCCTTCAGCAGGCGCGCGATGGCGTTAAACTCCACCTTTTCGCCGCGCTGTAACAATTTGTTGATTTTTCTTGTTTTTTCTAAAAGTTCCACAGTAGCCCCTCCCATCACGCACGCGGAAAATTCTTTTCGTAAACGGAGGTAATGCGCTCCGTTGTAACATGCGTATAAATCTGAGTAGTAGATAAATTAGCGTGGCCCAAAAGCTCCTGCACCGCCCTTAAATCCGCACCGTGGTCCAGCAAATGGGTGGCGAAGGTGTGCCGTATGGTATGCGGCGATACGTTTTTGCGCAGGGCCAGTTGTTTAATATATTTATCAAGTATGCGGCGCACGCTGCGGTCCGTCAGCGGCCCACCCAGCCGGTTAACCAAAAGTTGCTCATGCGCTTTGGCGTGATATTTTGCCATTAGCTGGCCGCGCGCATCGTTAAGGTAACGCTCCACCGCCTCGCGGCAGGTATGCCCGATGGGCACAAGCCTGTCCTTGTTGCCCTTACCGTGCAGCAGCACAAACATATTGCCAAGGTCGATGGTTTCAAGCGTCAGCCCCACAAGCTCCGAAACGCGGCAGCCGGTTGCGTATAAAAGCTCCAGCAGCGCCTGGTCCCGCATGCCAAGCTCGTCCGTTTTATCCGGCAGCTCCAAAAGCTCGTTAATTTCAAGCTCCTCTAAAAATACGGGCAGGTGCTTTTCCAGCTTCGGCGTCCGCACTTTAACAAACGGGTTCTGCTTAACCCTGCTCTCCCGCTGTAAATATTTATAAAAAGAGCGCAGCGCCGATATGCGTCTGGCAATGGTTGTGCGCGCGTACTTTTTACCGTTCATCTCCGCAAGGTACGAACGGATATCGGGCACGCTGATGTCATTCCAGTTAAAGCCGCCGCTGTAACGTGTTTTTAAAAACTCAATAAACACGGCGATATCGGCTCCATAATTTTTAACCGTCAGTGCCGAAGTGTTTTTTTCTACCGCAAGGTATTGCAAAAATTTCCGCACGTCGGGGTAAGCGCTAAAATCCTCTTTCATAAATATCCCTCTTTTAAAGTAAAATTATCGTATCATAAAGAGAAAATAATTTCAATAAGCACAATATCTATTTTTAAAATTTTCTTGCAATTTTGTTTATTTTTATCGCATAAAATACAAAAAGCAGCGGTTTTTAAGCCGCTGCCGTAATGTTTATGCTTCCGTATTTAATTGTTCCTGCACTTTGGCGAGCGCTTCCAAGGCACGCTCTGCCAGCATGGCGTTTTTGAATTTTTTGCCGCGCACACGCTTGCCCAGCGGCGGAATAAGGCCGTAGTTGACGTTCATCGGCTGGAAGTTTTTAATCTTCGGGCTGCTGATGTAATGCGCCAGCGCCCCGTGCGCCGTTTCCGCAGGGAAATCAACCGCAGGCTGCCCCAGCACTTTGCGCGCCGCGTGGATGCCTGCCATTAAACCGGACGCCGCCGATTCCACATAGCCTTCCACGCCTGTAAACTGCCCCGCAAAAAACAGGCGCGGGTTACTGCGCAGGCTGAAGTCGCTGTTTAACAGCTTCGGCGAATTGATGTATGTATTTTTATGCATCACGCCGTAGCGGACGAACTCTGCTTTTTCCAGCCCCGGTATCATGCCGAACACACGCTTTTGCTCACCCCATTTTAAATGCGTCTGGAAGCCGACGATGTTGTACAGCGATGCAGCAGCGTCGTCCTGGCGCAGCTGTACCACGGCGTAAGCCTCCTTGCCGGTGCGCTTGTCCACCAGCCCCACCGGCTTCAGCGGGCCAAAACGCATAGTGTCCTCGCCGCGGCGTGCCATTTCTTCAATCGGCATGCACGCTTCAAAAAACACTTCTTTTTCAAAATCCTTCACGGGCGCAAGCGCCGCCGTGCGCAAAGCCTCCCAGAAGGCTAAATATTCTTCTTTGGTTTCAAACGGGCAGTTCAGGTAATCCGCGTCGCCCTTATCATAGCGGCTTGCCCTGTAAACCTTGCTGTAATCCAAGGAATCCGCCGTTACAATCGGCGCCGCCGCGTCGAAAAAGTGAAAATAATCTTCACCCGCAAGCTGTGCTATGCTTTCTGCCAGTTCGCCGTCCGTCAAAGGCCCGCTTGCGCAGATAACCACGCCGGGCAGGCTTTGTAAATCCTTCACTTCTTCGTTTTTAACGGTAATCAGCGGATGGCTTTTTATTTTTGCCGTTACGGCGTCCGCAAAGCCTTCGCGGTCCACCGCCAGCGCACCGCCCGCCGGAACTTTGTGTTCATCGGCACAGGCCATGATAACGCTGTCAAGACGGCGCATTTCTTCTTTTAAAAGCCCAACGGCGTTTTCAATATTGCCTGCGCGCAGCGAGTTGCTGCAAACAAGCTCCGCAAATTTATCGGTTTTATGGGCAGCGTCGCTTTTCAGCGGGCGCTTTTCGTACAGCATCACAGGCACGCCGCGCTGCGCAAGCTGCCACGCCGCTTCACAACCGGCCAGCCCTGCGCCTATAACGTGTACCGGCTCATTTACTTTTTGCACGTTTAGCAGCCCTTCCTTTATACGTTTTTACGGCATCCTCGCAGGCTTCGTTGGTGCAGAACAGCTTTTTGTCGCCGTTTCTGTCGGTACGTTCAAACAGAACGTGCCCGCATTTGGGGCAGCGCTGTTCGGTCGGCCTGTCCCACGAGGTAAATTTGCATTCCGGATAGTTGGAGCAACCGTAGAAAATTTTGCGCGTTTTGGTTTTGCGCTCAATAATCTCGCCGCCGCAGTCCGGACATTTAACGCCGATTTTTTTCAGTATCGGCTTGGTGTTGCGGCATTCCGGGAAACCCGGGCACGCCAAAAACTTGCCGTAGCGACCCTGCTTGTAAACCATCATGCGCCCGCATTTTTCGCACTTAACGTCGCTTACTTCCACCGGCGCTTCCACGGTTTCAATTTCCTTGTCGGCCTTTTCCAGCAGATGAGAGAAAGGCTCGTAGAAGCTTTCCAGCACCTGGTTTTTATTGGCTTCGTGTTCGGCAATTTCGTCCAGTTCGGTTTCCAAATTTGCCGTAAACGGAATGTTGATGATGTCTTTAAAATACGTCGTCAGCATGTTGACAATCAGCTCGCCCAGTTCGGTGGATACCAGCTTTTTGCCGTCTTTGACGATGTAGCCGCGGTCCAGAATGGTCTGAATGGTCGGCGAATAGGTACTCGGGCGGCCGATGCCCTTTTCTTCCAGCTCTTTAACCAGCGTCGCTTCCGTAAAATGCGGGGGCGGCTCGGTAAAATGCTGTTCCGCAGGCAGCAGCTTGTAAAGCTTCAGCGCCGTCTGCGCGGGCAGATACGGAACTTCCTTCTCTTTTTCGCTGGCCAGTTCTTTTTTATCGCTCAGCTTCAAAAAGCCGTCAAATTTCAGCACAGCGCCGCCTGCACGCAGCTGGTAGCCCGCCGCGCCGATAAGCAAAGTAGTTACGTCGTACAGCGCAGCCTTCATCTGGCAGGCCACGGTGCGGTTCCAGATAAGCGTATATAATTTCAGCTGGTCTTTGCTCAAATACGGCGCAACTTCCTCCGGCGTGCGCGCCACTGAAGTCGGGCGGATAGCCTCGTGCGCGTCCTGAGCGTTCTTTTTGCTGCTGTAAACATTAACGTGCGCCGGTACGTATTCCTTGCCGTAGGTTTCGCCGATGTAGCTGCGCAGCTCTGCCGTCGCCACGTCGGATAAACGCACGGAGTCTGTACGCATATAAGTAATTAAGCCCACAGCGCCGCCTTTGCCGACGTTAACACCTTCGTAAAGCTGCTGTGCCAGCATCATCGTCTTTTTGGTGGAAAAGTTCAGCTTGCGCACAGCGTCCTGCTGCAAACTGCTGGTAGTGTACGGCGGCAGCGGGTTGCGTTTGCGCTCTTTTTTGGTTGCTTCTTCCACAACGTAGGCAGCGCCTTTCAAATCAGCCTCTACCTTCGCCGCTTCTTCAGCGTTGTGAATCTCCAGCTTTTTGCCGTTGTATTTAATTACGTCCGCATCAAACAGCGGCGCTTTGTCCTTCTCGCGCAGGCGGGCGGTAACCGTCCAGTATTCCTGCGGCACAAAATCGTTAATTTCCTTTTCGCGGTCGCAGATGATTTTTACGGCAACGGTCTGCACACGTCCGGCGCTTAAACCCTTGCGGATTTTACGCCACAGCAGCGGGCTGAGCTGATAGCCCACAATGCGGTCGATAATGCGGCGCGTCTGCTGCGCGTCAACCATGTCCAGATCAATCTTGCGCGGATGCTTTAACGCTTCCTTTACCGCGCCCGGCGTAATTTCGTGGAACTCAATGCGGCAGTCGCTTTCCGGGTCCAGCCCCAAAATATAGGCCAGATGCCAGCCGATTGCCTCGCCCTCGCGGTCCGGGTCAGTTGCGATATAAACTTTATCGGCCTTTTTGGCCGCTGCTTTCAATTCCTTAATCAGTTCGCCCTTGCCGCGGATATTGATGTATTTAGGCTCAAAACCGTTTTCGATATCCACGCCGAAAATGCTCTTGGGCAAATCGCGCAGGTGCCCCATGGAAGCGCGCACCGTGTAGCTGCGTCCCAAAAACTTTTCTATCGTCTTAGACTTGGCGGGTGATTCCACAATCACTAAGTTTTTTGTCATTAAACGTCCTCCTAAAGCAGGTAATAACTGCGGGCTGCGGTTTGCGCCACGCGCCCGCTCATTTCCAAATCCAAAAGGCCCATCCCGGCGCTGGCCAGGTCAAGCCCGCTTTTTTCCAGTATTTCTTCCAGCGAAAGCGGCTCAAAGCTTAAAACTTTTAAAAGCGCTTTAGCGTTATCGCCAAGCCCGCTGTCGTCATTAAACAGCTGCGGCTGGCGCGGCAGCCTTGCCAGTTTCAGGCTCTCTAAAATATCTTCAGGGCAGTCAACCAGCTGCGCTCCGCTTTTTATCAGGCTGTGGCAGCCGATGCTTGTTGAAAGGAAGATGCTGCCAGGCACGCAGTAAACCTCGTGCCCTTCATCCATTGCGTATTCGGCGGTAATCATCGCGCCGCTTTTTTTGGCGGCTTCCACCACCAGTATGCCGTGCGTCATGCCGTTAATAATGCGGTTGCGCGACGGAAAATTATGCCCCATCGGCGGCGTACCCGGAGGGAACTCCGTAACCAGCGCGCCTTTTCGGGCAATTTCTTTAAACAGTTCTTTGTTGTTGGCGGGGTAACAAACGTCGATGCCGCAGCCAAATACGGCTACCGTCGTGCCGCCCGCTTCCAGTGCGCCGCGGTGTGCGGCTGTATCTATGCCTTTGGCGCCGCCGCTGACTATTACCACACCGGCAGCTGACAAATCGGCGGCAAAAGCATCTGCCGCCTTTAACCCGTAGCCGGACGCTTCGCGCGAACCGACGATGCCGATGCTGCCGCGTAAATCGGGCAGGCAGCCCTTAACGTACAGCACCTGCGGCGGATCGTTAATCTGTCTGAGGCTGTGGGGGTAAGCCTCGTCATTGGGCGTTAAAATCTGTACGCCGTTTGTTTCACAAAAATTTTTCAGCCAGTTCGGGTAATCAAAATCCCTTTTGGCAATAAATTTATTAATTTCTTTCTCATCAAGGCCTGTTTCGCGCCATAATTCCGGCGCGGCCATATATGCCCCGGCGGGGCTGTCAAACTTTGCCAAAGCCGCTAAAAGTGCGGCGCTGCGCGACCCGAAGGCGGTAAACAGCGCTGCCAGATAGTAGTTTTCCAAGTAACACACTCCACATTACATTGTATCCGCAAATTCGCTTCATTATAATGGGTAAATCACTTGCTGTCAAGCCCGTCCAAAGTTTTTAATACAAAATCTGCCACGGCGGCGGCGGCAAAAGGCTTGCCGTAAACCTCGCGCCTGCGGTGGCGCAGCTCGTTTTTCGCTTCCGTGTCAAGCCCGGCATATTTTTTTACAAAGCCGCACACTTCTTCCGGCGTTGCGGCAATGTTCGCCTCGCATTTGCGGCACAGGTATTCGGCGTTGCGCACCTCCTGCCCCGGCAGCGGGTCGTACAAAATAAATTCCGTGCCGATGGCCAGCGTTTCCGCCGATGTCAGCCCGCCCGCCTTGCTGATGACGATATCCGCGCTGCGCAAAAGCTGCGGCAGCTCTGCGATAAAATCAAGCACCATGACGTTGGGCAGCGCCATTTTTTTCAGCTTCTCCGCCAGTTCCGTGTTGTGGCCGGTTACGGCGGCAATTTTCAAGCCCTCCACATCGCAGTGCTCGGTCAGGGCACGCAAAAGCTCCGGCATCGGCAGCAAACCGTCGCCGCCGCCCATTACAAGGCACAGCGTGTCGTTTTTGCCGTAACCCAGCCGCTCACGCCACTTATCGCGCTCAAAAGGCGCAGTAAACGCCGCGCGGATGGGTATGCCCGTTGCAACGGCAGGTATGCCAAGCTCCGGCGGCACATCAATATCGGCGTCAGCCGTAAAATAAGCGTCCAGCCCTTTATAAATCCACCAGTGGTGAAAATTAAAATCGGTAATAACCGCGCCGACCCATAAATTGGGCGCACAGCGTCGTTTGTACTGCGTCATTACGCCCGCAGGCGTTGGGTGCGTAACAATTACGGCGTCCGGCGCTGTTTTTTTAATAAAGCCCTGCGCCAGATACGACAGCAGCAAATTTAAAAAATCGCGCAGCCATAAGCTGTCGTTGCCGGTGTTGCTCCAGCGGTACGCAATATCGTACAGCTTCGGCACATGTTTTAAAATGCCGATGTAGCCGCCAAGGATGATATTGCCCAGCCATTTAGGGAAAAAGTCAAAGGCGCTGCCGTTGACGACTTTTACGTTATCATGTTTTTTAAACGCTTCTTCCAGCGCTTCGGCCGCCATTTTATGCCCGCTGCCGAGCGGTGCGGAAAGAAGAAGCACGGTATATTTTTGAGCCGTTAAAGACATTTAACAAACCTCATAGAAAATTTTTTGCAAAAAAACTTGAACCTGTTATCAAAATAATATATCATAAATAACAATTAGTAAAGAAATTAAGCATAATTTTATGTTTGTAAATTTTTGTGGAGGCAATTATGCAAGAAAGATTACCTGTTGAACATTTCCACTTTCCCGTCGAAAAAATTAAGGCGGGTTATTATTCAGACGCGTATTTTCTGCGCACCGAAGAAATTTTAAACGGCGACAACCATCACCCGCGCGTGCTGATGCAGGTGTTTACCCGCGAGCCGGTTGTGGTCTGCGGCATCGACGAATGCATTGCGCTGATTAAAACCTGCGCGCACAACCCCGAAAACATCACCATCCACGCCCTGCATGACGGCGACGAAGTTGAACCGTGGGAAACTTTGATGACGATTGAAGGCGACCTGGCTGACTTTGCCCATCTGGAAACCATTTACCTTGGCATTCTTGCCCGCCAGAGCCGCATTGCCACCAACGTGCGCCGCACCGTGGAAGCAGCTAACGGCAAACCGGTGCTGTTCTTCCCCGCGCGCTACGATACCTGGCAGACGCAGGAAGGCGACGGCTACGCTGCCAAAATCGGCGGCATCAAGGGCTTTTCCACCGACGCCAACGCACTGGCCAGCGGCGGCAAGGGCCTTGGCACTATCCCCCACGCTTTAATCGCCTCCTACAACGGCGATACGGTTGCTGCAACCGCTGCTTTTGATAAGTACTGCGATAAAAACATCGCGCGTATTGCGCTGGTTGACTTTGACAACGACTGCGTGAACACCGCTTTGGCAGTTGCGCGCAAACTTGGCAAAAACCTTGCCGGCGTGCGCCTTGATACCAGCGGCACGATGGTTGATAAAAGCCTGCTGGGGCAGCTGGGCATGTTTAACCCCACCGGCGTTTGCAAGGAGCTTGTGTGGAACGTACGCCGCGCGCTGGACGCCGAAGGCTTTGACTATGTAAAAATTATCGTATCCGGCGGCTTTAACCCGCAGCGCATTAAAGAATTTGAAGCGCTGGGCGTGCCGGTTGACACCTACGCCGTTGGCAGCAGCCTGTTTGACGGCAACATCAACTTTACCGCCGATATTGTTATGGTTGACGGCAAAGAATGCCACAAGGCGGGGCGCAAACACCTGCCCAACCCGCGTTTGGAACTTGTAAAATAAACAAAAGCACTGCGTAATGCAGTGCTTATTTTTTAGAAAGAAGGATTTACTATGGATTTAAACGCCACACCGGCATCAGAACGCACGCATATCGGCATCTTCGGTAAGCGCAACGCCGGCAAATCCAGCCTGATTAACGCCATTACCGGGCAAAACCTTGCGATTGTTTCGGACACCAAAGGCACGACGACCGACCCCGTGTACAAGGCGATGGAAATTTTGCCGCTCGGCCCTGTAATGCTTATCGACACCCCGGGCATCGACGACGTTGGCGAACTGGGCGCACAGCGCGTGCAAAAAGCCGTGCAGGTGCTGAATAAAACGGATATCGCCGTACTCGTTATCGACAGCACGCTCGGCCCTGATAAAGAAGATACGGAGCTGTTAGAACGCATTAAAGAAAAAAAGCTGCCTGTTATCGCCGTCTTTACCAAAGCAGCGGCAGGCACCGATTTAACCGCATTTGAAAAAATCCTCGGCGTAAAATGCATGGCGGTTGATTCCGCCGCAGGCACCAACATTGCCGCACTGCGCCTTGCCCTTGCCGGCCTTATGCCGGACAAAAAAGACCCGCAGCAGCTTGTCGGCGATTTGGTACAGCCCGGCGACGTTGCCGTTCTGGTTGTGCCGGTAGACAGCGCCGCCCCCAAAGGCAGGCTGATACTGCCGCAGCAGCAGGTAATCCGCGGACTGCTGGACGCAGGCGCCATGCCCATTGTAACGCGCGACAGCGAACTTACGCAATGCCTTGCGTCGCTTGCTGTAAAACCAAAAATCATCATCACCGACAGTCAGGTTTTCGGCTTTGTTGCCAAAACCGTGCCGCAGGATATTTTGCTGACCTCGTTTTCCATTTTGTTTGCCCGTTACAAAGGCGATTTGAAAGAAGCAGTACGCAGCGTCAACATGCTGCGCCATATCAAGGACGGCGACAAAATTTTAATCAGCGAAGGCTGTACCCACCACCGCCAGTGCGGCGACATCGGCACAGTCAAGCTGCCCGCCTGGATTAAAAAATTTACCGGCGCAGAGCCGCAGTTTGAATGGACAAGCGGCACAGGCTTTGCCGAAGATTTGAGCAAGTATAAGCTGATTATACACTGCGGCGCGTGCATGCTGAACGAAAAGGAAATGCAGCACCGCATCCGCTGCGCACAGCAGCAGGGCGTGCCCATCACCAACTACGGCATCACCATCGCCTATATCAACGGCATCCTCCGCCGCACCCTCGGCCCCTTCCCCGATATTTTGAAGGAGTTGGAGTAACCTCCCCCACAACGCACAAAACCCCGGCACACAAGTACCGGGGTTTTAGTTTTAATTTATTAAAATTTATCTGCCAAGCCAGGAACGGGAGGATTTTTTGCCTGCTTCTTTGTCAACTTCCACGGAAGAAGGAGCATACAAAAGCATATCGTCTTGCACTTTGGAAACGCGCGCACCGATAATATAGCTTACGCCGTTGAGATAGTCAAAAATGCGGTTGCGCATTACGCAGTCCACAGCCTCAAACGAAACCATCAGCGTGCAGCCGCTCATCAAAGCGTCGGCGTATTCGCGCACGTCGCTGAACTGGCGCGGGGTACGCACCAAAATATCCATGTGCTCTGATTTTACAAGGCAGGGTCCGCCGTAGCCGGATTCTTCCTCCTCAGTATGCCAAAACTTCAAAGCAGTGTTTTTCAAATCCATCTCCTGTGCCTCCATCCCAAATCAAAATCGGTTAATGTAATGTGTAAACTTCTACAAAAGTTTTTAAAATCCTGCTTGTGCTGAAAAAATTTTATTGTTTATTGCGTGCGCGCATTCTACCGCGTTCAACACGGTCCAAAATCTTTTTGCGCATGCGGATGCTTTTCGGCGTAACTTCAACCAGCTCGTCCTCGTTGATATGCTCCAAAGCCTGCTCCAGAGAGAAGGTCTTAGGCGGAATCAGGCGGATAGCCTCGTCGCTACCGGAAGCACGCATGTTGCTGACGTGTTTCTTTTTGCACGGGTTAACGTCCATGTCGTCCTCGCGGCTGTTTTCGCCGATAATCTGGCCTTCGTAAACCTGTTCGCCCGGCACGATGAACATAGTGCCGCGTTCCTGCGCGTTGCTGATGCCGTAAGAAGTGGTTTCGCCCGCTTCAAAAGCAACAAGGCTGCCGCGGGTACGTCCCGGGATATCGCCTTTATAAGGCGCATAGCCTGCAAAAACGTGGTTCATAACACCGTTGCCCTTGGTATCGGTAAGGAACTGGTTGCGGAAACCGATAAGGCCGCGCGCTGGAATCAAAAATTCCATACGCAGGTAGCCTGCCATCTCGGTCATGTTCTGAAGCTCTGCCTTGCGCAGGCCCAAGCCTTCCATAACAGCGCCCATAAAATCCTGCGGCACGTCAATCGTCAGCGCTTCCATAGGCTCAAGCAACTGGCCGTTCTCGTCGCGGTGCATAATAACCTTCGGCTTGCCAACCTGTAATTCGTAACCCTCGCGGCGCATCGTTTCAATCAAAATGGAAATATGCAGCTCGCCGCGGCCCTTAACAATGTAGGAATCCGGGCTTTCGGTTTCTTCAAGGCGCATGGCCACATTGGTTTTTACTTCCTTAAACAGGCGCTCACGCAGATGGCGGCTGGTTACAAACTCGCCCTCGCGGCCTGCAAACGGGCTGGTGTTAACGGAAAA
>CALXRU010000008.1 GCA_944390935.1 Acidaminococcaceae bacterium
CTTCTACCGCTTTATCGGCAAAATCGAATGACACATCTTGAGATACCCAACAATATCTTTAACTAAGGGAAACGGGCGAAACATTGCCGGATATTAAGCTGCTGCCCGCTCTTGCATCGCAGCTTGGCACATCTGCCGACAGCCTTTTAGGCTACGAGGGCGCGGCACCCGCCACGGTTTATGAAGAACGCTACCGCACGCAGGAATTATACTGGGGCGGCGAGCCAAACGAAATGTGTTACGATATTTTACGGCTGCTGCCGCCAACGCGCCCGCTAAAAGTGCTGGACATCGGCTGCGGCGAAGGCAAGGATATGCTGTTTTTAGCACGCTGCGGTTATTTAACAACAGGTTTTGACATCGCCGCGAGCGGCATAGCCAAAGCTAAAAATTTTGCGGCCAAAGCCGGATTAAATGCTGAATTTTTCCGCGCTGATATGCTGAGCTATGCACCCACGGAGGAATTTGACATTTTATTTGCCAGCGGCGTGCTGCATTACCTGCCGCCAAACAAGCGCCGCAGCATTATAGAAGCATACCAAAACAAAATGCCGCGCGGCAGCCTGTGCGCGCTGAACGTATTTGTAGACAAGCCGTTTATAAAAATGCCGCCGGATGAAGAAATTGATGGTGCCTACTGGCAAAGCGGCGAACTGTTTACGCTGTTCAGCGATTGGAAGTTTCACCGCTGTGAACAGGTGATTTTTGATTGCAACAGCGGCGGCGTGCCGCACCAGCACTGCATGGATATTTTGATAGCGCAAAAAATGTAAACAAAAAGGACGGTAAGCTTTAAAAGCTCATCGTCCTTTGTTTTTTATTCGCGCCAGATAACGGTGTCATCCCATGGTTTACGCAGGCGGGGTGCAGGTGCTTCATCGGGGTAGCCCAAAGCAAAGGCGGCAAACAGTTCACAGCCGCAGTTAAGCCATTCGCACAGCTCGCGGTAAGCAAAGTAAATATCGCAAATCCACAAACTGCCAAGCCCGTGTTCCACCGCCGCCAGCGACATATTTTCCACAGCAGCGCCGACGGATTGGGCGTTGCAGATTTCAAAAACGCGGTTTTCTGCGTTCTGCGGTGTCAGTAAATCCAGCCCCAGCGGATTGACCACAAAAATTACCACTGGCGCCTGCCGCATAATGGCAAGCGTGTTGTGCGCACCGGCAATGTACTGCGCGCTTTCCGGCAGCAACGGCCGCTGTGCCTCACGCTGCAAGCCGCGTTCCATTGCCGCCAGCGCTTCGGCTTTTGCCGCACCGGTTGTTACCACAAACTGCCACGGCTGCCTGTTTTTGGAGGACGGCGCAAGCATCCCCGCCCGCAAAACTTTTTCAATAATATTGCGCGGCACTTCCATAGTTTTAAATTTACGTATACTCCGCCTTGCGGCGATTGCGTCAAGCATGTTCTTCCTCCGTCAGTAAATCCGACAACGTTTCTATTATCTGCTGTAAAATTTTTATGGTTTCGTCAAGCGGCAGGGCAAGACTTTCGTCAAATACCATCTGCGGAAGCAGCGGCACATGGATAAAGCCGATTTTGACAGGCGTGTTGTGGTAGTGGTGCAGAGCCATGTAAAAAATGTCGTTGCACACATAGCCGCCGGTGCAGTAGCCCAAATGCACGGGGCAGCCCGCTTTTTGCAGGCGCGTTACCAGCTTGTGCACGGGGATGGTGGCAAAATACGCCGCCGGTGCGCCGGGTACAACCGCTTCGCCCCAGGGCATTAAGCCTTTGTTGTCCTCCAGCAGTGCGTCGCGCAGGTTAACGGCAACGCAGTCCGCATGCAGGCGGATGCTGCCGCTGTCCATGCCCGTCATTAAAATTACGTCCGGCTTTATGCGCTCCGCTTCTTCAATAAGCAAACGCCCCGCCGTTTCGTAAATGTTGGGCAACATCAATCTGATTACGGCAAAGCTGCCGATATTATCCGGCAATGCACGCACCGCCTCCCACGATGGGTTGATGTTGTAATGCGCAAACGGGTCGAAGCCCGTCAGTAACAGCTTTTTCATTATAGTTCCACTTTAAATTGTTTTATTTTTGTCGCCAAAACTTCTGCCAGTCTTTTTATATCTGCCAAAGGCATGCTATTTAAACTGTCCGTTCCGTTTAAATAATCCTGCCGTGCCAGTTCCAAAATTGCAGCCTGCTGGCTTGGCATTTTTGCTTCAACCCATTCTGCCGCAATATCTTTAGCGCAAATATCGTTCAGTTCCAAAGTATACCACATTCGCGCAAACGTCAGCAGCACGTTTCGTTCATCGCCGTTAAGGCCGCCAAGCAAAGCCGGCAGCGATTCAAAAACAGCTTTTTGTATCTGTGCAAAAGGTACTTCCGGCAATACTTTGGCAGCCGGTTCTCCGTACAGAGCAATGCTGTGCCTACGCGCCTGCCATAACAATACAGCGTTATCGGCATCGCAGAAAGCCTGCGGCACTTCGCCGCTTTCCATTTCTTTGCGCAGCCACTCGCCGTACATATATTCAAACCTTACCGGCATTGATAACTGCGTTAAATCACCACTATAAACAACAGTAACTTCCAGCGGGCGTTTGCTGATATCGCCAACGCAGCCGGAAATTTGCAGCAACTGTTGGGTTAAACTACTGCGTTCCAAACCTTTCAGCCTGCGCTTTGTTACCAGCAGCAAATCAATATCACTGTAAGGGCGCAACCCCTGCAAAACTGCCGAGCCATACAAATATACAGCCTGCAAATCGTTTTGGAACATTTCACGCGCCAGCTTAACAACAGCTTGTACCTGCGGCAAACCGGTGGCTGATAATTCTGCCTTCATCATTTCGCCATGCGGTAGATTGCTTCCATGTCGTTAATATCCAGAGCCTTAAAGCCGCCGATGGTGCGCGTGTTTTTAAAGCTGCATTTATAGGCCAGCTCTTTAATCTGCTCGTCGGTCAGGTGGATATCCATGTCGCTGATTTTCGTCGGCATGCCGATGCTGCGGAAGAAGGCTTCCATTGCTTCAATGCCTTCCAGCGCAATTTTTTCTTCGTCACCAGCTGTGTAAGGAATGCCGAACACATTAACGGCCAGCTGCGCAAAACGCGCCGGGTTAGCGGGCATTACATAGCGCGCCCAGCTGCCCCAAACTGCCGCCAAACCTGCGCCGTGCGCGATATCAAACATACCGCCCAGCTCATGCTCCAGCTGATGGCAGGCCCAGTCGCCCAAAGTGCGGTCGCCGGTGATATCGTTGTGGGATAAAGTGCCGCTCCACATAATTTCGGCGCGCGCGTCATAGTCCGACGGATTTTTAAGCGCGATTTTGACATTGCGCATAACGTTTTTAATCAGCGTTTCGGCAATGCCGTCCGTTAAATTAAGCTGCTTAACATTAGGTTTAACAAAAAAGCGTTCCAGGCTGTGCACAATAATATCCGTGCAGCCGCTCGCCGTCTGGTATGCAGGCAATGTAGAAGTCAGTTCCGGGTTCATAACGGCAAATTTGCAGTAAGCATACGGCGAATAAGCGCCGCGTTTCAGCCAGCCGTTTTCGTTGGTAATAATGCTGGCGTTGCTCATCTCGCTGCCCGCAGCGGCAATGGTCAGCACCGTGCCGATGGGCAGGCACGCCGCCGGAGTTTTGCCGGTGTAGTAATCCCACACGTCGCCTTCGTTGGTCAGGCCGTAGCCGATAGCCTTGGCGCTGTCGATAACGCTGCCGCCACCAACTGCTAAAATAAAATCAACGCCCTCTTTTTTGCCCAGCTCAATGCCTTCGCAAACTTTGCTTAAGCGCGGGTTCGGCACAACGCCGCCCAGTTCAACGTGGCTGATGCCGGCAGTGTCCAGCGACGCGCAGATTTTATCAAGCAAACCGCTTTTTTTAGCGCTGTGCCCGCCGTAATGGATAAGCACTTTTTTTGCGCCCTGTTCTTTGCACAATTCGCCCACGCGCGCTTCCATGCCGCGGCCGAAAATTACTTTTGTCGGTGCCAAATATTGAAAAAATTCCATTTGTTTCAGCTCCTTTTTAATGCTATACTCTTATGGTACGACAAAACCGGCGGCGTGTAAATATGCGCCAAAAAGTTTTACAATAAGCAGGCGTTTATAAAAAAATGGCGAAGATAATAATACTGTAAGTTTTTAAAGGAGGTTTTACTATGCAGGGCAAAAAATATATAGCTATGGCGCTGGTTTGCGGTTTTGTGCTTGGCAGCAGCACCGCGCCGGTACAGGCAGGCATTTTGGGCACGGTGTTAAAAGGCGGCGCTATCGGCGTTTTGGTTAACCAGTTTGACGACCAGCTTAACAGCGCCATCAACACATTAACGGGTAAATACGCTGTCAGCAGCGATTACGCCACCAAGGTTGTACCGGTAATCACCGTCGGCGACGGCAGCTACGCCGGTGCGGCACAGGTCAGCGGCCCGCACGCACAGGTTGAAAAATGCAAGGCTGCCCTTTTGATTGAAGCCTCGTTTTTCGGCAGCTTCCGCGCCAAAGCGCTGATACCTATCGACAAGGTGGACATTACCGACGTTAACCGCGTGCAGGGTGTTGGCGTATCGGCACAGATTGACGTAAAACTTTAATGGAGAAAACTTGTGACGGCAGCAGATTTTATCAAAAAGCTACAATCATATAACAAGCCTTCTGTGTTTAACCCGTGGCAGGATTACGACCCAGAATGCGACATCGGGCCGGAAGCCCCTGTTATCCGCGCGGCGAATTTACAGCGTTACCTTGAGCTGCGCAAAAGAGCGCACTTTTTGTTCATCGCCGAAGGGCTGGGCTATCAGGGCGGGCATTTCAGCGGCATGGCTATGACGAGCGAGCGCATTTTGCTGGGCTGCCACCCGGACGTAAACCCGCAGGCCGTGCTGGGCGACTGGGATTACAAACGTACCAGCAACCCCGACAGCGCGCGCCTGAACCGCACGCAAAAGCTGTACGGCTTTAACGAGCCGACGGCGACGGTGATGTGGAACACAATTGCGCGGCACGGGCTTTCGCCTTACGACACGGTTTTGTGGAACATTTTTCCGTTCCATCCTTATAAAGAAGGCAATATTTTAAGCAACCGCACGCCTACCGGCGAGGAGTTGGACGTTGGCATCGAGTACGCAAGGATGCTGATGCAGCTCATCCCCAGCATGAAGGTAGTCGCTATCGGGCGCAAATCGCAGCAGACGCTGGGCAAATACGGCGTAGCGTGCGACTGCGTGCCGCACCCTTCCATGGGCGGCGCCAATGCGTTTAAAGCGGCGGTAGCGGCGCTGTTTGCCGCACAGGGCGGTGAAGCGAATGGCTAAAACTGATTTTACGCGCGACCAAACCATCAACATCGCCGTTAAAATCGGCAAAATCCTGCTGAAAAGCGGCGCGGAAACCTACCGCGTGGAGGACACCATTTCGCGCTGCTGCCTTGTCCACGGCTACGAGGTTGACCCGTTTGTAACGCCGACCGTTATAATCTTGGGCAACGAGGACACCGACAGCTTTATCCGCGTAAGCCGCATTGGCTACCGCAGCACCAACTTAAGCCTCATCAGCGAAATGAATACCATGTCCTATAACTTCCACAAGTGGGATAAAAGTTATGAAGAAACCTGCGCGTGGCTGGAGAAAAAATGGCGGCAGCCTGCGCCTTACGGCAAATGGGCTGTGTGCCTTGCTTCCGGCATCGGCTCGGCGGCGTTTGCGGCCATGCTGGGCGGTAACAGCCACGACTTTATAGCGGCCTTTGTAACGGGCGGCATGGCAATGGTGGTGCTTAAGCAAATTGCGGGCTACCACCCCAGCGCCTTTTGGGAAAACGCCATCGCGGGCGTGGCTATCGGCGCGGTTGCGCTTTTATGCTGCGCTATGAGCGTGCAGTGCACGATGGAAAAAATCATCGTAGGCGCGCTGATGCCTTTCGTGCCGGGCGTGCCGTTCTGCAACGGGCTGCGTGACTATATGGCAGGCAATTTGATGAGCGGCAACTCGCGTATCGCGGAAGCGCTGCTGTTTGCGTCGTCCATTGCCATCGGCATTGCGTTTGTGCTGCGCGTATGGTTCATCTGGGGGTGGGATTTATGGAAATGATTACCGCCTTTTTCTTTGCCTCCCTCGCAACCATGGCGTTTGCCATACTCTTTCAGGCGCCGAAAAAAATCGTGCTTATCGACGGCATTATCGGCGCTATCGGCTGGGTGGTGTTCATCTATCTGCGGCATGAACTTGGCTATACCTCGTTCGTGTCCAATTTTACGGCGACAATTTCTCTGGCGCTGGCCAGCGAATTAAGCTCGCGCATCTTCAAGCAGCCGGTAACGGTGTTTGTTATCCCGGGCATTGTGCCGCTGGTGCCGGGGCTCGGCATTTATCAGGGTATGTTTGCCATTATCAACAACGATTACAACAACGGCACTTCTATTTTACTGACGGCCATGACGGACTCCGTCGCCATAGCCATCGGCGTAATGCTGGTATCCAGCCTGTTCCGCGTCATCAAAGTACGCCGCTTCATGCTGCAATACCGCCGCTCCAAACGCCAGATGGAAATGAAAGTAAAGGGTAAGAAGTGAAAGCACTCTGAAATATATCAGAGTGCTTTTTATTAAATTTACTTTCAAAAACAAAAAACGCACCTGCAATTACTTGCAAGTGCGCATAATTACTGGTGATCCCGGGCAGATTCGAACTGCCGACCCTTCGCTTAGGAGGCGAATGCTCTATCCAACTGAGCTACGGAACCAAAATAAGCTGTTTAATTAAAACAAATTTGCCGCGCGGCAATTACAGTTCAGCCATTGCTCCGGGAGGCATGCTCCACTCAACCCTGACATCGGTATTAACCCAAAGCCTGCCAAGGCAAACCTTAAAATTTTCCAAACTGTCAAGCGGCATTAAGGTTTTGGTAACAAACTGGCGGATGGTATCGCCTTCCGGCAAATCCAGCGTCAGCGGTTTCTGCAAAAATTCTTCAACGCGCGCCTTTGCTTCAGGCACGTCAAGGCAAACATTGGCCGTTTTGGTTGCGGGGTCATATTCAACGTAACCATAATGGGCATGGCAATTTAATGTAACAATAAACTTTTCCATATCGTACCTCCGGTATCTTCTGTATATTATAGCAAGTTCTGCGTCATTCTACAATAGTAACGCTAAATTTTGCCTTATCCCGCCGCGGCGGATATTTTAACTGCATTTCACAAAAATTTTAATTTAAAAATGCGTCAATAAATAATAATTATTATTGACAACTTATCACTGCCGTGTTACAATCAATACTGTAAGCGGTACTGATTGCCGCACAAAACAAATTACACTTTATTGTACTTTAATGGAGGAATGAATAATGAAAAAATTTGTTTGCCAGGTTTGTGGCTATGTTTATGAAGGTGAAGCTGCTCCGGAATACTGCCCGCAGTGCAAAGCTCCGGCTTCCAAATTTGTAGAAATGAAAGGTGAAATGACCTGGGCTGCAGAACATTTTGTTGGTGTTGCCAAAGACGTTCCCGAAGATATTAAAAACGACCTGCGCGCTAACTTCAACGGCGAATGCTGCGAAGTAGGCATGTACCTTGCTATGGCACGTGTTGCTCATCGCGAAGGTTATCCTGAAATCGGCCTGTACTGGGAAAAAGCAGCTTACGAAGAAGCAGAACATGCAGCTAAATTTGCTGAACTGCTCGGCGAAGTTGTTACCGACAGCACCAAAAAGAACCTTGAAATGCGCGTAGAAGCAGAAAACGGCGCAACCGCAGGCAAAACCGACCTTGCAAAACGCGCTAAAGAACTCGGCCTCGACGCTATCCATGACACCGTTCATGAAATGGCACGTGACGAAGCTCGCCATGGCAGAGCTTTTGCAGGCCTGCTTGCCCGTTACTTCAACAAATAATTCAACGGTTATTGAAGCAATAAACAAAATAAACACCTGTTATCTTACGATAGCAGGTGTTTTTATTTTCCTTATTTAATTTTAATCAGTTCGTAGCTGCGCGTGCCCATGCCGATTTTTTCAGCATGTTCAAGGCAGGCTTTCCATTCGGATTCCGGCGTGATATTGTGGAAGTGGTCGTGTTTGGCTGCTTCTTCCGGGTCTTTGGCAATGTGCTCGCCCAATACGGAATCGGCCACAGGCGTTGCTGCGTTAACAAGGTCGGCGCAGGCCTGGTCGAGCGCAACCGGGTCGAAGGAAGCCAGCATGCCGATATCCGGCACAACCGGCGCGTCGTTTTCGGCGTGGCAGTCGCAGTACGGCGATACATCGACAATCAGGCTGATGTGGAAGTTCGGCCGGCCTGCCAGAATAGCCCACGCGTATTCAGCCATGCGTTTATTCAGGCGTTCACTGCTGCTGTATGCTTCCGGCGGGAAAACGGCATCCATCGGGCACGCGCCGATGCAGCGCCCGCAGCCCACGCATTTATCCTGGTCGATATGTGCTTTTTTATTTTCAATTATAGGTGCGCCGTGTGCGCAAATGCGGCTGCATGCACCGCAGCCGATACATTTTTCGGTAATAACATGCGGTTTGCCGTCGTGGTGCATTTCCATTTTACCTGCGCGGGAACCGCCGCCCATGCCGATATTTTTAATGGCGCCGCCAAAGCCGGTCATTTCATGCCCTTTAAAATGGGTCAGGCTGATTATAATATCAGCGTCCATCAGTGCCTTGCCTATTTTCGCTTCTTTAACCAGTTCACCGTTAGGCACGGGCACATACGCCTCGTCCGTGCCCTTTAAGCCGTCGGCAATAATAACGTGGCAGCCGGTGGAAAAGGGACTGAAGCCGTTTTCATAAGCGGAAGTAATATGTTCCAGCGCGTGTTTGCGGCGGCCTACATACAAAGTATTGCAGTCCGTCAAAAAGGGCATGCCGCCAAGTTCCTTCACAACATCAGCCACAGCCTTGGCGTAGTTGGGGCGCAAGTAAGAAACATTGCCCGGTTCGCCAAAGTGAATTTTAATGGCGGCAAACTTTTTATTAAAATCAATGTTGCCGATACCGGCAGCCTTAATCAGCTTAGCCAGCTTGCCGGGCAGGCTCAGCCCGCCGTAGCCGGTGCGCATGTCAGTAAAATAAACCTTTGCTTTCTCCATAAAATCATCCCTCCATGATTATGTAAAAGTAAATATTCGCTGTGCATGTGCTGCACTTATTAATTTAATTATATCAGCCCCGGCAAAAATATGCCATCCTCGTAAACATCGGGCTTACCCAGATGGCGGCTGGGCACAAAGCTGCCGTGGCAATCGCTGCCGCCGCTGATAAGCATGCCCTCCGTGCGGCAGTGCGTTAATAAAAGCTGCGTATCCTGTTTGCTGTGTCCGGAATGGTAACATTCAAAACCGTCGAACGGTTCTTCAATCAGCTCCACCAAGGTCTGCGCCAGCCCCGGGCCGTGGAAGCTGCTTGCCGCGTGAGCGCATAAAGCAACGCCGCCCGCGCCGTGGATAGCATCGATAACCTCGCGGATACTCGGAAAAATCGGGAAACCCAAATCGTGTTCTTTGGTAAAAATGCGTTTAAAAAAGTCGTCAACGCCGGTGCATAAGCCCTTATCAATCAAATACGCCAGCGATTTCCAGCCGCCGCGCCTGCGGTCGTAGGTGTAATTTTTAAATTCCTTAAAATCCAGCGGCCAGCCCTGTTTTATTAACAGCTGCACGCTGTCGTCGTCCTTCTGCTCCAGCAGATGCGTGTTGTGCGCCAGAAGTTCCTGCAAAGGCTTATTGGCAAGGTCGATGCCGTAACCCAGAATATGAAAGGAAATATCGTCCTTCGTGGAGCAGACCTCCACGCCCGGCACGCATTTTATGCCGCGCTCACCTGCAAGGCGCACGGTTTCCGCTACGTTGGCGGTGCTGTCGTGGTCGGTAACGGCAATAATGCCCAGCCCCGCGCCCACCGCCGCGTCCACCAAATCCTGCGGCGTCCACGTACCGTCGCTGGCCGTGCTGTGGATATGCAAATCAACCTTTCTCATGTTCTTTCACCTCGTGGTGATGGCAGCACGCAACTGGCGGCGCTGCCTCCTCTTTTGCAAAACTCTGTCTTAAGCAGCTTAAAATAAACAATACCGTGCCGGTCAGCACAATCGTGCCGCCGGGGGCAAGGTCGGCGTAATAAGACACCGTAAGCCCCACCGTTACGGTGATAATACCGTAAACAATGCCGCCGATAATTGTACCGGCAAAGCTGTACGCCGACTGCAAAGCGCAGGCGACGGGGATAACCATCATTGCCGATACCAGAAGCAGCCCTACGATGCGCATGGAAAGCGCTACCGTCAGCGCCGTTAAAACTGCCAGCCACACGTTCAGTTTGCCTGCGGGCAGTCCCGCCACGCGCGCAGATGTTTCATCAAAAGTAATATATTGCAATGGGCGGTAAAACATCACCGTAAAGGCGCAGGCAAACAGCCCCAGCACCGCCACCACCCACAAATCGCTTGCGCTGATGGTCATTAAGCTGCCGAACAGAATGCTGCTTAAATTAAAGCCGCCCATGCGGTTTATGCTGCTGAAAATTACCGCCAGCCCGATGCCGCTGTAAAAGAAAATCGCCAGCACCATTTCGGAAAAAGTATCCAGCCTGCTGCGCACCTTTTCAATTACCAGCGCGCCCAGAACGGTTGCCAGCGCCGCGCTCAGCACCGGCTGCGCACCCAAAAGCGCTCCGCCCGCCACACCGGCAAAGGCAATATGCCCCAAGCCGTCGCCAATCATCGACTGGCGGCGCAGCACCAGAAAGCTGCCTATAAGCGGGCAGATGACGGCGACAATCAGCCCCGCCAGCCACGCCCTTTGCATAAATCCTGCGGAAAACATTTCTAACATTCAGCTTACCTCTATCTGTAAAAATAACCGTGCTTGTGCCTGTGCACAAGCGCCTGCTGCACGCCGCCCCAAAAACAGATATTGTGGTCAAGGCACAGCGCATTTTTGCACACCTTCGCCGCCAGTTCCAAATCGTGCGACACCATTACAATCGTCACGCCCTGTTTGCGGTTAATCTCGCCCAACATCGTGTACAGTTCTTCCTTCGCGTCCGGGTCAACGCCGGTCGCCGGTTCGTCCAGCAGCAAAAGCTCCGGGCTACGCACCATGGCTCTCGCCAGATATACGCGCTGCTGCTGCCCGCCTGACAGTTCGCCTATCTTGCGGTGCGCCAGCTCCTTCAGCGAAAAGCGTTCCATAATATCGTCAACGGCGGCCTTATCCTCACGCGAATAATGCTGAAACATACTGCCGCCGCTTAAACGCCCCAGCGAAACAACTTCGCGCACGCTGATGGGAAACGCCCTGTGCTGGCGCGCCGGGTTCTGCGGCACATAGCCGATTTTATCCCACGCCGTGAAATGCTCGCGGTCCTGCCCGAAGATTGCAATGCTGCCCTGTATGGGTTTTAAAATGCCCGCAAGCAGGCGCAGCAGCGTGCTTTTGCCCGCGCCGTTCGGGCCGATGACAGCGACAAAATCACCCTTTTCAATTTGCAGCGACAGGTCGTTTAAAATCCAGCCTTCGCCGTAGCTGTAACCAAGTTTGTCTATTTCAATTACCGTTTTCATTTTATTTACCGTTCAGCGCAGTATCAAGGTTTTCAATATTGCGCTCCATAATTTTTAAATAATCATCGCCGTTTTGGCGTCCTGCTTCGCTCAAGCCCTCCAATGGGTCCAGCACCAAAGTTTTCGCACCGGCTGCCTGCGCTATCGTTTCGGCAATACGCGGGCTGACCAATGTTTCAAAAAACACGTATTTAATGCCGTCTTTCTGCATAACGCCAAGCAATTTGTTCAGCGCTGCGGGCGACGGCTCTGCCTGCGGCGATAAACCCATAATTGATTCCTGCCGCAGACCGTAATCCGCCGCTAAATGCCCGAAGGCCGCGTGCGTGGTGATGAAGGTTTTTATTTTGGCGTTTTGCGCCAGTACCGTAAGTTTTTCGTCCAGCGCATTTATTTTGGCGATATATGCCGCCGCGTTCTGTTTATATTCTGCCGCGTGTTCCGGGTCAGCTTTTATAAAAGCATCGCGCACTGCCGCAACTTCAACCGCCGCCTTGCGCGGGCTTAACCAAAAGTGCGGGTCGCTTTTATCAAGCTGCTGCATAAAGGCCTGCCCAGCTTCCACCGCCTGCACGCCGTCATCAGCAACGGCTGCAACTGCAGGCTGTGCCCATGGTTCAACACCGCCGTTATACACAAACACTTTTGCTTTTGCCAGCCGCGTCAAATCACGTGCGCTCGGCTCCCAGTCGTGCGGCTCAATGCCGTCGCCAATCATGGTGTAAACCGTCACCCTGTCGCCGCCGACGGCACGCGCAAATTCCGCCATCGGGTAAAAGCTGGCCGCCACCTGCATTTTGCCATCCGCGGAAGCGCCCTGCTGCCCGCCGCAGCCAAAGCACAACAGCGCAAGCGCAAGCAAAAGCGCCGTTAAAAATTTATTCATGGCAAGCTCCTTCAATAATATTGCCGCAAATTTACTGCAACTTAATGTACATCATGCGGCAATAGGTATATAATAAACCTATATAACTAAAATAGGAAGTGTTTTTTATGAAACTGAACCTGAACAAAAACCAGATTGCAGCTTTTGACATAGACGCACAGCAGACTTTTACGCCGCTGTGCCCGGATGAACTGCCCGTTGCCGGCGGTGACGGAATTGCCGCCGAGCTTAATGCGCAGGCGCAGTTTGCTTCGCTGCGTGTCGCCTCGCGTGATGCGCACAGCCCCAAGGCCGTGTGGATTGCAAATGATGAACACGCGCCGCTGTCACCTGTTATCGGTTACACCGACAGCGATTTGTACTGGCCGAGCCACGCCATTGTCGGCACCAAGGGTTTTGAGTTTATCCCGGGGCTTGACCCCAAAGCCTATGCCTTTCAGGTTTACAAGGGCATCGAGCCTGACAAGCACCCCTACGGTGCGTGTTACCACGATTTAAAGGACACGCTTTCGACAGGCGTAATTGAATTTTTGCAGAGCCGCGGCATTAAAGCCGTTATCTGCGGCGGGCTTGCCACCGATTACTGCGTTAAAAACACGGTGCTGCAATTAGTGCGCGCCGGTTTTACGGTTATCCTTAACCTTGCTGCCTGCCGCGGCATTGCTCCGGATACCGTTGCCGCCGCCCTTGATGAGATGCGCGGCGCAGGCGTTATTATTGTTAACAGCAGCACCGAGCTTAAAGAGATGCTGTAATTAAACCGGCACTTCCACAAATTCGGTGCTGACTTCGTCAAGCTCGACCGTGCGGTTCAACGCCGCCGTCAGCCATTCTTCGGCTTCGGCCTTCTGCTCGCGTTTCATGTACAGCAAAATCTGTACGCGCTCGCCGTATTCCGCACCGCTGACGGTAAAAATGCTTTGGTTGTACAGCTTGTTCATAATGCGTCCGGCTTCACCCGGAGGCGCGCTTAAGCTGAACACCGTCATTTCCACGCGGCGCGCAAGGCCTGCTGCTTCCACGGCGCTGACAACGCTGTTTGTGTATGCGCGTACCAAACCGCCCGCGCCCAGCTTAATGCCGCCAAAGTAGCGCGTTACCACCGCCGCCACGCCTGTTAAGTTCTTTTTGCGCAGCACCTCCAGCATCGGCACACCGGCCGTTCCGCTCGGTTCGCCGTCGTCGCTGGACCTTTGCTGCATATCGTTTATAATATAGGCAGAGCAGTTATGCGTTGCGTCCCAAAATTCTTTTTTGGTGCTTTTGATAAATTCCTGCGCTTCCGCTTCGCTGCTTACCTTTTTCAGCGTACAGATGAACCGTGATTTTTCAATCACGATTTCCGTACGGCAATCCTTCTGTATCGTTTGCATAACAAACTCCTTTCCTAAATAATTATATCATAACGGCAAAGCTTTTATTAACCTTGCCGCAAAACTTCTTCCCCGCTTTACGGAGGTGAAGCACTTGACTCATTTAGTTCCGCTCATCAGCGACCTGGCCCTGATTCTGACACTGGCGGGCCTTGCGACAATTTTATGTAAAAAATTCAACCAGCCGCTTATTTTAGGTTACATGCTGGCGGGCTTTTTAGCCAGCCCGCACTTTACGCTGCTGCCCAACGTCATCGACGGCGACAGCATCACCATCTGGGCAGATATCGGCGTTATCTTCATTTTGTTCGACCTGGGGCTGGATTACAACTTCAATAAAATAAAAAGCACCGCCAATACGGCCATTATCGCCGCCGTGGCGGAATTTACCGGCATTGCCTGCCTGGGTTTTGCCTGCGCGCAGCTTTTGGGCTGGAGTGTTACCGACAGTATTTTTACCGGCTGCATGCTGACGATGAGCAGCACCGCCGTGGTCAGCAAAACGCTGGGCGAGCTGAACCTTTTGAAAAAAGCCTTTGCGCCGATTGCTTTCGGCATTCTGGTGCTTGAGGATATCTCCGGCATTATCATGATGGTTGTGCTCTCCACCGTCGCCGCCGCGGGCAGCGCCATTTCCGCAGCGTCCATGCTGCAAAGCATCGGGCTGTTGGTGTTCTTTTTAATCATCTGCTTCATCATCGGCATTTACTTTTTGCCCAGCTTTTTTAAAAAGACCCGCAAATATTTTAACGACGAAATGCTGCTCACCGTTTCGCTGGGCCTGTGCCTCAGCATGGTGGTACTTGCCTCGCACATGGGGTTCAGTTCCGCGCTGGGCGCGTTTTTAATGGGCACGCTGCTTTCGGGCACGGTGTACACCAAACGCACCAAGGTTTTGCTGGAGCCTGTTAAAAATCTGTTCTCCGGCATTTTCTTCGTATCCGTCGGCATGATGGTTGACCCCACCGTCGTCAGCGGCAACCTGCTCACCATCATCGCGCTTTCCGTTACGCTGATTTTCGGCAAATGCCTTTTTACGTCGCTCGGCGTCATGTTATCCGGCCAGCCGCCTAAAACCAGTATGCAATGCGGCTTTGCGCTGACGCAGCTGGGCGAATTTGCCTTCATCGTAGCCAGCATCGGCGCGGGCTACGGCTTAACCAGCAGTTTTTTGTACCCAGTGTTCGTCGCCGTTTCCGTCGTCACCATCTTTTTTACGCCGCATGTGCTGCTTAACGCTGGTAAGGCTTACCGCCGCCTGCTGCGCAGCCTGCCTAAAAAAACTGCCGTGATGCTGATTGAGGCGCACCGCGATAACAAAGGCAACGAAAAACAATCCGAATGGACTAATTTTTTACAGATTTACTTTACGCGCATTGTTGTTTACGCCGTAATTTTGATTTTTATTTCCTACATGGGCACGAATATGATTTTACCCTACTGCCGGAACTATTTGCAGGCGCCGGTCAGCAATTTTACCGCCGCCGCCCTGACGCTGCTGCTTATGCTGCCGTTTTTGACGGCACTTATGGTAAGCCGCCTCGGCAGGCGCGATCTTGTTGCCGGGCTGTGGTTCCAAAAACGCAGCAACCGCCCGCTGATTCTGGTTTTGATGTTCGTTAAGGTTGCCATCGGCATGTTCTTCATCATGCAGGTGTTTACCTCCATGCTGGGGCTGCACACTATCGTCGCCATCATCGCCGCGCTGGTGCTGGCAAAATTCATCTACTCGTCCGATTACCTCGTCAGCCGCTACCTGCAAATCGAATCGCAGTTTTTAATTAACCTCAACGCCGAAAATCTGGCGGCAGCCGCACAAAAACGTGCGTCGGCAAGGCACGGTATGTGGCTGGACGAACAGCTTTACACCTGCGGCTACGAAATTACCGAAAGCTCGCCGTGGGTTGGCTGGAGCATAAGGCGGCTTGACGTACACCGCATTTATAAAATTTTCGTTATCGAAATTCACAACAGCCACGGCTACATGCCGATACCTTCAGGGCATACGGTGCTGCGCGCGGGCGACAGGCTTTTGATTACCGCGCCGCTGAACGTACTGCGCACCTTTGACGCCGCCATAAAAAACATGGGGCTGGGGCTGAATAAAGTCAGTGAAACGGTAACGCTGCACCAGTTTTTGCAGCAGGAAACCGCCAACCGCAAAGAGCACGACCAGCTTTTGTGCTACGCCATGCCGGTAACGTCGGCGTCGCCGCTGGCACGCAGCACGCTGAAAAAATCCGATACCTTCTCCAAAGGCAAATGGCTGGCGCTTGGTCTGGAACGCGGCAATTACACCATCCTCGACCCGGACGCTTCGTTCGTCATCAACAACGGCGACATCCTCTGGATTATCGGCAGCAGGCAGATGATAAGCCAGTTGTTTAAAAACGATACGCTGTAAACTAAAAAATCCCCCGCTTTTAAGTGGGGGATTTTATTTTTAAAACGCATAGCTTGCCTGTAAGCTTACGCTTGCGCCTTCGCGCTCACCGGCATATCCGCGCAGGTTCAGGTCAATGCTCCATGGGCTCTCCGGCGAAGGTTTGTAATTTACGCCTGCTTCCGCCATATAGCTGCTGCCTTTCAGGCTCTGCTCCGGTGCATCCAGGCCTGCCGCACGCATTTTGGCCTCACCGTTAAATTCATATTCGTAAGCCAGTCCGTAATAAGCGCTGAACTTGTCCGCCTCATTAGCATTTACCCTCGCGCCGATGCGCAGACGGTCGCTGGCAACACCGTCAAAACTGAACTCTTCACCAGCAACGGTAAAGCTGTCGCCTTCGGTGTAAGTATGGAAGAACTTACCGTACACATCAAGGCTGCTGTCTTTGCCCAGCGGTATAATCTGCCCCATGCCGATATGCGCGCCGTAGTAATTGGCGTCACTTTCATAGCCGTAGGTATCCGTGCCGTCGCTTAAAGCATTGCTCATTTCGCTTTTCAGCATACCGGCACGCAGGCTTGCTTCGGTATAAACGCCATGTGCATTTTGGTAACGCACCGCAGCACCGCCGCCGTTATAAACAAGGCTGCCGTCGCCGCGGAAAAACTCATCGTTAAAGCTGTTGTAGGTACGGTAGTTGCCACTGCCGTTTTCATAGAACACGCCCCAGCTGAACTCATTACCGTTGTTAAACTGCGCCACATTACCGACGCCTGCAATCGCACTCCAGCCGTTGATTTTGATATCGCTGTTCACGTCATATTTACTTGTATTGCCATGCATAGCTGCAAAGGTTTTAACGCCATAGCTGCCGTCGCGGCTTAAAGCGTCCAGGCTGTCGCTGATTAAATCCGTGCCCTGGTTGACAAACGCCGCCGCAACAGCGCGGTTTTCGGCGACAAGTTTGGTTTGTTTTGCCGTATGCAGACCGGTAATTTTATAAACAAGCTGCCCGTTTTCCATAACGGCTTCGCCGTCGCCTTCTGCCGCCACGCCTGCCGTAAAGCCGCCGGAACGGATTTCGGAAGCGTTAACGTCCAATTTATTATCGTCAGCTTTAATTAAAGTAATTTCGTCATTAACGTCGATGCCGTCGCTTCCATTAAAATGAATATGGTCGGCTTCAATATGCGCCGCGTTTAATTTGCTGTGTTCACCGTCGGCGATATCCATAATGATTTCATTATCCTGCCAGTCAAGGTTTTCAAATTTTACAGTATCAAAATTGTTGACACTTTGCACATTGCCTCGCCAACCGTCAATCGTAAGGGTGTTGGCATAAGCTTTAGTTTTTATATCCGTGCTGTTTTCATCAGCATATCCATACAGATTTGCATTAGATATATCGGCATTACCGCTGATAATTATTTCATTACGTGCCATTTCTGCATTAATGTTTGTTCCCCTGAAATCTGCATTTGCAGCATAAACATTACCACTAACTTCGGCATTACCACCAATCAACACTATGTTTTCATTTGCCGTTCCTGTAACAAAATGTGCATTATGATTACCGAGTATATAACCACCGGTAATACCTGCGTTTATTATTCCTCCGGTTACTTTAACAATATTATTATCAGCATGCACCTCTGAATTTTCGTTATATGTATTTGCAAAACCGCCAACAGCAGAATAATATCCAAAATCTTTGTAGCCAATTTCACCGCCGGATATATTAACTCTATTGCCGGATGCTTCTACATTATTCCCTTGTGCCTGCCCGCCAATAACTGCAAAATGCACTTTGCCGCCATTTATATTTACAATATTTTTATCAGCAACAGCTGTTTCTTTGTTAAAAACCAGCCCACCAAATAAATTCTGGGCTTCTCCACCTTTCATATTTATTTCACCCTGCTCTGCTTTTTGCGCAGCTTTTATACCATATACGACTTCATAAACATCCCCATTATTTACCTCTGCACCACCAAATTGCGTGCCATCCAAATCCTGCGCCTGTGCCTGTGGCATTACGCCGGTTAAAAGTAAGCCCATCAGCGCGCCCATCGTTAAAAATCTATATTGTTTTTTCATTTTAACACCTCTTTTCCGGTAAAAAAGAAAACATCCCCTTCAATAACGTAACTTTGAAGGAGATGTCTTAGTTATAAAATATATCCGACTAAGTTTGTATTTAGTTGTTTCCCTGTCTATGATTTAATTATACGCTATCTCAAAGCAAATAGCAAATTTCTACCAATTTTATAGGAATTATTTTTGTAAAGATAGTTACACAATCGGTGCTATTTCACAAAGAAATCACTTCTGACCCTGCCAAAACGATTTTTTATCCGCTTTTTGGCGTTTTAAAGTGCCGTTCACAAAATGTATACATTTTAAGAGGATATAAATTTTGTTACAACTCTTGCTATGTAAAGAACATAAGTATATAATATTTTTATAGTTATTCCGCTTAGTTTGAAAGGAGCAACAAAATTTATGGAAAAAATTTACGAAGGCAAAACCAAAACCGTTTTCCAGCTTGAAAACGGCAACGTACTGTTAAAATTTAAAGATGACTGCACCGGTAAAGACGGCGTGTTCGACCCGGGCGAAAACAGCATCGGCCTGACCATCGACGGCATCGGCAAAGCTAACCTCGAAACCTCTATCCACTTCTTTGAAATCCTTAAAAAAGAAGGCATTAAAACCCATTATGTAAGCGCCGATATCGACAACGCTACCATGGAAGTCCTGCCCTGCAAAGTATTCGGCAAAGGCCTTGAAGTTATCTGCCGCTTAAAAGCAACCGGCAGCTTCATCCGCCGTTACGGCGATTACATTGCCGACGGCACCGCTATTGAAGGCGGCTATGTTGAAACCACCTTCAAAGACGACGCTAAAGGCGATCCGCTGGTTACCGAAGACGCTCTCGTTGTACTGGGCGTTATGAGCCACGAAGACTACAAGAGCCTGAAAGAACAGACCCTGAAAATTACCAAAATCGTTGCTGCAGACCTGGCTAAACTCGGCCTTGACCTGTACGACATCAAATTTGAATTTGGTTACCACAACGGCGAAGTAATCCTCATCGACGAAATCGCCAGCGGCAACATGCGCGTTTACAAAGACGGCAAATATGTTGACCCTGTAACCTTAACTTCCATCATTTTAGGTAAATAATTAACGCCAAAAATTTAACGGCAGCTTTACGGCTGCCGTTTTTTATATCTGCCAAAGCAAAAGTTAAAGCCTGCACAGTGCGTGCAGGCTTTTGTTATTTACTTAACGTACGTTGTAGCGGAGTTCTTTTTCAAGTACTGCGCCGGTTTCAGGGTTCAGTACCATTTCGCCGCGGAGTTCCGGGGTCACGAATTTCAGTTCGTATTCGTACAGGCCGTCGTCCATATCAAGTTTTACTTTGTGGAAGCTTGCGTTGGGGTATTCGCTGGTTACTACTGCCTGTGCGTCTGCTGCGGAGAGTACGATGTTGCGGCTGCCCATTGCCATTTCGGCTTCCATTTTATATTCTTTAACTGCCTGGGTGAATTTGCTTACTTCAACTTCGTAGCTGGTTACGGTAGTGCTGTCGAAGAATTTGAATTCGTATTCGTCAAAGTCTTCCTGAGTGCCTACGTGGGTTGCACTGGCCGGTACAAGCTTAGCTGCCATGCTTTGAGCATCTGCCATGGTGAAACCTGCTGCGAAAGCGGTTGCGCTGATGGTTAAGGTAGAGATTGCTGCTACTGCGAGAGCGGTTAATTTTTTGCCGGTGAGTTTTAACATTTTGAGTTCCTCCTTTTATTTTAAGGTCTGTCCTTATTGCTTTTTTTAAGGTGTTCCCTTATCTTTGTCTTAATTATAGCTGAGAAAGATTAAAGAAAAATTAAAAGAAAAAAGTTTTTAAAAATTATTTTAAAATTTCCGGTATGTTATAATAATGCTATAAGGAGGTGCCTTATGAGGATTTTAATTGTTGAAGACGAGCCGGATTTACTGGACGCCTTAAAAAAACAGCTGCAAAGCAGCGGTTATAGTGTAGATGCCTGCGGCGACGGGCTTGATGCGGAGCATTACCTGCAAATGGCAAGCTACGACGCCGTAGTGCTTGATATTATGCTGCCCGGCATCGACGGGCTGGAACTTTTAAGAAGAATGCGCGCCAAGGGCGACAGCACCCATGTTTTGCTGCTGACGGCTCTGGACAGTTTGGAAAATAAAGTGCGCGGGCTGGATGCCGGTGCGGATGATTACCTTGTTAAGCCCTTTGCGTTTGACGAGCTTCTGGCACGCCTGCGCGTTCTGGTACGCCGCCGTACTGGGCAGACCACCAATGTGCTGGAATACGCCGGTTTAACCATGGATTTGAACAGCCGCACCGTTATCCGCGAAGGAAAGGAAATTACCCTGTCCTCCAAGGAGTTCGCAGTGCTGGAATACCTGTTGCGCAATCAGGGGCGCGTCCTCTCGCGCGAAAAAATAGAAAACCATGTCTGGAATTATGATTTCGAGGGCGGCTCCAACGTCGTCGATGTTTACATCCGCTACCTGCGCAAAAAAATTGACGCAGGCTTTGACAAAAAACTGCTGCATACCATCCGCGGCGCTGGTTACGTTCTGAAGGAGGAAAAATGAAAGCTCTTTCCGTAAAAATGAAGGTAACGCTGTGGTACACCGGCCTGATAATGGCGGTTTTAAGCGTTATTTTTGCCGCCGTACTGTACGCTGCCGATGACGTGCTGCTGCTTAATTTGCAGGACGATCTTGAAAACGAGGTTTACGGCAACGCCAGCAGTTTGGAACTGCGGCGCGACGGCAGCCTGCGCCTTGACGACCTGGACTTTTTGCACGACGGCGTAATGCTGGCGGTGTATGACGCAGGCGGCAGTTTAATTGCCGGGCTGACGCCAATGCAGCTGCCGCAGACGGAATTTAAATCCGAACTTTTGCAGACCGTCACCAGCGGCAGCCAGACCTGGTACGTGTTTGACCTTTATATGAAGGTTGCCGGTTCGCCGGGCGGCGTATGGCTGCGCGGCACCACGTCATTAAGCAGCATTTACGCCACGCGCGATGAAATTTTGCTGCAATGCGCGCTGCTGTTCCCGTTTTTAATCCTGCTCTCCGGCTTCGGCGGCTACCTCCTCACTAAAAAAGCACTCAAGCCCGTGCGGCAGATAACGGCGGCAGCCGAACGCATCGGCAGCGGCAGTGACTTGTCGCAGCGCATTGACCTGCACAATGCCGACCGAGAAATGATGGAACTGTCGCAAACCTTTGACAGCATGTTCTCGCGTCTGGAAAAATCCTTCGACGCCGAGCGCCAGTTTACCGCCGATGCCTCACACGAGCTGCGCACACCGACGGCCGTAATCATCGCGCAGGCGGAATACGCCTTGCAGCACGCCAAAGCGGATGAAAAGGACGAAGCGCTGCAAAAAATACTGGCGCAGGCACAAAAAATGTCGCGCCTGCTGGCGCAGCTGTTAATGCTGGCACGCGCCGACGCAAACAAAATACAGTTTGAAATTGAAAAATTTGATTTCAGCGAGTTGGCGGAAATTGTGCTGGAAGAAACTGAACAGCTTGCCGCGGACAAAAACATTACCGTTAAAAGCGATATTGAGCCAGACGTTGAAGTTGAAGGCGACCAGACGCTTTTGATGCGCCTGCTGCTTAACCTTTTGGACAACGCCGTTAAATACACCGGCAATGGCGGCGAGGTTGCCTTTACTCTGCGCAGAACGGCTGACAGCGTTATCTGCGCCGTGCGCGATACGGGCTGCGGCATTGCGCCGGAAGAACTGCCGAAAATCTGGCGGCGCTTCTACCAGTTGGACGGCAACCGCGGGCAAAGCGGCGCGGGGCTGGGCCTCAGCATGGTGCAGTGGATTGCCAACCTGCACGGCGGTACGGTCAGCGTCAAAAGCACACCCGGCGAAGGCAGCACCTTTACCTTCACCATGCCGCTGAAACCTAACTGCAAAGCATAAACACAAACTAAAACGGACAGAAAGCGTTAAGCTCTCTGCCCGTTTTTTATTGCCTTTTTATTTTTGTTCCCGCCCGGCGTTTTGCCAACGCGCAATAACTTCGGCCTTCTGCCCCGCCGTCCAGCTTAAATCGTCCACCGGCGTCAGCAGCTTGCCCGTGTATTTGTCGCGCAAATCGTCACCCGCTGCGGAACTGATGCTCCAGATAAGCTGATGCCCTGTTGCGCCGACAATTTCCGCCGCACGCCGCGATAACAGATAATCAATAAACTTACCGGCCGCCGCCTGATTTTTACCGTTCAGCACCGCCGCACCGCTGATAAGGTTTTTGTTGCCGTCATTTGGCAGCGTAGCAAACAGGTTCTGCTCACTGCGTTCCAAAAGCAGCGCCAGTGAAAGAGGCACTACCGCCACCGTTTTATAGCCCATGCGCACTTCGTCAATGGTTTCCTGCAAGTTGACGAAATATTCCGGTCGCTGGCTGTTCAGTGCAGCCGCATATTCCATGGCTGCCTTTTCGCCCTTTAACTGCCACAGCGCCGTCATCATGCCGTAGCCTGCGCCGCCGTTTTTCGGATCGGGCAGCGCCAGTTCAAACTTTAATTCATCCGCCAGCAAATCCTGCCAGCTTTCCGGCGCGTACAAACCAAAATAATGCAGGTTCTGCTTGTTGCTTAAAAAGCCGATGTGGTCGATATAAAGCGCCGTCCACAGCCAGTTGTTCTGGCGGAACTCCGCCGGTACGGCATACGCTTCCTCCGGCTGGTAGCTTACCAGTAAACCGCGCTCCGCCGCCAGATAAAACTCCTCAACCGTACCGCCAAGCCACACATCGCTGCCGCTGTTTGCCAAAAACTTAAAGCGGTTATCCACGCTGCCCGGCGGAAGCGGCACAACCTCCGCCTCAATCCCGCTGGCAGCGGTAAAATCATCCGCCAAAGCGCGCGCCAAATGCGGCGGCATGCTGATGCAGATTTTTACCTGCTCTTTATTTTTAACTTCGTTTTCCGCTGCTGCCGGTTGTTTTTGCCACACCGCCAGCAAGCACAGCGCCGCACAAAGCAGCGCCAGTATTTTTTTCATCGCGTACCTCACATGGGTAATTTTCTTCTATTATACCACAGCCGCCGCTTAAACAAAAATCCCGGGCATTTTACTTGCCCGGGAAATAATTTTGTAATTTTACTCGCGGTCAAAAACCATAATCTTGTCAAAGTCAAGGTAAACGGTTTCACCGTCGTTAAATTCTTTCAGGTCAGCGCCCTTAACGATAACGCGGATTTCATGGTGCTTGCACTGCACGCGGTAATCCACGGCGTCGCCAAGGTAGAAACGGTGCGTCAGCTTGCCTTCAATGGTACCGCCGCTGCGGGACATCCTGATGTTCTCCGGACGTACGGCAATGATAGCGCTGCCGGTAACGCCGCTGGTGTTCGGGAAGGATACGCCGGTGCCGCTGATGTAAACGCGGTCGCCCTGCACTTCGCCTTCCACAAAGTTTACCAGGCCGATGAAGTCGGCAACCATCTTGTTGGCCGGGTTGCGGTAAATATCGTACGGCGTGCCGATTTGCTGGATAACGCCGCGGCTCATAACAACAACGCGGTCACTCATGGTCATCGCTTCGGACTGGTCGTGCGTTACGTAAATAACGGTGATGCCCAGTTCCTTCTGAATCGAAGAAATTTCAAAACGCATGCTCTCGCGCAGCTTGGCGTCGAGGTTGGACAAAGGCTCGTCGAGGAGCAGCAGGCCCGGGCGCATTACCAGTGCGCGCGCCAGAGCAACACGCTGCTGCTGGCCGCCGGAAAGCTGATGCGGATAACGGCTTGCGTATTCATCAAGGTGCACCATTTTCAGCATTTCCGCAACACGTGCGGCGCGTTCTTCTTTGGGCACCTTCTGGATTTTCAGCGGGTAAGCCACGTTTTCGGTAACAGTCATGTGCGGCCATACCGCATAAGACTGGAATACCATGCCGATATCGCGTTTTTCGGGCGGCACAAAAGTATTTTTGGTTGACGAGCTTACGCAATGGTCGCCGATATAAATTTCGCCTTCGGTTGCCCTTTCAAAACCGGCAATCATACGCAGCGACGTAGTTTTGCCGCAGCCGGAAGGCCCGAGGAGCGAAACAAATTCGCCGTCCTTTACGGTAAGGTCAAAATCGTTGACGGCCGTAACATCGCCGAACCGTTTAAAAACATGCTCTATACGTACTTCAGACAATTCATTCCACTCCTTTTAAATACCAACATTACCCTTAGTAAGCTTGTTTAAAATAACATTGCCCACCAGAACTATCAGCAAAATAATTACCGAAAGCACGGAAGCATTCTGCGTATCGGCATAGGTCTGCAAATCGTACAGCAGTACGCCGATGGTTTTGGTGTCACTGCCGTAGAGGAGCAGCGACATCGTCAGTTCGTAGAACGACGGCATAAAGATTAAGAACCAGCCCGCGATTACGGAAGGCGCAATCAGCGGCATGATGATGTCCTTGCAGGTACGCAGCCAGCTTGCGCCGGAGTTCAAAGCCGCTTCTTCCAGCGAAATGTGAACCTGGCTTAAGGAAGCCGCAATCGTGCGGACGGACATCGTCATATATTTAACAAGGTAGCTGACAACCAGAATCCACATCGTGGAATACAGGTTCAGTCCAAAGTTGCCGGAGAAGGTAATAACCAAAGCCAGCGCGATAACGATACTCGGTGTAGAACCGCCGACAATCGTCAGCAAATCCGGGAAGTTGCGCCCCTTAACCTTCGTTTTAACGGCAAGGTAAGCGATAAAGATGGACAGCGCCGTACCGATGGTTGCAGCAATTACACCGTATACAACGGAGTTCCATACGCTTTCCATATACTGGGAACTGGTAATAACCGGAATCCAGGCGTCAAAGCCGAGGTTGGAAAGCTCAATGCCCTTGGACATGCTCTTGAGCAGCGAAGTCAAGAGGATAGAGCCCAGCGGCAGGATAACGGCGATAAAACCGTACAGGCCGACAGCGATAAACGCAGGCCATTTCCACTTACCAAGCTCAACTATGTTCGGGCGCGTGCTTTTGCCGCTGATAGTGGTGTAATCCTTGCGGCCCAGCATCCACGTCATGCCGAACAGCAGCGCGTTGGCGATAAACATCAAGGATGCAGCCAAGCTCGTCGCATCGCGGATACCGGCTTCGTCGCCCATATAAACATAAGTAACGATACGGGTCGTCATAACTTCAATGTTGCCCGGCATACCGACGATTGCCGGAATACCGAAGCAGGAGCCTGCGGCGATGAATACCAAGAGGCCGCCGGCTAAAATGGAAGGCGCCATCAAAGGCAGCGTAACGTCAACAAGCGTACGCAGCGGCGATGAACCGGAAACCCTTGCCGCTTCCTCCAGCGTCGGGTCCATTTTTTCCATCGCACGCGAAATAGTAATAAAAGCAAATGGAGAATAGAATAAAGTCAAAACCCATGCCAAGCCGCCCGTAGTGTAAATATCAAACGGGGCCTGCTGTAAATTGAACATCCATTTAAAAATGTTGTTCAGATAACCAACGCTCGGGTTCAGCAGCTGTACCCAGGCGATAGCGCCTACATACGGCGGAATCATGTAACTGGCAACCAAAAGCGTGCGGTAGCCTTTTTTCCACGGCAAATCGGTACGGCCAACCAGCCACGCCAGCGGGAAGGTAATGATAACGCTCGCCACCATAACTATCAGCGAAAGCTCAACCGTATTGGCAAGCGCGCGCCAGTTAACATCCTTGCTGTAAACCTCGCGGTAGTTTTCCAGCGTAAACGCGCCGTCAACCAGCACGCTGTCATACAACAGTATGGCCAGCGGGAAAACCACAAAATATAAAAGTAATAATACCGACAGCGAAATTACCAGGAATTTGCTGTTTATTCTTTGTAAAAAGCCCACCATAACTCCTTTCTACGGCATAACGGCCGCCCTAAAGCGTAATTTAAGGTCGCTATTTATAAAACGGGAAAAAGGGATCGCCCCAACAGCGACCCCTAAAATCCCTCACTTAATTATTTCATGCCGGATTTAGAAAGAACCGTTATTCCATAACCCTTACGCGGAATTCTTCTTTGATTTCAGCTTTGTTATCAGCAAGTTTCTGCCAATCAACAGGTACTGCGTTTTCAGAGAAGGTTTTGAGTGCCGGAGCGCCTTTAGGCGGCTCTACGTCGCCGCGGACGGAATGCATCCAGCCTTGTACAACTGCCTGCTGGCCTTCTTTGGAGAGCCACCAGTCAACCATAGCTTTTGCGCCGTCAGCATTTTTGGTAGTGTTGAAAATAGCAATCGGGGAAGGAATGATAACTACGCCGTCTTCAGGATATACAACTTTCAAAGGCTCGTTTTTGGTTGCAGCCAGTTTCAGGATGTTTTCTTCCAGAATCATTGCTGCAGCATATTCGCCGGTCAAAAGTTTGTTCTGAATAGCGGAGTTGCCTTCTTCAACGCGCATGCCGTTAGCTTTCAGCTGATCGAAATATTCCCAGCCGTATTTGTCTGCCAGTGCTGCAACAGCAACAAAAGCAGTACCGGAAAGCATCGGGTTAGGCATTGCGATTTTGCCCTGCCATTTCGGATCGGTCAAATCTTTCCAGGATTTCGGTGCTTCTTCAGCAGACAGTTTATCGGAGTTGTAAGCGATAATCATGTTGCTGATACGAACGGAAGACCATGCACCTTTTTCGTCCTTATCGGTGATAACGTCTTTCAGGTTCGGGGATGCATAATCCAAAAGCAGCCCGTCGTTTTTAAGGGACAGATAGTAAGAAGGTTCAGCAACCATCAGAACATCTGCGCCGATTTTTTTAGCTTTGATTTCGCCGGCCATTTTGGTCATAACTTTTTCGGTACCGCCCTGGAACCAGTCAACCTTCATATCCGGGAAAACTTTGCTCATTGCCGGTTTGCAAACATTGTCAATAATATCCGGGTAAATGGAAGTATAAACCATTACCTCGCCGCTCGGACCGCCGGTTTTGGCAGCTTCTTTTTTCTCATCACCGCCGCAGCCTGCAACAACTGCCGATAATGCCAGAACTGCCGCAGCAGTACAGAGCCATTTTGCTTTTTTCATGAGTCTCCACTCCTTTTATGCTTTTTGGGATACTATAAATAAATTTCTCTCGGAATTGTAAAATTCCTGCTTACATTAGGTAAAATATTTTACATAATTTTAACAATTTTGTTACCTTTTGCTACACTTGTCAAATATTTCCACCACAAATGCACAATACTTCATTTTTGACCCACAGGGACTTTTTACGTCCCTTTTATAACACCATAAAATTCATTTCCCACGCCGGTACATAAGGGTGCTTACGCAGATAAATTTTATAATCCGGACGCAGCTGCCAGATAAGCTCCGGCAGTTCAAAAAAGTCGTTGTCATAATGATAGGCGGCGATAAACATTTTCGGCCTGTCGCGCAGGATATGTTCTTTTAAACCGAGCAGCGCCTGTTTTTCCGCGCCCTCCACATCCATTTTAATATAAGTAACAGGCTCGCTGCCCAAAAAGCTGTCCATTTTAAGGGCCTGTACCTGCCGTTTATGCGCATTGATAAGCGTGGACTGCCTGCCGCCGCTGTCGGAAAACTCCAGCACCGTATCCTCATCCCACACGGCTGCTTCCACCGTACGCAAATTGGCAAGCCCTTCCGTTTTGGCGCACAGTTTGCGGTAATTGCGGCGGTCAGCTTCCACAGCCGTAATGCGCGCGTACTTCCCGTCCGTCAGCGCTAAAAATTCGCGTACCGTATCGCCGTCGTAAGCTCCTAAATCAAGGTAGCTTTCGTCATCTGCAAAAGCAAAAAGCTGCCGTAAATCCTCGCGGCGCTTTGTTTCGCACTGCCACAAATACTGCGGCTTGCCGCTTAACTTATAGTTCAGTACATTAGCAAATACGCGACGCGATTCATCATCTGCCAATTTGTCATACACATTTTGCATGCGGTCAGCATATTTTGCAAGCCACGCGCTGTCCACCGCTTCGCTGCCTGCGTACAGCGGCAAATGCGGCGCAAATACAATATGCTCCGCCGCCAAATCCTTAAAGCGTGCCAGTACCTCCGGCAGCTCACTGGCAAAAGCAATAACAACGGCAAAATCACCCAGCCGTGCTTTAATATCGGCGTAATGCTCCACCGTAAAACCGCGGAAGCTTTGCCCGCGCACAAATTCATCGCTGGCAAACAGCGCCGCCGCCGTTAAACCTTCCGCCACCATGCGGTCCAAAATAGCATCCGCACCGTTGCCCATGCCGTACAACACCAAAGGCCTGCCGCAGCTTTTCATATTCTGCCAGACGTCATTAGTTTCCGTTATAAAATCTAACATTTATACCTCGTGAATTTCATAATTATTCTGTTTTTATTGTACAACAAAATGTCAAAAAGTAAATCTGGGTATATAGTCATGCTTTAATATTTGCTTCTTGCCCCGTGCCGTTTATAATGTTACAATATATAAGTATAGTAATATTTAACGGCACGGAGGTCTTAATTATGATTTTGCAGGAATCCGGCGAAATGTATTTGGAAACGATTCTGCAATTACAGCAGAAAAAGGATAAGGTACGCGCCATTGACGTGGCCGAAGAAATGAATTTTACCAAGGCCAGCGTAAGCCGTGCCATGAGCATTTTAAAACGCGAAAACTTTATTTTGGTAGAAGCCGGCGGCAACATTGTGCTGACGGAAGCAGGCCTTGCCAAAGCCAAAGCCGTGCTGGAACGCCATAAAGTGCTGACCAGATGCCTTGTTGAGCATTTCGGCGTGCCTGCCGATATTGCCGAACACGACGCCTGCCGTATTGAGCATGTCATCAGCGCGCAGACCTTTGAGGCTATCAAAAAACATCTGGCGGACGGCAAATAACCGAATACCAAATTATAACGGGCGGATACTGAAACCTTTCTGTCTTGGGCAGAAAGGTTTTTTTATAAATTTTTAAGGAGCTGATATTTTTGCTGAAAAACTTTATGCCGCTGTTAGCAGCGGATACCGGTGCAAGCGCCGGTTATAAACTGAGCGAGGAAGTAAAAACCGCAACCCCTTCGCTTTTAAGCGCCGCACAGATTGGCGTTTGCGTATACGAAAACCCGCAGCTTACCGATTTGCCCGATAAGGACGCCATCCTTGTGATGAGCTTCGGCACTACCTATAAGGAAACGCGCGCCAAAACCATCGACGCCGTTTTTGCGGAAATTAAGGAAGCCTGCCCCGGCGTAAAAGCGGAGCTTGCCTTTACCTCGCACATTGTCATCGAGCGCATTAAAAAGAACGAAGGCATTGCCTACCCCACGCCGGAAGAAGCGCTGGAAAAGCTGCACGGCGAAGGCTATACGCGCGTAGTACTCTGCTCGCTGGATATCATCCCCGGCATTGAATACGCCTACAAAACCTATGTGTTCAACCATTACAAAAACTTCTTTAAAAAAATGTCTATCGGCACGCCGCTGATGTATTGGATGGGCCAGGAAGGCCAGCGCGACGATATTAAAGACACCATGCAGGCTTTAAGTACGCAGTTCCCGCCTAAGGCGGAAGGCAGCGCCGTACTGCTTTTAGCACATGGCACGCCGCACCCTGCCAACGCTTATTACGCCGTCATGCAGCACCGCCTGTTTGAACTTGGCTTTGACAACGCCTATATTTATTCTGTAGAGGGCTGGCCGCATCTTGATACCGTCATTCCGCTGCTGCAAGCCAAAAACATTAAGGACATTACCATTATGCCCGCCATGATGGTAGCAGGCGACCATGCCAACAACGATATGGCAGGCGACGATGAAGATTCGCACAAAACCATTCTGGAAGGTTACGGCTTTAAAGTTACGCCTTATCTGCACGGCATGGGTGAAAACGAAGGCATCCGCCGTTTGTTTGTGGCGCGCGCGCTGGAAGCATGGCAGGCTTTGCAGCACGATTAAAAAATCAGCGTAAGCGGCGTTTTACCTGTTTTAACTTATAAGTTTTGCTTATAAACTTAACAATTTAATAATATTTTAAAAATTTTCTGTAAATTTCAGACAATTTTGCTTGCTATTAACCTGCGTTTTAGCTTATACTGTAATTAGTTCTAACTATAAAAAAGAGAGGATGATTAGATGGGTATTGTAATTTCCGCACTTGTAACGTTCTGGGTAGGCTATCTTATATATAAAAAATATAAGCCGCAGCCCGTACTCTTTTTAGGCGGCATGATTTTAATGTACATCGCAGTTGTCTGCGGTTACGGCGTAATCCTGCCGGAGAAAGCCTCCACCGGCTCCTGGTTCTTTGACGCTTTTGAATTCATGCGCAAAACGATGAGCAGTAACGCCGCAGGCCTTGGCCTGAACATTATGTCCGTAGGTGCGTTTGCACGTTATATGGACCGCATCGGCGCTTCCCGCTCTCTGGTTCGCCTGACGATTAAACCGCTGCTGGCGCTGAAATCCCCTTACCTTGTACTTTCCGGTACCTGGATTGTCGGCATGCTGATCGGCCTTTGCATCAACAGTGCTTCCGGCCTTGCAATGCTGTTAATGGTAACCATGTTCCCGATTCTTATCGGCCTCGGCGTAAGCCGCCTGTCCGCAACTGCGGCTGTTGCTTCCACCCTGTGCTTTGACTGGAGCCCGAGCGACACCGGCACCATTCTTTCCGCAACCACCGCAGGCGTTGACCCGGTTCTGTACTGGACCAACTATCAGGTGCCTATCGTTATGGTAGCATTTGTGGTTGTAGGCACTTTGCATTACTTCACCCAGAAATACATGGATAAGAAAATGGGCCATGTAGTTCAGCCGATGGAAGTTGAAAAAGCTGAAGAAAACCCGGCCGACAACGCTCCGTTATGGTACGCAATCCTGCCGGTTATTCCTTTGAGCTTGATTCTTTCCTTCAGCTCCCTGTGGATTACCACCATTAAAATGAACATCGTTATGGCTATGTTCATCGGTTTGTTCATCGGCGCATGCTGCGAATTTGCACGCTGGCGCGACGGCAAAAAAGTTTTTGCCGATATCCAGACCTTCTTTGATGGCTTAGGCATGCAGATGGCTAACGTAATTACCCTTATCATCGCCGGCCAGACCTTTGCTCAGGGCCTGCTCTCCATGGGCACCATCGACAGCCTGATTGAAGGCAGTAAAACCCTCGGCTTCGGCCCGATGGCAATGATGCTGGTAATGGTAAGCATTATCGTGTTCAGCTCCATCGTTATGGGCAGCGGCAACGCACCGTTCTTCGCGTTTGCTGCACTTACCCCGGCGGTTGCTGCCCACACCGGCCTGCACCCTGTGCTGATGCTTCTGCCGATGCACTTTGCTGCATCCATCGCACGTACCTGCTCCCCGATTACGGCGGTTATCGTTGTATCCTCCGGCATGGGCAACGTTTCCAGCTTCGACCTGGTAAAACGTACCTTTATCCCGATGTGCGGCGCTTTGGCTGTAACCCTTGCCATGACTTTCTACTATTACTACGCAGGAGTTTAATAACTAAGTTTTTTGATAGCTGCCGTACATTGCGGCAGCTATTTGTTTTTAAGAAAGGACTGATACCATGTATATCTGCGACTGCCACTGCGACACTTTAACCGAGCTGTACAACAAAAACGCTTCGCTGTACGAAAACGAGCAGCACTTTGATATTAAGCGCCAGATTGCAAACGGCGGCGGTTTACAGTTCTGCGCCATTTATGTGCCGACCGATATTTTCCGCTATCAGGGCGGCTTGCGCTACACGCTGTGCCTGCTGGATAAATACAAAACCGAACTGAAAAAAATGCGCGCCGGCTGCGTTGACGTGCTGGAGATTTTAACTCCCGCCGATGCGGCTGACGCTTTGAACCACAAGGCAGCAACGCTGCTGGCGATTGAAGAAGGCGGCGCTATTGACGGCAGCCTTGAGGCGCTGCGCATGCTGTACGAGCTGGGCCTGCGCGCCATGACGCTGACCTGGAGCAACCGCAACGACATTGCAGACGGCATTAACGAAGAAGCAACCGGCAGCGGGCTGACCGCTTTCGGCAAACAGGTTGTGGCGGAAATGAACCGCCTCGGCATTCTGGTAGATGTTTCCCATATCTCCACCGCTGGATTCTGGAGCGTTCTGGAAACCAGCACCAAGCCTATCATCGCCACCCACAGCAACGCCAAAGCGCTGTGCCCGCACCCGCGTAACCTTAACGACGACCAATTAAAAGCGCTGGCGCAGAACGGCGGCCTTGCAGGCATTACCTTTGCCGGTCAATTCCTTGAGGAAGACTGGCACGATGCCTGCATTGAAAGCGTCTATAAGCACATTGATTACATGCTGAACCTTATCGGCAACGACGACCACATCGGCTTCGGCAGCGATTTTGACGGTATCAGCCACCCGCCTTACAACATTCAGGGCGTGCAGGATTATAAACCGCTGGTTGAGTTTTTAAGCAAACATTACAGCGACGAAACCATCAACAAAATTACACACCAAAATGTACTGAACCTTTTGCAGAAGGTACTGTAAAGCACAAACGCACGGCGCAAAACCGTGCGTTTTATTTTTTGACAGGAGCAAACTTCATAGTGGTATAATAGAATTGTAGTTATGTAAGCAGCAATACCAAAGGAGGATTTATAATGAAGGTTTTATTATTAAACGGCAGCCCCAAGGCTGACCAGTGCATTTATACCGCATTAAGCGAAGTTGCCAAAACATTAAACGAAGAAGGCATTGAAACAGAAATCATCCACGTCTGCGCCAAACCGGTAGGCGGCTGCATTGCCTGCTATGCCTGCAAAAAACTTGGCAAATGCGTATTTAACGACATCGTTAACGAAGTTGCCGCAAAATTTAAAGACGCCGACGGCATTGTTGTCGGCAGCCCGGTTTATTATGCCTCTGCCAACGGCAATTTAACCAGCTTTTTAGACCGCCTGTTCTTCAGCAGCGGCTTTGATAAAACCATGAAAGTTGGCGCTGCCGTTGTATCCGCACGCCGCGGAGGCTGCTCTGCCACCTTTGACCAGATTAACAAATACTTCACCATTTGCGGCATGCCCGTTGCCAGCAGCCAGTACTGGAACAGCGTGCACGGCAACACCGCCGAAGAAGTTTTGCAGGACGCCGAAGGGCTGCAAACCATGCGCACCTTAGGCCGCAACATGGCGTTTTTAATTAAAAGCATTGCCCTCGGCAAGGAAAAATACGGCCTTCCTGCCAAAGAAGAAGCGGTTAAAACCAATTTCATCCGTTAGGAGGCAGCTATGCAGTACATTACGCACTACCAATCGCCGCTGGGCGGCATAACCATAAGCAGCAACGGAACTGCCCTTACGGGCTTGTGGTTTGACGGGCAAAAATACTTTGCTTCCACGCTTGGCGCGGATTATGAAGAAAAAGATTTGCCGGTATTTACCGAAGCCAAACGCTGGCTGGATATTTATTTCAGCGGCAGAGAACCGGATTTTACGCCGCCGCTCTCGCTTAACGGCTCAGCCTTCCGCATGGCGGTATGGCAAATACTGCAAAGTATATCTTACGGCCAAACCATTACTTACGGCGATATCGCAAGGCAGCTTGCCGCGCAGACCGGCAAAACAAAAATGTCAGCGCAGGCAGTTGGCGGTGCGGTCGGGCATAACCCCATCAGTATTATCGTGCCCTGCCACAGAGTTATCGGCGCAGGCGGCAGCTTAACCGGCTATGCAGGCGGCATTGATAAAAAAGTCCAGCTGCTTGAGCTGGAAGGCATTAATAAAAATAAATTTACCGTTCCCACCAAGGGTACGGCGTTATAAACATACAAAAACGGCACAGAACAATCTGTGCCGTTTATTTTTTGCCGGTATTTTATTTTTCCGCTGCCAGCCAGGCAATTTCCGCAGCCATTTCGCCGCATTTATAAAAATCCTGCAAATCCAGGTATTCTTCGCCGGTGTGGCAGTTAAAATAGCCCACCGTAATGCCTACCGTGGCAATGCCGTTGGCGTTAAAGTGGTTGGCGTCCATACCGCCGCCGCTCTTTTCCAGCTTCGGCTCAACGCCCACTTTTTTCAGCGCAGCCGCTGTCAGGCTTACCGCCGGGCAGTCCTCACTCAGTTTAAACGCCTTATACAAAACATCATAGCTGTAATCAATTTTCACCTTGTATTCTTCTTCAATCTTCGGTACGGCGTCGGCGTATTTTTGCAGCAGCGCGTCAAATTCGGCAGAATCGGTGCTGCGCATTTCGCCGTTCACTTCGGCGTAGTCGCATACAATGTTCAGCGCCGGGCCGCCCGCATGTACGGAAGCAATGTTGGCCGTGGAATTAGCGCTCTGCCTGTTATCCGGTATTGCCAGAATCAATCCCGCCGCCGCGCGGATAGCGTTAATGCCTTTTTCCGGCGCTTCACCGGCGTGGGATGCCTTGCCGTGGATTTTATAGCAGTAGCTGCATTTTGCCGGAGCTTCTACGGCAATGCCGCCGATATGCCCTTCGGCGTCAAACACAAAACCGTTTTTGGAACGGAATTTATCAAATTCAAAATAACGTCCGCCAAGGATGCCAAACTCCTCGCAGACGGAGAAAGCAACTTCAATATCGCCGTGAGGCCTGTCGGAAGCTTTTAAGCGGCGCAGCGCGTCCAGAATAATGCAGATGCCTGCCACGTCATCGGAAGCCAGAATCGTGCTGCCGTCGGTATGCACAATGCCCTTTTCCTCATCTACAATCGGCTTAATGGCGCCGTTGTTGGCAACGCGGTCCATATGCGCCGAAAACAGCAGCGGTTCGCAGTCCGCCGTGCCGCGCAGCACCGCACGGATATTACCGGCATTGCCGCCGATTTTAGCACCTGTATCTTCTTCCACAACTTCCAGTCCCAGCGCTTCCAGCTTGGCTTTCAACACATCGGCAATCTGCCTTTCGCTGCGGGACTGGACGGGAATCTGCACCAGTTCCAAAAATTCTTCCAACATTTGTTTATTTTCCATTTTGCACCTCCGCAAATTATTTTAAACCTACATGCTTGCGCGCCAGCAGCCGCAAAAAGTAATGGTAGCTGGCAAACAAAAAGATTGACGAGCCTACCCACGCAATCGGGCTGGCATAGCACACGCCGGTATATCCGTAATCAACGGTTAAATACAGCGCGGCCGCCGTGCGCAGCACCAGCTCCACAATGCCCGAAAGCATCGGTATCATGGCAATGCCCATGCCCTGCACGGAGTTTCTGTAAATAAAAATCTGGCTTAAAAAGAAGTAAAACGGCACGCTTAAATGCAGGTACAGTTTTGCCTCGTCCATAACCTTCGGGCTTGGGTTATCCAAAAAGACGCCAATCATTTCCTGCCCGAAGAAATACATCAGCACCGCCGCAAACACGCTGAAGCCGATGGACAGCAGCGAGCATTTTTTTACGCCGCGGCTGATGCGGGCAAATTTACGCGCGCCGAAATTCTGCGCCGTATACACCGCCATCGCCAGGCCGAAGGAAATCATCGGCTGCAAAGCCAGCTGCTCAATACGCATCGCGGCTGTAAAACCGGCAATGGTTTCCGTACCGAACCGGTTGCACACGGCCTGAATGATTATCATGCCCATGCCCAGAACCGAAAACTGCACCGCCATCGGCATGCCCATGCGGATATGTTCCCACGCAAGGCGGTTATCCCATTTAAAATCGCCCAGCTTTAAGTGCAGCACGGGGAATTTACGCGCGATGTAGATAATGCACAAAAGCCCCGATACGCCCTGCGCGATAACCAGCGCCAACGCACTGCCCGGCACGCCCCAGCCGAAGTTGATGATGAACACCAGCGCCAGCACGATGTTTAACAGCGTGGCGATTATCAGAAAATACAGCGGCGTTTTGCTGTCGCCCAGCGAGCGCAGGATGTTGGACAGCATATTATACGCCATCATAAAAATCAGCCCGTAAACGATTATCATTACATAGGCTTTGGCATCGGCGTACAGCTTGTCCGGTATGTTCATCGCCGCCAGCGCCGGGTCGATAAAAATTACCGCCAGCGCCATGACGATTACCACAAAAATCGTGCACAGCATCGTCGTCATTGCCGCGCTGCGCCTTACGCCTTCCAGATCGCCCGCGCCAAAACGCTGGCCCGTAACGACGCTGAAGCCGCCGCTCATGCCAAGCGTAAGCACTACAAGCATCATAAACAGCGGCGCCGTTGCACCTACTGCTGCCAGCGCGTCCACGCCAATCGTCCTGCCGACGATGATGATATCGGCGATGTTGTATAACTGCTGAAACACGTTGCCGATTAACAGCGGCACCATAAAAGGTATGATTAGTTTCAGCGGTTCGCCTTCCGTCATATTTTTCATAAGTATCACTGCCTGTATTTATTAGATTGACTTATAAGTCAGTAATTTCATTTTAACATTTTTCCATATAATAAACAATCTATTTTATAATTCGACCGTGTTTACGCTTTTACCTTCCAGCGGTCGAAAAAATGCAGGTATTTTTCGTACAGGTAAATCATCCTGCCAACCAGCACCGCCGCCGCAATGGTGCCCAGCCCTACGCCTCGCAGCGTGCTGAATTCCAGCAGTGAAATTATAACGCTGATTACAACCAAGGTAATATCAAAACCGTTTTTAATCAGGCTGAAATTCTTTCTGGAGATAAATGTCAGCACATTAACCAGCCCTTCACCGGCGGCAAAAAAGATTTTGGCACGCACTTCCAGAAACACGCCGAACGCCAGCACGGCAATGCTTATCAGGCAGGCCGCCCATTTTTCAAGCTGCGTTTCCGGGTTCACGTCCTGCAAAACCCACATAAACAGGTCAATGCTGTAACCAAACGGCACGGTTAAAATTACCTGCCCTATCAGCTCGCGCCAGTAAAAAGCTCTCAAAAGCAGCGGCTGCACCGCGATAAAGGCAAAGTTCATTATAATTGTAATAATGCCGACACTGAACGGAGTGCACATGCTTAACACCAACGGCACGCTGGATATCGGCGACGTGCCCAAATCCGCCTTGCATGACAGCGCTATGCCAAAAGTCATGCAGGCAATGCCGCAGATAAACATTATAATGCGCGGCCCGAAATGCTGACTGGTATTCATAAAAATCTTCCCTTCTCAAAACAATAAATTTACAAATAACGGCAATACTGCCAAATAAAAAAAGACGATAGCTCGTCTTTTTTTACAGCCGTTTATTTTAGCCTTTTACTACGGTATTGGTCAGCTTGCCGATGCCTTCAATCTCTACCGTTACCACGTCGCCGGGCACCATCGGGCCGCAGCCCATCGGCGTGCCGGTCAGCACCAGGTCGCCTGCGTCCAGCGTCATGCTTTCGGAGATATAGCTTAAAATTTCATACGGGTTGTAAACCATGTCACTCGTGCGCCCGTTCTGTTTCAGCTCGCCGTTAAGGTAAGTTTTAATGGCAAGGTCAGTCGGGTCAAGGTCTGTTTCCAGCCAAGGCCCCAGCGGGCAAAAGGTATCGAACGATTTGCTGCGCAGCCACTGCACGTCGTCCAGCTGCAAATCGCGCGCCGTTACATCGTTGGCGCAGGTATAACCCAAAATATAATCCTTTACTTCTTCCGGTTTTACGTTGCGCATGCGCTTTTTAATTACCACGCCCAGCTCTGCTTCGTAAACAACCTCTTTGCTCTGCCACGGGTACACAATCGCTTCCCCGTCGCCGATAATCGTATGCGCCGCCTTACTGAACAGCATGGGTTCCTTCGGCACTTCCGCGTGGAATTCCTCCGCATGCTGGCGGTAATTAAAGCCAACGCAGATAATCTGCTTGGGCACGCACGGTGCCAGTAATTTAATATCGGACAGCTTAAATTCCTCGTCGGTAATGCGCCAGAAGGTATCAAGGCTGCCGTATACGGTTCTTACCACGTCGCCGTCGATAAAACCGATTCTTTTATTGCCGTTAGGTTCTTCAAAACGTATACATCTCATTTTAAAGCATCATCCTTTGCATTTTTCGTTGTTCAAAATACACCGGCACCAGTCCGGCTGCCTCTGCCATTTCCCGGGCAATATCCAATCGCCGCCCCACATGTTCCTGATAGTGCGCGTCGCTGCCCAGCGTTGCGTAACGCCCGCCCAGTTCGCGGTAACGCTTGTACAAAACAAGCAAATGCTCAACTGCCGCCGGTTTATCCAGACGTCGCGTGTTAATTTCAATCGCCTTATCCTTTTCAACCAGCAGCTTGAACACCGCGTCAAAAAGCTCCGGCGCTTCGGCGTAAACCAGTTCTTTATCATCGTAAGGCATATAGCGGCACATATAATCGATATGAGCAAAGCTGTCAAAATTGTCATGCAGCTTTAAGTTCTCCGCCGTTGCCAGCAAAAACTCCCGCACGGCTTCCTGTTTAGTCTTGCCGTTATAGGTTTTGGCCTCGTACATATCGCGCCCATTCATGCAATGCATGGAACCCAGAATAAAATCAAACGGGTATTTTTTGCCGAGCGCGTCGTCATTGGCGGCCGTGCTTTCCTGCATGCCAACTTCAATGCCCAGCAGCAAATTTTTGCTGCGGTACGGCCCGCACCTGGCAAAATAATCGGCAATGTCAAAAACAAAAGCTTCCGGGTTCGTCGGGTAATCCTCGTCCCAGTGTTCCGTTATAATCATGCCTATGCCAAGTTTTTCCGCCGCGGCTTTCGCCTCGTCAATATTCATTTTGGAATCAATGGAATACCGGCAGTGCATGTGTGTATCAAAAATCATTTTTACTACCTCGCATAGTCTATTATAACATATCTATGCAAAAAAGCTGCGCTTACTGAAGATTTTACAAAAATCCGGTTATTTTTGCCGTTTTCTTTACACGCGTTCAAATTTCGCTTTTCAGCGGATTTTTGCGTTTTGGCATATCTCAATATCAATTTTGCATTTTCTCTGCCTTAACGGCGATTTAAACGCATGATTTTTTTCAGCGCATAACCTGTTCCAAAACGTCTTTTTCCTCATCGGAAAGCTGATAAGTGGATTTACCGTTTTCCACCGGTTTGGCATAGCTGCGGTTATCCTCACGTCCGTACAGGCTGGAAAGCACAACGCCGTTATTGTTTTCATCCAGCACCGCCAGCGAATAGCTTAAATTGCTGCCGGTATCGCTGAAAGCGTTGTAGCGCATTAGCTTAACCTTCTGCACACAGCCCTTCATCTGTTCGCGCATTGCCTGATGGCGCTGTTCCAGTTCATCCAGTTCTGCTTTGGCAGCACGTACTTCCGTCAAAGTCTGCGTTAAAATTTCATCCCAGTTTTTATCGTCGCCCTGCGTAAAAAAATCGTACTTTTTCTGCAAAGCGGCTAATTTTTTGCTCTGGCTGCTGTACATTTTAAACAGCACCAGAAGCAAAACAACCAATACCAAAATTATTACAAATAAATAGTTCTGCATTATTAAATTTACGTTTTCCAAAGTTCTTCCTCCATTATATGAAATAATAAGCCAGCACTCCGGCAACAAGCACCGCAGGCAGCTGGTTGGAAATTCTTATTTCCAAAAGCTTCAGCGAATTAATGCCGATTGCCATAATCAGCACGCCTCCGCAGGCCGTTACTTCGTTCAGTACAGCTTCCGTCATCACCGGCTGCAAAAAGCCCGCCAGCATCGTCAGCGAACCCTGATATAGAAACACGCTGACCGATGAAAACGCGACACCAATGCCAAGGTTAGCCGCCAAAATTACGGAAATAATACCGTCCAGCGTTGCTTTGGCATATAATATGGTAGCATCCTGCTTCAATCCATCCTGCAAAGCGCCGACCACAGCCATAGCGCCGATGCAGAAAATCAATGTCGCCGATATAAAACCTTCGGCAATTTTAGCTGCCACGCTGCCATCCGCGCCGCGGTAAAATTTGTTAGCTAAATAATTGCCAAGCCTTTGCAGACGCCCGTCAATATCCAACGCCTCACCGATGATGGAACCTATAACAAGGCTGACAACGCAAATAACGATGTTGCCTGTTTTCAGCGCCATCTGCAAACCGATAATGAAAATGCACAGCGCCACGCCCTGCATAATCGTCTGCTGCCATTTCTCCGGCAGCCCGCGCCGCAGCACAACGCCTATCAAAGTGCCGCCGATTATCGCCAGCGCGTTGGCAATCGTACCCAGCCCGCTCATAACGGCATCACCGGCGCAAAATAGTTTTTCATTTGTCTTCCCTCATTTGCAATAAATTAAACGGTCAGTTTCTGTTTTTTCTTTTCCGTTTGTTTAGGACGTTGTTCCAGCAGTTCGTAAATTCTTTCCAAATCCTCTGCCGAATAATATTCTATTTCAATCTTGCCCTGTTTTTCATTTTTCGGCACAATTTTAACCTTCGTACCCAAAAGCTCAATCAAACGGTTCTGGAAATCACGGCAGTAAACACTGATTTCTTTAGCTCTGCGTTTTTTTGCAGGCTTTTCTTTTTTATCATCATCAAACGGAATGTTCTCGCCGTTTTTAATCTTCTTTACAAGTTCTTCCACGGCGCGTGCCGATAAGCCCTGTTCGATAATGAACAGCGCCAGCTGCTCCTGTTCTTCCTGATTGTCCAGTGACAGTAGCGGTCTTACCTGACCCATTGTTAATGTTTCACGTGAAACAGCGTCGCGTACATCCTGCGGTAAATTTAACAGGCGCAGAATGTTGGTAACAGCTGTACGGCTGCGGCCGATTTTCTGTGCGGCCTGCTCCTGATTAAAGCCAAATTCGCTCATCAGGCGTTTAATGCCTTCCGCTTCTTCAATTGGATTAAGGTCATGGCGCTGAATATTTTCCACCAGCGCTATCTCTGCCATTTTGGCGTTATCATAGTCACGCACAATAACCGGCACGGTTTTCAGCTTGGCATTTTTAGCCGCACGCCAGCGCCTTTCACCGGCAACAATTTCATATTTGCGTCCATTTTTACGGACAATTAGTGGCTGAATAACGCCGTGTTCCTTAATGCTTTCGGTTAATTCTTCCAGCTTGTCCGCGTCAAAAGTCTTACGCGGCTGCTGCGGGTTCGGCATAATATCGCCGACAGCAATTTCTACTTCCTTTTCATGGGGCTGCACTTCTTCAACCGGCGCTACTGTTTCGTTATCGGTAAAAATTGCGCCCAATCCTTTGCCCAATCCGCCTTTTTTATTCATCGCCAAGAACCTCCTGCGCCAGTTCCGAATATACCTGCGCGCCTTTGGATTTAGGGTCGTACACAATTACCGGCTGTCCGTGGCTCGGTGCTTCGCTCAAGCGCACGTTGCGCGGGATAATGGTATTGTACATTTTGGTATTAAAATATTTGCGTACTTCGCCGACAACGTCGCTGGATAAATTGGTGCGCTGGTCAAACATCGTCATCAAAACGCCTTCCAGTTTCAGCGCAGGGTTCAGGTTGCGCTGCACCAGTTTAATAGTGTTCATCAGCTGACTTACGCCTTCCAAAGCGTAAAATTCGCACTGAATAGGCACCAGCACGGAATTAGCGGCGGTCAGTGCATTGATGGTCAACAAGCCCAAAGAAGGCGGGCAATCAATCAGCACATAATCGTAATCATGTTTTACGCGTTCCAGTGCATTTTTTAAACGCCCTTCCCTGTTCATCAGGCTGACAAGTTCAATTTCCGCGCCTGCCAGCTGAATCGTTGCCGGGATGACGTCCAGATTTTCATAATCGCTGTGCAGCAATACATCCTTCATTGGCACATCGTTGATTAAGGTATCGTAAACACATTTTTTTATATCGCGCTTATCAAAACCAAGGCCGCTGGTGGCATTGCCCTGCGGGTCTTCGTCCAGCATCAGCACCTTGCGCCCCTTCTGTGCAAGGCAGGCGGCAAGGTTTACCGCCGTCGTCGTTTTGCCAACGCCGCCTTTTTGGTTTGCAATTGCAATTACCTTTACCAAATTTCTCACCTCATAAAATCATTAAAACTTTCTTAATAATTTTATCACATTTTTCATTTTAAAAATATAGAAAAGCTAAAACTTTTTTACGTTTCACGTGAAACATTTTAAAATTTTACAGAATATTTTGGTTTAAGCCCATCACCAAAAGTTCTGTAAAATAAAAAAACGCGGCGCAAGGCCGCATCTTTTATTTTAACTTACAAACATCAACCCAACCGGCAAAATGGTCGGCATATTTTTCTAAATCCGGTATCGTCAGCTTAATGGCGCTGTTGCTGCTGCCGCAGGCCGGGTACACATATTCAAAACGTTTCAGCGATTCATCCAGAAAAACCTGCACGCCCTCGTTAACGGCAAACGGGCAAACGCCGCCAACCGCATGGCCGATTAAGTTTTCAGCATCTTCAGCCGAAAGCATTTTAGCCTTCACGCCGAAGCGCATCTTATATTTATGGTTATCAATTTTCACATCGCCGGGCGCAACAATTAAAACAACACCGTCATGCACCGCAAAGGATAATGTCTTAGCAATCAGGCTGCCGTCGCAGTTCAGCGCTTTTGCCGCCAGCTCCACCGTCGCGCTCGAAACATCGAACTCCAGAATCCGGTCTTCCATATTGCGGGCTCTGAAATAAGCCCTTACTTTTTCAATCGACAAGTTCTACCCCTCCATTAAATGCGCACCATATCGCGCGTAATATCACTGAGTTTTTCCGCGCCGCACATCTTCATCGTGTCTTCCAGTTCGCCGGCCAGTTTTTCAATGTAAACCTTTACACCTTCTTCCGCGCCGCCATACACAGCCGTTACAAACGGACGCGCAATTACAACGCCGTCAGCACCCAAAGCCAGCGCCTTAAAAATATCCACGCCGCTGCGGATACCGCCGTCAACAAGCACCTTCATACCGCCGCCAACCGCATGGCAGATTTCTTCCAGCACTTCGGCAGTTGCGCTGCACTGGTCAAGCACACGCCCGCCGTGATTGGAAACGATAATTGCCGCAGCACCGGCAGCATGAGCCTTCAATGCGCCGCGCACCGTCATTACGCCTTTAACAATAAAGGGAATGCCTGCTTCCTTAACGATTTCCGTCAGTTCCTCTACGGATTTACTGCCCGCAGGAGGCTGCATATTTTTCAAAAACGGCAGGCCTGCGGCATCGACGTCCATTGCCACGGCAAAAGCGCCGCTCTTTTTCACAAGCTCCAGTTTTTCCTTAATCAGCGGCAGGTTCCACGGCTTAACTGTCGGTATGCCTACACCGCCCGCAGCTGCCACAGCATCGGTCGCGCCAACCATTACCTGCGGGTTCAGCCCATCGCCGGTAAAGGCGGCAATTCCGTTATCCGCACAGGCGGATACTAAAATTTTATTGTAAGTAAGTTCATCATAAGCAGCGCTGTAATGCAGTTCTACAGCGCCGACCGGGCCTGCGAAAAACGGATAGCTGAATTTACGCCCGAACAATTCGACAGACATATCCACCGGTACGTTTTCATGCAGCGTATCCATCTGCACGCGGATTTCCTGCCATTTCTGATAGTTGCGGATGGCCGTATCGCCCACGCCCTTCGCCCCCGGGCCGGGAATTGTGTTGCGGCAGGCCAACCCGTTACAGACCGGGCAGGCTTTGCACTTGGAATTATCTATGCACTTTCTGGCATTTTGCAAAACTTCGTTGTAATTCATAAGATGACCTCCATAAAACCAACTTCGCTTATTATTTTACTATATTTATAAACAAAAAGCATTAAGAAAATAAAAACTCCGGCATAAAAATACCGGAGTTGTAATTTATTTCTTTTTAACTTCGCCTTTGTTCCATGCCTCAGCAGCTTTTCTGTAGGAAGTGAAGTCATCGGTCGTTGCTCCGCAGTTGGTGCAGACAACCTTATTGAGCGTATCGTGTTTGAATGTGCCCATCGTCACAAATTTAGCGGTTTTTTGTCCGCACAGCGGGCAGTTTTTTAATTCAATAGGTTTATAATCGCCGCCGCTGGCTTTTTTGAACATGTAATAAAACACACCGGCAGCCGCACCGGCCAATGCCGCATACAAAATCGTATCACTCATACAAATCACCCCTTCAAATTATGAGCTTTTCCTTATTTTTATTGTAACATAACTTTGCCCCGCGGCAAAATAAATTTTGTAAAATTTACAAAAAAAAGAAAAACAGAAGCAAAATTTGCTCCTGTTTTCAACATAACCAACAGTTTTATCCACATCAATTTTTTTGATTGCTGGCAATCTGCGGTTTTTTGGTATTTTTAATGCGCAGCGTTACCACAACGTCGTCGCCGTCCAGTTCCTGCTTAATCTGCGCGGGGATACCGGCGTCGTTAATGGTGCTAACGATTTTTTTAACGCTGTTTAAATAAATGCGCACATCGTTAACAATTACCAGGCGTTTTTTCTGCTTCGGCGCTGCCTCATCCAAAATTTTGGCAATATGTTCTTCGGTTTGCTTTACATTCCAGCCGTTTTTAATAATCTGTTTTAAAACCTGCTCCTGCAATTCGCCGTTTTTCAGTTTCAGCAAAGCCCTGCCGTGGCGTTCGGTCAGCTGCGCTTCTTTCAGCACGTTGCGGATTTCCAGCGGCAGGTTCAGCAGGCGCAGCTTGTTGGCAATGGTAGACTGCTTTTTGCCGACGCGCACTGCCATAGCCTCCTGCGTCAGGTTAAACTGCGTCATCAGTTTTTCGTAACCTTCGGCTTCTTCCAGAAAGTGCAGGTCCTCACGCTGCAAATTTTCAATCAGCGCAATCTCGGCAATCTGCTGTTCGGTATAGCTGCTAACGATAACCGGAACGTCCAATAAACCGGCCATCTTGCTGGCGCGTAAACGGCGTTCACCGGCAATCAATAAAAAGTTATCATCGTTGCCGCGTGCAACCAACAGCGGCTGCAAAACGCCGTATTCGGCAATCGAAGCCGCCAGATCTTCCAGCGCCTCCGGTTCAAAATCCTTGCGGGGCTGGTACGGATTAGCCTGAATTTTTTCTACCGGCACGCGGATTACGTTAATTTCACCGCTGAAATGCTTGATAACAGAACCGCCTTCCTGTTCTGTCTGTAAAATTTTGAAACCGTCCTCAACCATGTCGTACCTCCATCATTCCAAAGGATTTTTTTCCGGTAATCCCGCCTTGCGCGGATAAGCCTTAGGCGAAGCCTTTACTTTTTTAATGGTAACAACCGCCCTGCCGTCGTCAAGCCCAGGCAGTTCAACCTGCTGTGCTCTGACAAGTTTGCCGCCCAGCACATTCAGCGCCTTACCGGCAGCAGCAATTTCTTCTTTATATTTTGCGCCTTTCAGCGCGACAAACATGCCGCCGACTTTTACCAGCGGCAGGCAATATTCGGAAAGCACCGATAACCTTGCCACGGCACGCGCTGTAACGATATCGTATTTTTCGCGGTGCGCCGCATTTTTACCGGCGTCCTCCGCGCGCAGATGCACACATTCAATATCCGTTAAACCAAGCTCGTCAATGACGCGCTGCAAAAAATTCAAACGCTTGGCCAGCGAATCAATCAGCACTACCTTCAGCGCCGGGCAGTAAATCTTCAGCGGTATGCCGGGGAAGCCTGCCCCTGTGCCGACATCCGCCAGAACTTTTCCCGGGAAATAATCGGCGTAAGCCATCAGCGAATCGACGATATGTTTTACCGCCACGTCCTGCGGCTCGGTTAGCGCCGTCAGGTTCATTACTTTGTTGGTTTCCACCAGCATTTCATAATATTTGTCAAACTGCTGCAGCTGCAAATCAGTCAGTTCAAAGCCTGCCTGTTTGGCGCTGTCAGCCAGTATTTTCTGAAACTCAGTCATGGTCTTGCTCCTTGCGGCGCTTAACCTCCAGCACAATCATCAAAACATTGATGTCGGCCGGTGAAACGCCTGAAATACGTGACGCCTGCCCGATGGAAACCGGACGGATTTTATCCAGCTTTTCCGCCGCCTCGGACGAAAGTTCCTTAATGGCGTGGTAGTCGATGTTCTGCGGAATCAACTTGTTTTCCAGTTTCAGCGCGCGCTCAACTTCCTGTTTCTGTTTATTGATATAGCCTTCGTACTTGGCAAAAATTTCTGTCTGCTCTGCCACAACCTCCGGCAGCTCCGGCAAATCAAATTCTGCTGCCATATTGCCATAAGTAACTTCTCCGCGGCGCAGTAAATCAAGCAGCGTCATGCCCGGCCTTACCGGCGCAGTACCCATGTTTTGCAGCTTCTGCTCCGTTTCGGCATTGGGCGGCACATTGGTTGTACCCAATTGATGAATGGTACGCTCCAGCAAAGTGCGTTTTGCCGTAAATTTTTCATAGCGTTCATCATCGACAAGGCCAACCTGCCTGCCCTTTTCCGTCAGGCGCAAATCGGCGTTGTCCTGTCTCAAAAGCAAACGGTATTCCGCACGCGAGGTCATCATTCTGTAAGGCTCGTTGGTGCCCTTCGTTACCAAATCGTCAATCAGCACGCCAATGTAAGCATCATTCCTGCCTAGAATAAACGGCGGCTGACCGTTAATCTTGCGCATGGCGTTAATGCCTGCCATCAGTCCCTGTGCCGCTGCTTCTTCGTAACCGCTGGTACCGTTGGACTGACCAGCCGAAAACAAACCGCTGATGCCTTTGTGTTCCAGCGATGCTTTCAACTGCAACGGGTCAAGGCAATCATAATCAATCGCGTAGCCGGCGCGCATCATACGGCAATGCTCAAGCCCCGGTATCGTCTGCATAAATTTCAGCTGCACATCCGCAGGCAGCGAGCTGGACATGCCCTGCACATACATTTCGTTGGTGCGCAGACCTTCCGGCTCAATAAAAAGCTGATGACGTTCCTTATTAGCGAATCGTACAATTTTTGACTCAATTGACGGACAGTAACGCGGCCCGACGCCTTCAATCATACCGTTAAACATACCCGATAGATGCAGGTTGTCGCGGATAATCTGATGTGTTTTTTCATTGGTATAAGTAAGCCAGCACGGCACCTGGCTGCGCTCCGTCACTTCACTGATGAACGAAAAATTACGCAATGCGGCATCGCCGTTCTGAATTTCCATTTTGTCATAATCAAGGCTACGGGCATCAATACGTGCCGGTGTGCCGGTTTTAAAACGCATCAGCTCCAGCCCGTTTTCCAGCAGCGACAGCGATAATTTATTGGCGCTGCGCAAACCGTTCGGGCCGGATTCATAATTAACCTGCCCATAAACAATGCGCGCACGCAGATAAGTACCTGTTGCCAGAATCACGCACTTGGCTTCAAACACTTCGCCGGTTTCTGCCTCTACCCCAACTACTTCCCAATTACTTACAAGCAGTTTGTCAATCATAAGTTGTTTAACATCAAGCCTGTCCTGATTTTCAACAGTCTGCTTCATAATGGTATGGTAAAAAGGCTTGTCTTCCTGCGCACGCAAAGCCTGCACGGCATAACCCTTGCCGGTATTTAAAAGGCGCATCTGTATGCAGGCCTTATCGGCAGCAAGGCCCATCTCGCCGCCCAAAGCGTCAATCTCGCGCACCAGATGTCCCTTGGCAGGTCCGCCTACCGAAGGGTTGCACGGCATTAAGGCAATATTATCCATGGAAAGCGTTGCCAGCAGCGTTTTTCCGCCCAGGCGTGCCGCCGCAAGCGCAGCTTCCACACCGGCGTGGCCCGCGCCGACAACGATAACGTCATAACTGTCAGTAATATACATAACTTCACCCGTAAAAATTATTTACCGATACAGAATTTAGAGAAAATTTCATTGATTATTTCGTCACGTACGGCGTCGCCGGTAATTTCACCAAGGTATTCCGCCGCGTTGCGCAAATCAATCATAATGCAGTCATAGGGCAAATGCGCTTCTGCCGCTGCCAAAGCATCGTTCATGCTGGCAAGCGCATTTTGCAGCAGGCGTTCATGGCGCGCGTTCTGCACATAAATGCCATCGCCCAAATGCCTGTCATCTCCGTAAACAAATTTTTGCAGCCATTCCGTAAAAGCTTCAAAGCCCTCGCCCGTTTTGGCGGAAAGCTCAATCACCGGCGCTGTTTTAAAGGCTTCCGGCAAATCCGCTTTTACATCGGCACTGCCCAAATCACTCTTATTTATTATTATAACATACCGGCGCCCTTTAACGAGTTCCAGTATCTCCCTGTCTTCATCAGCAAGCGGCTGCGAACCATCCAGCACCACAATCGCCAGTTCCGCCTCGCTTAAAATGCGGCGGCTTTTTTCCACTCCGATGCGTTCCACATAATCTTCCGTATCCCTGATGCCTGCCGTATCGGCCAGTACCAGCGGCACACCGCCCAGCAAAAACTGTTCTTCGATAACGTCACGCGTCGTACCGGCAAACTCGGAAACAATTGCCCTGTCCTCTTTCAGCAAAAAGTTTAAAAAGCTGGATTTACCGACATTCGGCTTGCCGATAATTGCCACCTTTAAACCTTCGCGCAAAATTTTGCCGGTATGCGCATTTTCCAGTAATTTTTTTACGCCGCCAACAGTTTTATTAACTTCCGTCAAAACATTACCGAAAGTAATTTCTTCAATATCGTCCTCCGGATAATCAATTACCGCTTCCAGATTGACAATTACGTCCAAAAGTTCACGGCGCAAACCGTGCACCTGTTTAGAAAGCTGCCCTTCCTGCTGGCGCATGGCAACCTTCAAAGCCGCATCGCTGCGGGATTTAATAATATCCATTACGGCTTCGGCCTGCACCAAGTCAATGCGCCCGTTCAAAAAAGCACGCTTGGTAAATTCACCCGGCTCAGCCGGACGCGCACCGGCAACATAACTCAGCGTCAAAATTTTCTGCAAAGACCTTACGCCGCCGTGGCACTGAATTTCCACCACATCTTCCGCCGTATAGGAATGAGGCGCTTTCATATAAACAGCCATTACCTCATCAACAATGCTGCCGTCGGTATCAAGCACATGCCCATAAACCAAAGTGTTCGGCACATAAGCCGCCAGCTTTTTACCGGAAGCCGCCTTAAAAATCTGTTCGCCAACTGCCAGCGCCTTTTCGCCGCTTACGCGGATAATGCCGATAGCGCCTTCGCCCAGCGCCGTGCAGACAGCACTGATGGTTTCTTCCTGTTCCTGTTTAATCAATTCTTCCTGCATAATCTGTTCTCCAAAAGAAAAACCCAGTACAAACGACTGGGTCTAAAATTAAGAAAATTATTTTTTTAATTCGATTACCACACGGCGGTACGGTTCTTCACCTTCGCTCAGCGTAGTAATGCGGCGGTCGTTTTGCAGTGCAACATGAATAATTTTTCTTTCATGGGGATTCATCGGCTCAAGCACAACACGCTCACCGGTGCGTTTTACCTTATCAGCCAGGCGCTGTGCCAGTCGGTTTAAGGTTTCCACGCGGCGTTCGCGGTAATCTTCAATATCAATTACGATTCTGATGCGCTCGGCGGAATTTTTATTGGCAACCAGATTGGTCAGATACTGCAAGGAATCAAGCGTCTGACCATGTTTGCCGATTAAAATGCCCATATCGGAACCGTGCAGCTTGAAGGTAACAACGCCTTCGTTTTTATTGATGAATTTTTCCATTACAACTTCAATGCGCATGGCATTAAAGATTTTCTGCAAAAATTCTTTGGCAGCGTCAACCGCAGCTTCTTCAATCACATATTCGCGTACTGCTGCCGGTTTAGCTTCTTCTTTTTTGGCGTTTTCGCGGGCAGCGGCTGCTTCCTGCTTGCCTGCCTTATAATCTTCCTTAATGCTGTCTACGGTTTCATCAACAATATCGCCGATTTTTTTGGCAGCATCTTTTAAAGTAACCCTGATTTTTGCTTTTTTGGCAAACAAACCAAAAATACCGTTTTTAGCTTCTTCAATAACTTCAACGTTAACTTTATCGGCAGTAGTTTTTAATTCTGCCAGAGCATCGTTCAATGCTTCTTCAACGTTTTTACCGGTTTTTTCAATAAAATCCATTTTCAAAATCTCCCTTTATTTCTGCCCGCGTTCCATAAAGAACTGCTGGCCAATCTGCATAATGTTCATTACAACCCAATACAGCACAAGGCCGGTCGGGAAGCTGATGCTGAGATAACCGATAAACAGCGGCATACCGTACAGCATTACCTGGTTCTGCGTGGTAGAAGTATCCGGCATCGTCATTTTGGACTGAATAAAAGTAGTCAGCGCAGACAGAACTGGCAGTACGGCATAAGCGTACATTTCCGGCCCGCCGGCAGTCATAAATTCGCTCAGGCTTCTGGAAATATCAAGGCCCATAAACAACGGCGAACCCTGATACTGGAAATCGCGGATACCATAGAAAATACCAATCAAAATCGGCATTTGAATCAAAAGAGGCAGACAGCCTGCCAGCGGATTAACGCCTTCGGATTTATAAAGCTGCGCCAGTGCTTCGTTAGCTTTCATCTTGTCGCCTTTATATTTTTCCTGAATTGCTTTCATTTTCGGCTGCAAGCGCTGCATGGCTTTCATCGACTGAATTTGTTTTTTTGTCAGCGGATAAGTAGCCATTTTAACGATAACAGTTAAAAGAATAATGGCAAAGCCGTAGTTGGCAAAGCCGAAGGACGCACTGATATTATAAAGAATAGTAATTGCTTCCTGTACGATACTGCTCAAAAAATCCAAATTTTTCAACTCCCTGGTCAAGTATATGTATTTTAAAATACATAAATTTCAAGTTTAATCAACTGGGTCATATCCTCCGGGATGGAACGGATGGCATTTTAAAATGCGCTTTAACGCCATCCAGCTGCCCTTAACGGCGCCTTTTTTCTGCACCGCTTCCAGTGCATACTGGGAACAGGTCGGATAAAAACGGCACCGCGGAGGAAACATCGGCGAAATACATATCTGATAAAAACGGATTAATAAAATAATAACCGTTTTCATATTCTCACCTTTACTTTAATAAACCAGCCCTTTTGGCTAAACGCATAAAAATCCTGTCATAAGTATAAATATCGGCTTCCACCAGTTTTTTGCGGGCTACCCAGATAATCTGCACCGAATCCTTAAGCTCCGCCTTTCTGTGGCGGAAAACTTCGCGCATCAAACGTTTAACCCTGTTGCGCGTTACGGCGCTGCCCATTTTTTTACCGACGGCAAAACCGATTTTTATATTTTTTTCTTCATTAGGCAATACATACATCACAGACATCGAATCGACTACCGACCGGCCTGTTTTGTAAACAATCTGAAAAGCATTTTTCGATTTAATTCTGTTTTCTTTTCGGAAAGAAAAATCCCTGTCTGTTTTCAAATTATGCATACACACCTGCCCGCATTGAAAAAATAGGCCGTTTGAGCGGCCTATTTATAATATTATGCAGACAATTTCTTTCTGCCTCTTGCACGTCTTCTTTTTAAAACCTGACGCCCGCCCAAAGTTTTCATTCTTTCTCTGAAACCATGGGTTCTTTTCCTTCTAAGGTTATTCGGTTGAAAAGTACGCTTCATGAACTGCTACCTCCTTACTCTTGACAGTTTTATCAAATTCTCTATTTTAATTGAATTGATAGCTGATAAAATTATATTAGATACTCCGTTAAGTGTCAAGGATTAAGAATACTTTAAACGCAGGTTTTTTCAATAAATTTCCGTTTAAAACGGATTTTAGCTTAAAAATTCTTCAAAAAAACAAAGCGATTGATAATAAATGGCAATTTTGTTAAAATATATTGATAGACAAATTATAAAAATCAGCAGCGTTTAAAATAAATTTAAGCGGAAAGGACTATGCTAATGAATTCCTATAATGTTTCGGAAATATGGGAACAACTGCTTCAACGGCTGCAAAATTCCGTCAGCGAAACGGTTTATAACACGATTATCAGCCCGGCAGTACCTTTATCGGCAGCAGGCACGGTTTTTACAATCGGCGTCAACAACAATTTTTTAAAAAAATGGCTGGAAGAAAATTACAAAAGCATTATTGAAAATCTGCTGGCCGAAATTACCGGGCAGGAATTCAGCCTGCGAATAGAAAACCTTGATTTTAATGCAGCACCGCCGGTTAAAAATTTTACGGTAAAAGAAGAAACCTCCTATGAAAAACCGGTCAGGCAGGAAATTATCCATGAAATAAAACCTATACCTGTTACTGAAAACATCAATACTTACGAACAGCCGGCACTTTTCGAAGAACAGATGCCCAGCAACCTCAACGTCAAATATACTTTTGATACCTTTGTCATCGGCAATTCCAACCGTTTTGCCTATGCAGCGGCGCAGGCAGTTGCCGCTAAGCCGGGTATCGCCTATAATCCCCTATTTATTTACGGCGGCGTTGGCCTTGGCAAAACACATTTAATGCACGCAATCGGCAACCAAATCAAAAAAAATCAGCCCAACGCCAAGGTTCTTTATATTTCCAGTGAAAAATTTCTTAATGAAATTGTTACTTCCATTGAAAAAAGAACCATGGAAAACTTTAAAAACAAATACCGCAAAATTGACTGCCTTATTATCGACGATATTCAGTTTTTAGAAAAAAGGGAGCGCACACTGGAAGAATTTTTCCATACCTTCAACGCCCTTTATGAAGAAAACAAGCAGATTATCATTTCCAGCGACAGACTGCCGAAGCATATCAAAAATATTGAAGACCGCCTGCGTTCCCGTTTTGAATGTGGCTTAATGGCCGATATTCAGTCGCCGGACCTGGAAACGAGAATTGCTATCTTGCGTAAAAAAGCAGAACTGGAAGGCATCGAAATTCCTCATGATGTTATTGCGCTGGTTGCTTCCAGTATTACCACCAATATCAGGGAAATCGAAGGCGCCTATACCAAAATAGTTGCTTACGCAGGGCTGATGAATATGCCAATTACCGTCGAACTTGCCAAAAACATTCTTGACGAAATGGGAGCCACAGTCCAAAGCAGGCAGATTACCTTTGAAGATATCAATGAAGTAACTGCAAATTATTTTAAAATTAAGCCGGAAGAACTGCTTACAAAAAAACGTACGCAAAATATCGCCACGGCAAGGCATATTGCCATGTATCTCTGCCGTGAGCTGATTGACCTTTCTTATCCGCGCATCGGTGAAATTTATGGAGGGCGTGACCACAGCACAGTTATCCACGCTTATGATAAAATCAACGCCCAGCGGAAAAAAGACCCTTCTATTGAAAAAGCCATTGTTTTCCTGACGGAACAGCTTAATCAATAACTTATCAACAATTTTCTGTGGAAAATGTGTTTAAAGCTGTTGATAACATGTTAAAATAATTTAAAGAAACTTAATCAGTTGAAAATGTTTAAAGTTATTAACAGTTTTCCACACATTATCAACATGCCATCAAAATAGATTTTACAGCGCCTTTACATGTTTTCAACATTTCCACACTTACTACTATAACTACTACTAATTATTTTAAATCTATATAGTTATTATAAAATAACGGAGGTCTGCATAACATGAAATTTACCTGTTCAACCACAAGCCTTAACAAAGCTATCCAAACTGTACAGCGTGCCATTTCTTCCAAACCGACGGCGCCGATTTTTTCCGGTATTCACATCATTGCCGCAGAAAACATTCTGTACGTACAGGCCATGGACTTAAACATGGCTATTTCCTGCACGGTGGAAAGCAATACGAAAGCCAATGGTGAAATCGTCGTATCGGCCAAACATTTTGCCGAACTGATGCGCAAACTGCCGGGCGAAACCGTTACCATTACCAAAAACAAAGAAGAAAGAACTATTACCGTTCAGTCGGCTAAATCTGATTTTCAGCTGCTTTTAATGAATGAAGATGATTATCCGAAATTCCCGGAATTTAATCCTGAAAAACAGATTGTACTGGAAGACGAAAAAATTAAGGAACTTATTAAAAAGACAATTTTCTCCTGTTCTACTGATGAAGCAAGGCCGTTATTTACCGGTATTCTTGTGGAAATCGGCGAAGGCAAAATTACTTTTGTCGGTACTAACACGCACAGGTTGGCCATTAAAAGCATGCCTTATGAAGCAGGCGAAGAAATGTCGATTATCATTCCGGCACGCGTATTGGCAGAAATTGCCCGCAATTTGAACAGTGACCTGCCGCAGGAAATTAAAATTTCGCTTTTGAATAACCAGATTATGGTGGTTATTGATCAGATAATTATTGTTTCCAGACTGATTGAAGGTAAGTTTCCGGATTACCGCCGCGTTATTCCGCCTTCTTTCAACACCAAAACTAGATTCAATGTTAAAGAGCTGGCAGGTGCCGTTGAAAGGGTGGCACTGTTCTCCAGCGACGGTGATTACAGCATTATCAAAGTAAGCGTTGGCGATATGGAAATTGTTGTTACTTCCAGCAGCCCGGATGTTGGCAAAGGACGTGAAGATATTCAGTGCCGTACGGAAGGTGAAACTTTGAACGTAGCCTTTAATTCCAAATATATTCTGGATATTTTGAAGAACCTTTCCGACGAGGAAGCTGTTATGGAGTTGAATAATTCGCTGAGCCCGGTTTGCATTAAGCCTGTCGGCGAAGAAAATTATATTTATATTGTAACTCCGGTAAGGGTTGTGTTCTAAAATGCAAAAATTAAAAATACAGATTGAAACCGAATTTATTACTTTAACCAATCTTTTAAAATTTGCCGGTGTGGTAATGAGCGGCGGGCAGGCGCATGAGCTGATTGAAGAAGGGCTTGTGAGCCTGAACGGGCATCCTGTCAGCGAAAAGCGTAAAAAAATCCGCGCCGGCGATGTAGTTAAAGTTAAGGATTTGGCTGAAATTACCGTAGAAAATGAAAATTAACAGCCTTTATCTGCATAATTTCAGAAATTATAGCCAATGCGCTTTGCAGTTTCCGGCGATGGTTAATATTTTTTATGGCAAAAATGCGCAGGGAAAAACCAATCTGCTGGAGGCTTTGTTTTATGCTGCTTTTGGCATGTCGCACAGAACTTCGCAGGAGGATGACCTGTTTGGCGTAGGCAGGCGCGAACTGGCGGTAAAAGTTGATTTTACTAGCTTTGATGCTGATTATGATATAAAAATCAAGCGTTATGAGCAGCACGGGCGGATAAAAAAAGAGCTGCTGCTTGATAATGTCAGCATTAAAGCTAAAGAACATTACGGTACATTGAATACGGTGATGTTTTCACCGGAGGATTTACAGCTGATTAAGGGTGAACCTCAGCTGCGCCGCCGCTTTTTTGATATGCAGATTGCACAGACCGATAAGGCTTATTATGAATTGTTGGTTAAATATAACCGTCTGCTTTTGCAGCGCAACAAGCTGTTAAAAGCTATCCGCGATGAAGGCAGTGGCAAGGAGCAGCTTGGCTTATGGGATAATGAGCTTTGTACTTCGGCGGCGTTAATTGTGCGTAAAAGAATGGCAGCATTAGATAAATTAAGGGCTATTGCCAGTGGTATTTATGCTTCCATTGCCGGCAGCGGCGAAGAACTTGAAATAAAATACGGCTTAAAAACCAGCGGCGATTTTATTTTAGAGCAGGAAGATAAAAGCGAAGCTGATTGGAAAGATTTTTATTTACAGGAACTTAAAGAGCGCCAGGCTTTGGATATTATGCGCGGTAATACCAGTATCGGCCCGCACCGCGATGATTTATTTTTTTATGTCAACGGCAGGCTGTTAAAGGCCTTTGGTTCGCAGGGGCAGCAGCGCAGTGCGGCACTTGCTTTAAAACTGGCGCAGCTGGAATATGTGAAAAATGCCGTGGGCGAATATCCCGTTTTGCTGCTTGATGATGTTATGAGCGAGCTTGACGCCGACCGCCGCACACATTTGCTGAAATTTATCGACGGCAGGGTGCAGACTTTTATTACGGTTAATGATAAGCATTTGATTCCTGATTTGAATAATAACGCTTATTTTTATATTGAGAACGGAAAGGTAACGCAGGGCTGATGGAAAATGTTGAGCAGATTTTACTGAATATGCTGCCGGGTAAGGAAGAAAAAGAATCTTACCTTGTTTTTTACTTGCAAAGCCGCTGGAATAATATCTGCGGTGAAAACGTCGCTAAACATTCCAAACCGGTACAGATTGAAAATAAAGTCCTGTATATCAATACCGACAGTTCTGTGTGGTCAAATCATTTGCTGCTGATGAAAAAGCAGTTTTTAAAAAATATCAACGGCGCGTTAAAAAAACGTGCAGTAAGTGATTTAAAATTTTTTAACGGCAGCGTTGATAATTTATTTTTAAAAAATGCCGGCGCTGATGAAAAGCCTGCAAAGGTTATTTTAGATAAAGATGAGCTTGCAAAGATAAAAAATCTGACCGGCAATATAAAAAATGAAGGTTTACAGCAAAGTTTGATTTCTTTTAAAGCTGCTTCTGCCAAAAGAGAAAAGTTTTTAAAGCAGCACGGTGCGGAAAAATGCAGTAAATGCGGTGCTGTTATTAACGGCAGTGGCAAATTATGCAATGTCTGCGCGCGTTACGAAAGAGAAAAGCAGCATGACGCTGTGGTTAAATTTTTGTTGACGGAGCCGTGGTCAGATTACGAAAACTGTAAAAAAACGCTGAATTGTGATAAAATATTATACGATAGCGTTAAAAACAACTTAAAACAGCATTATTACGCCAAAGTTGCCAATAATACGGCGACAACGGCTGATGAGATGCTGGCAGTAATGTTAAAAACAGGCAAAACGCCTGCGTTGATTGACGATAAAACCTATCAGAATGTTTTAGCCAATTTGCGGAGGAAATAAGATGTATTTGCATTTGGGCTCTGATTTTGTTATTAAAAATACCGATATCATCGCTATCTTTAATATCAGAAACCAGAAAAACAACGTGTTTAAAAATTACCTGCAAAAGCAGTGTGATAACCATAAATACGAAGTAATCGATTTATCGGAAAACGGTGAATATTCCAGTTGTATACTGACTGATGATAAAATTTACCTTTCGGGTATTTCGGCACTGACGCTGAAAAAACGTGCGGAAGATGATTTTGGCATTGAAGTTTACAACAGGGACAGAGATAATTGATGGAGGTAAAGATGTCGACTTTAGAAGAAGCAACAGAAGTAAAAGGACAGTATGGCGCAGGGCAGATTCAGGTTTTGGAAGGGCTTGAAGCAGTACGCAAACGCCCGAGCATGTATATTGGCAGCATTTCCGGCAGAGGCCTGCACCACCTGGTATATGAGGTTATCGATAACAGTATCGACGAGGCCCTGGCCGGTTATTGTTCTTTGATTGAGGTAATAATTCATAACGACAACAGCATTACCGTTAAGGATAACGGACGCGGCATCCCTGTTGATATGCACAAAGTCGGCAAGCCTGCGGTAGAAGTTGTTATGACGATTCTGCATGCCGGCGGTAAATTCGGTGATGGCGGTTATAAGGTTTCCGGCGGTCTGCACGGCGTTGGCGTATCCTGCGTTAACGCATTGAGCGAACATATGGAAGTTGAAGTACGCCGCGGCGGTAAAGTTTACGGCATTGAATTTGCGCGCGGCAAAACTGTTGTTCCGCTTTACGAAAAAGGTACGACGGAAGAAACCGGCACGACCGTACATTTTAAACCAGACGCCGAGATTTTTACGGAACTTGTTTACAGCTATGAAACCCTGCGCCTGCGCATCCGTGAACTGGCCTTTTTGAATAAGGGCATTAAAATTACGATGACCGACGAGCGCAGCGGCAAATCCGAAACGTTCCATTACGAAGGCGGCATTATTGAATTTGTAAAATACGTTGACGAAAATAAAGATAAAATCAACGAAGAACCGATTTATATCGAAGGCATCAAAGACGATAACATCGTGGAAGTTGCGATGCAGTACTGCGATACCTATAACGAAAACATCTTTACCTTTGTCAATAATATCAATACCGAAGAAGGAGGCACACATTTAAGTGGTTTTAAACAGGCTTTAACGCGTACGATTAACGATTATGCCCGTAAAATCGGAACGCTGAAGTATAACGACGACAATTTGAGCGGCGACGATGTGCGCGAAGGCATTACCGCCGTTATCAGTATTAAAGTGCGCGAGCCACAGTTTGAAGGCCAGACAAAAACCAAACTTGGCAACAGCGAAATCCGCCCGATTGTTGATAATCTGGTTAGTGAAGGTTTGGAAGAATTTTTTGAAGAAAATCCTGCCATCGCCAAAAAAATTGTGGAGAAATCCATTATTTCCGCCCGTGCAAGAATGGCGGCACGTAAGGCAAGGGAACTGACCCGCCGCAAAAATGCTCTGGAAATCAGCAGCCTGCCGGGCAAACTGGCTGATTGCCAGAGCAAGGACGCTGCCGAAACGGAAATTTACCTCGTCGAAGGCGATTCCGCAGGCGGCAGTGCCAAACAGGGCAGGGACAGACGTTTCCAGGCTATTTTGCCGCTGCGCGGTAAAATTTTGAACGTTGAAAAAGCACGTCTTGACAAAATTTTGAGCAGTGAAGAAATCCGCAATATGATTACCGCTTTCGGCTGCGGTATCGGCGAAGAATTTGATATCAACAAAGCGCGTTACGGCAAAATCATCATTATGACGGATGCCGATGTCGATGGCGCTCATATCCGTACTTTGCTGCTTACTTTCTTCTACCGCTATATGCAGCCGCTGATTAAGGAAGGCCATGTTTTCATCGCGCAGCCGCCGCTGTATTTGGTACGCAAAGGGCAGCGCCACATGTATGCTTACAGCGATGACGAACTGCAAAAAGTGCTGGACGAAGTTGGCCGCGACAATAACCCTTATGTACAGCGTTATAAAGGCCTTGGCGAAATGAACCCGGAACAGCTGTGGGAAACCACAATGAACCCGGAAGCGCGTACCGTTTTACAGGTACATCTGGAAGATGCTGCTGAAGCGGACGCTATTTTCTCCGTGCTGATGGGCGATAAGGTTGAACCGCGCCGTCAGTTTATTGAGCAGAACGCCGGTAAGGTACGCAATCTTGATTTGTAATTGGGTGAAAGCATGAAAATCAGAAAAAATTTATCCGATGAGGATATGTTAAAGGGCTACGAAGAAGAAGTAAGCTTTGAAAACGCTATTTACGGCGATGAGCCCATTAAAAATAAAAAATTAAAAACCGCTAAAAAAGCGGACAGCAAGGAGATTTTACTGCCGGACGAAGCTTTGGCAAAATTAAACCGTTATTTACTGGAAATCAGCATGGACTGGTTTAAAAATACCAAGGGTGAAGCCGACTGGAAAGTTTATAAAGAGGACGGGCAGATTATTATTAAACCTGCCGCTGCTAAAAAGAAAGCCTGATGGAAATTGCATTAAGCCTGCCGCAGGGCAGGTTTGTTATAAAAAATTGTGAAGAATGCGGTAATGATTTTATTGTTGCCGTTGCCGGCGGGCGCAAACCTGATTTAAACTGGTTTAAAGCTGCCGCTGCAGGTAAAAAAGTTTACTGCGCCGATAAGGGCATTGAAATATGCCTTGATGCATGCATGAAGCCTGAACTGTTATGCGGCGACGCCGATAGTGCCGGTAAGGATTACTTACAGCTGGCGCAGCAGCAAAATATAAAAATTGTTCAGTTTAATCCTGCCAAGGATGATACGGATTTGCAGCTTTTGCTGACCATGCTGCCGCAAAAAGCGCCGCTTTTAATAACAGGCATCTGGGGCGGCAGGTTCGACCATCTTTACAGCAATGTGTTTTCGTTGCTGGCATATAAACAAAAAAGCGGCGTGCCCGTAATAATGGCTGACGAAGCAGAAGTTATGGTGCTGCTTACATTTGGCGAAAGCCTTGAATTTATACCAAAGCAGGATTTTACGGCGCTTTCATTACTGCCGCTTACCGACAGTAAAGTCAGCATCAGCGGCGTAAGGTGGCCTTTGGAAAATGCACTGCTTTTACAGAATAACCCCTATGCCGTCAGCAATGAAATTACGGCAGATGTTGTAAAAGTAAAATGCCACGGCGGCTGCACCGGTTTTTATTTAAAAACTGCCGAATGCGAACTGCCGTAAGAGGTATTTATAAAAAATGGAAAGTCTTGATTTATTCAATATAGTTTTGTTTGTGGTTACCGGTTTTGTCGCCGCGTTTATTGATTCCACAGTCGGCGGCGGCGGGCTGATTTCCGTACCGGCGCTGTTAAGCTCGGGCCTGCCGGTAAGCATGGTGCTTGGCACCAACAAACTGGCGGCAAGCATGGGCGCGGTTACAAGCGTAATTTCCTTCTGGCGTTCCGGCCATATTAACAAAAAGCTGGTTATTTCGCTGGTACCGCTGTCGGTTATCGGTTCTGTGTGTGGTGCTTATACGGTGCATTTGTTGCCGCAGGATTTTATGCGCAAGCTGGTAGTCGCTATGCTGGTGCTGATTGCCCTTTATACTTACCAACATAAGGATTGGGGCAGTGTTAATGGTAAAACCGAGTTCAGCAAATTATCGCTGGCAGGCGCTTTTGTACTGGCGCTTGTGATGGGTTTTTACGATGGCTTTTTCGGGCCGGGCACAGGCACATTTTTAATTTTCGGTTTTTTATTTCTGGGCTGCGATTTTGTTACGGCGGCCGGCAACGGCAAGGCGCTGAACACAGCCAGTAATTTAAGCGCGCTGGCGACCTTTATTTATAACGGGTCGGTAGTGTGGCTGTACGGCATCATCATGGGCATAAGCATGATGGTTGGCGCTTATTTTGGCACGCGCATGGCCATAAAGCACGGCGCGGCTTATGTAAGGCCGCTGTTTTTAACGGTTACAACGCTTTTAATAGGCAAACAGATATATGATATTTTCTTTAATTAAGGGTTGAGGTGATATTGTGGATTTAGAGACAGGAGCAGGCAAGGTCTTACCGGTCTATATCGAAGAAGAAATGCAGAAATCGTATATTGATTATGCGATGAGCGTTATTGTGCAAAGGGCACTGCCCGATGTGCGCGACGGTTTAAAACCTGTACACAGGCGTATTCTTTACGCTATGCAGGAAGCGGGCATGGCTTCCAACAAGCCGTATAAAAAATCTGCCCGTATCGTCGGTGAAGTTTTAGGTAAATATCATCCTCACGGTGATACTGCCGTTTACGACGCCATTGTACGTCTGGCGCAGGATTTTTCCACCCGTTACCTGATGGTTGACGGCCACGGCAACTTCGGCAGCGTGGACGGTGACAGCGCGGCAGCAATGCGTTACACTGAAGTGCGCATGACCAAAATTGCCGAAGTTATGCTGGAAGATATTGAAAAGGAAACCGTCGATTTTGTACCGAACTATGATGAATCGTTAAAAGAGCCGAGCGTACTGCCTTCCAAAGTACCGGCGCTTTTAATCAACGGCAGTGCCGGCATCGCCGTCGGCATGGCAACCAATATCCCGCCGCATAATTTGGGCGAGGTTGTGGACGGCCTTGTAATGTTGATTGATAATCCCGATGTGGAAATTCCTCAGCTGATGACTGCCATTAAAGGTCCGGATTTTCCGACCGGAGCCATTATCCTTGGTACAGAAGGCATTAAAAACGCTTACAATACCGGCCGCGGCATTGTTAAAATCCGCGCGCGCGCCGAAATTGAACCGATGCAGAAGGGCAAGCACCGCATTGTGGTCAGCGAAATTCCGTATCAGGTCAACAAGGCACGCCTGATTGAAAGCATTGCGCAGTTAGTTAAGGACGGCGTTATTGAAGGCATTACCGATTTGCGCGACGAATCGGACCGCCGCGGTATGCGTGTTGTTATCGAGCTTAAGAGCGACGCCGTGCCGGACGTTGTTTTGAATCAGCTTTACAAGCATACGCAGCTGCAGACCAGCTTCGGCATTATTATGCTGGCACTGGTTAACGGGCATCCGCGCGTGCTGAATTTAAAACAGATTTTAAATTATTACCTTGACCACCAGAAGGATGTTATTACCCGCCGTACCCGTTATGAACTGGGCAAGGCGAAAGAGCGCGCCCACATTTTGGAGGGTTTGAAGATTGCGCTTGACCATCTGGACGAGGTAATCAGCACTATCCGCAACAGCGCCAACGCCGATACGGCAAGAGCCGCTTTGATGGAAAAATTTGCGCTGAGCCAGCGCCAAGCACAGGCTATTTTGGATATGCGCCTGCAGCGCCTGACCGGTTTGGAACGCAAAAAGATTGACGATGAATATATCGACGTTTTGGAAACGATTGACTGGCTGGAGAGCGTTTTGGCAGACGAACACAAGGTTTTGGGCATTATAAAGGAAGACCTGCTGGAAATGAAGAAGAAGTTCGGCGACGCACGCCGCACGGAACTTTCGGTAGATACTTCCGATATGGATATCGAAGACCTGATTGCTGAGGAAGATATTGTTATTACCATCAGCCATCAGGGTTATATCAAACGCCAGACGCTGGATAACTTCCGCAGCCAGAAGCGCGGCGGTATGGGCAAAACCGGCGGCAGCGGCAAAAAGAACGACGACTGCGCCGAGCATTTGTTCCTTTCTACCACGCACCATAATATTCTGTTCTTTACCAATAAGGGCAGGGTTTACCGCCAGAAGGGTTACGAAATCCCCGAAGCAGGCCGCACTGCCAAAGGCACGGCAATTATCAACCTGCTGCCGATTGAGCAGGGAGAAAAGATAACGGCGGTTATCCCGGTTAAGGAATTTAAAGAAGACCAGTTTATGTTTATGGCAACCAATAAGGGCACGGTTAAAAAGACCAATCTGAACGACTTTAACAGTGCGCGTAAAGCCGGGCTGATTGCCATGACGTTGGACGACAACGAAGAACTTATCGGCGTTGAGCTGACCGACGGCAACAGCGAGATTGTACTGGCAACGCGCCGCGGCCTCGCTATCCGTTTTGACGAGCAGGATGTGCGTCCGATGGGACGTACTGCACACGGCGTGCGCGGCATCCAGCTGGGCTTTGACGATGAGGTTGTTGCCATGGACAGCGTAACCGGCGAAAACGAAGAAGTTTTGACGGCTACAGAAGAAGGCCTCGGCAAACGTACGGCGGTAAGCGAATACCGCAAGCAGACCCGCGGCGGCAAGGGTGTTATCAACATTAAGGTAACGGAAAAAACCGGCGCCGTTGTAGGCATGAAGGTTATCAACCCCGAACAGGAAATTTTGCTGATTACCGCAGCGGGCATCATCATCCGCATCGACGGCGAAGGCATCAGCCAGTTTGGGCGCAACGCGCAGGGCGTTAAGCTGATGACCCTGAGCGAAGGCGATAAGGTTGTTTCGCTGGCGGCCGTACAGCACGAAGACGAAGAAGAATAAAATCTTAAATAAAAAATCCGCATTGGTTTTCAATGCGGATTTTTGTTTGCAATTTTTAAATTTTACCAGCCGACGCCAACCCATGGGCCGTGGTGATGTCCGCCGCCAATGCCGATACCGATGCCGATCGGGATGCGCCAGCCACCGCTGCCGTCATCTTCGTCCAGCTTCATGAACCAGAATTTGTAAGCGGTGCTGCCATCGGGCAAAGTGGCGTTTTCTTCAATGCCGCCGGTAATGCGGTAGCCGTAATATTTGCGTCCGGATTTTTCGCGGCTCTGGATAAATTTGGTCAGGTAGTTGTAAATTTCTTCGTTGTTGGTGGTAAGGTGGTTAACGCGCTCGGCCGGTGCTTTTTTAAACAAATCGCGGCGCGTGTCGTCGTCCTTTACGTCAATTTTATAGGCAATGTACTTGCCTTCTTCAATTTCCAGGTAGCAGTTATCGTTAACGCCAGCCAGCAAAGCCTGTTCTACGTCCTCGGCGTCAAGCAGCACTTTGATGTCGTTTTGTTTTTCGTCCTGCTGTTCTTTCGTAGCAGCTGGAGCTTTGGCTTCGGCAGTTTCTTTTGCTTCTTCCGCAAAGGCGGTATTAAAAAGGCACAGTGTTAAGCAGAAAATTAAAAAGATTTTTTTCATAGGCGCACCTTCTTTCTTAATTTAATTTTAAAATAATGGTTTTGGCCTGTCAAATAATAAAAATCGGGACAAGTTTCATCCCACTGCGGTTTTACTTAAATTTTTCTGATAACTTGGCGCGGAAAATATTCAATTTCTGTAACAAATGTGTTAAAATTACTTTAAATACTGATTAAGTTTAGGATGTGACGAAATGGATTTTATCAAAGAGGCGGACGTCGTTGTTGTTGGCGGCGGCGTTGTCGGCTGCGCTATTTTGCGCGAGCTGAGCAAGTATGATGTAAAATGCGTTTTGCTGGAAAAAGAACCGGATGTTGCCTGCGGCACGACCAAGGCTAACAGTGCTATCCTGCATGCAGGTTTTGACGCACCGACCGGAAGCAACAAGGCGATTATGAATGTGTTGGGCAACCGTCTGTACCATCAGCTGGAGGACGAGCTGGACCTTGACATTAAATGGACCGGTTCGCTGGTTGTTGCAACTAACGATGAAGAAGTTGAAACCTTGAAAGAGCTGCTGGAACGCGGCAAAAACAACGGCGTGCCCGATCTGGCAATTTTAAACCGTGAAGAAGTGCTGGCTAAAGAGCCGAACCTTACCACTGCCGTTGCCGCACTGTGGGCGCCGACTGCCGGTGTTTGCTGGCCGTTTGAGGCTGCGCTGCGTTTTGCCCAGTGCGCTATGCAGAACGGTGCTGAAGTTATCCGTAACTGCCGTGTAACCGGTTTTGTTAAGGAAGACGGCAAAATTATAGCCGTTGAAACCAATCTCGGCGTTATTAAAACCAAATGCGTTGTTAACGCTGCCGGTGTTTATGCCGATGAAATTGCGCATCTTGCCGGTGACGACAGCTTTAAAATCCATCCCCGCAAGGGCGAATACATTTTGTTTGATAAAACTGTCTGCAATGATTTGGTGTACGGCGTTGTTTTCCCGACGCCTGCCAAAAATTCCAAAGGCATTCTGGTTTGCACCACTACGCACGGCAACACCTTTATCGGGCCTAACGCCAACGATATGGACGATAAGGAAGATACCAGCGTTACCGCGCCGGGCATGGACCAGATTATTGCTTCGGCACGCAAGCTGATACCGAACCTGCCGATGGGCGCTGCTATTACCGAATTTGCCGGTCTGCGCGCCGTATCGGACAACGGCGATTTTGTTCTGGGCGCTTCCTGCGTTGAAGGGTTGTTTAACGCTGCCGGCATGCAGTCCCCGGGCTTGACTGCTGCGCCTGCCGTTGCGGAAGAAATTGCCGAAGCAGTTGCCAAATACCTGCCGATGAATAAAAAGGCAGATTTTAAGGCTGCTTTGCCAAAACAAGTTCATTTTACGAGGCTTACCGACAGCGAAAAGGCTGATTTGATTGCGAAAGAGCCGCTGTTCGGGCGTGTTATCTGCCGCTGCGAAACCGTTACCGAAGGCGAAATTGTGGCTGCTATTAAAGCGCCGTGCGGAGCAACGACGGTTGACGCCGTTAAACGCCGTACCCGCGCCGGTATGGGACGCTGCCAGGGTGGTTTCTGCGGCCCGCGCGTAACGCAGATTCTGGCGCGCGAGCTTGGCATTTCCGTAGCAGACGTGCTGAAAGAACGCAAGGATTCGCATTTATATTATGAAAAAACTGACGTGAAAGGCGGGCAGGAGTAATGAAAGAGCTTAAAGACCTTTATGATATAGTAATTGTCGGCGGCGGTCCTGCCGGGCTTTCGGCTGCTTACAGCGCATGGCAGAACGGCGCTAAGAGCGTTTTGGTAATTGAGCGCGACCGCGAGCTGGGTGGCATTTTGCAGCAGTGCATCCACAACGGTTTCGGCCTGCACCATTTTAAAGAGGAGCTGACCGGACCGGGCTATGCCCACCGCTGCATTGAACTTGTAAAAGATAAATCGGAAATTGAATGCCTGACTGATACGATGGTTTTGAGCGTTGAAAAAGACAAAACCGTCGTTGCCGTAAGCCCCGACCACGGTTTGATTAAAGTTAAGGGCAAAACCGTTATTTTAACAATGGGCTGCCGCGAACGTACCCGCGGCGCTATCCGCATTCCGGGCGAACGCCCCGCAGGCGTATTTACCGCCGGTGCGGCACAGCGCATGGTTAACATGGAAGGTTACATCCCCGGGCATAAAATTGTTATTCTGGGCAGCGGCGATATCGGCCTTATCATGGCGCGCCGCATGAGCCTTGAAGGCTGCAAGGTGCAGGCAGTGCTGGAAATCTGCCCGTTCTCCAACGGCTTGACCCGCAATATTGTACAATGCCTGAACGATTATAATATTCCTTTGTATCTTTCCCATACAATTGTAAAAATCCACGGTAAGGACCGCGTTAACGGCATTACCGTTGCTAAGGTTGATGAAAAAATGCGCCCGATTCCGGGTACGGAATTTGACATCGACTGCGATACCGTATTGCTTTCCGTCGGCCTGATTCCGGAAAACGAACTCAGCCGCGGGCTGGATTTAAAAATGCACCCGCTGACCAACGGCCCGGTTGTTGACCAGCACCGTCAGACCAGCCTGCCCGGTTTTTATGCCGCAGGCAATGTTGTGCATGTGCATGACCTGGTTGACTTTGTATCCGAGGAAGCGGAGATTGCCGGTAAATTTGCCGCGCTGGAGGCACAGGGCAAGCTGGACGGCAACACCAAATTTGTTACCGTAACTGCCGAAAAAGGCGTGCGTACCTGCGTGCCGCAGTGCCTGAACCTGCCGGAAGCAGGCGAACAGGTGCGCCTGTTCATGCGTGTGGCTAACCCCGAGCGCAAGGTGAAGCTGGTGGTAAAAAGCGGCGATAATGTAATCCTGCAAAGAATGCTGCCGGTTGCCAAACCGAGCGAGATGATTGCGGTGGATATCCCTGCTGCCAAAACTGAGCTTATCGGCAGCAGCCTGACGGTATTTTTGGATAAGGAGGCGTAAGGCTGATGTCTGAAACTCGTGTAATGAACTGCATTATGTGCCCGATGGGCTGCGAAATGACTGTTACCATAGATGACGGCAAGGTTGTTGACGTTAAGGGCAACACCTGCCCGCGCGGCGCTAAATACGCGCATGATGAAGTAACGGCGCCGAAAAGGATGCTGACCACGACCGTGCGTGTTGAAGGCGGTATGCTGCCGCTTTTGCCGGTAGTATCCGAAACCGTACTGCCGAAGGAGAAAGTGCTGGACTGCGCTGCTTACCTGCGCGGCGTAACCGTTAAAGCGCCGGTAAAAACAGGCGACGTGATTGTTGAAGATATTCTGGGGCTGGGCGTAAATATTATCGCCAGCCGTGATATGCTGTAAACATTGCTAAAGAGGTGCGGAAATGGATTTTCTTGATAATTTAGTTCTTTCGGTTAACGATGTTTTATATGCCTATGTGCTGATAATCCTTCTGGTTGGCCTTGGCATCTGGTTTACATTAAAAACCGGCTTTGTACAGCTGCGCTGCATTAAGGAAATGGTACGCCTGCTGTGCAGCAACGCCGGTGCGTCGATGGAGAAAAACCATATTTCCCCGTTCCAGGCGTTCTGTATCAGTACCGCGTCGCGCGTAGGCGTCGGCAATATCGCCGGTATCGCTATCGCCATTATCGTCGGCGGCCCGGGCGCAATTTTCTGGATGTGGGTTATGGCGTTGGTTGGCAGTGCTACCGGTTTTGTGGAAAGCACGCTGGCGCAGATTTATAAAGTGCCCCGTGCCGAGGGCGGTTACCGCGGCGGCCCGGCGTATTACATTAAAAACGCGCTGCACAATAATTTTATGGCTGTGCTGTTTGTAGTGCTTATTTGCAGTACTTACGGTCTTATTTTCAACTCCGTACAGGCAAATACCATTACGCTGTCTTTGCAGGGTGCGTTCGGTTTTGACAGAACTACCGTCGGCATTATTGTTTCCGTTATGACGGCGATGGTAATTTTCGGCGGCATCAACCGTATTGCCAAGGTATCCGAATGGATGGTGCCGGTAATGGCAGGTATTTACCTGTTGATTGCTTTGTTTGTAGTTGTTAAGAACATTGCCTTAATGCCGCAGGTTCTTTATGATATTGTTACTTCGGCCTTCAGCCTGAACGCTGCTTTTGGCGGCGGCATGGGCCTTGCCATGATGACCGGTATCAAGCGCGGCCTGTTCTCCAACGAAGCAGGCATGGGCTCCGTGCCTAACGCAGCGGCAACTGCTACTACTACGCACCCGGTAACGCAGGGTTTGATTCAGGCTTTGGGCGTATTTGTTGATACGCTGCTGGTTTGCACCGCATCGGCGTTCATCGTAATGCTGTCCAAGGATTACATGGGCGTTGGTTTAAGCGGTATCGAACTCGTGCAGTACGCATTGGTGGAACACATCGGCGGCTGGGCTTCCATCTTCCTTGCCGTTATGATTTTCCTCTTTGCGTTCAGCTCCATCATCGGCAACTATTACTACGGTGAAATCAACATTGCCTTTTTGGGCGAAAACAAAACCGCGCTGAACATTTTCCGCGTGTTTGTAGTGCTGATGGTTATGTTCGGTTCTATCGCCAAGGTAAGCCTGGTATGGAACCTTGCCGACCTCTTTATGGCGCTGATGGCAATTACCAACCTTGTCGCTATCAGCAGGCTGGCTCCTAACGCTTATCTGGCGCTGAAAGACTACCTGGCGCAGAAAAAAGCTGGTATCAAAGACCCTGTCTTTAAAGCATCCGTGCTGGAAAATAAAGACGGCGTTGAAGTCTGGAAGGACTAACCTGATTTAAACAAGCCTGTGCGTTTGTATTGTAAAATTTGCGGTACAAGCGGCACAGGCTTTTATTTTGCTTGAAATTGACTGTAAAGTCATTGTATAATAAATGTAAATTTTTATTAAAGCACTTATAACTTAAATTATTATGAAAGATGGCTGATAAAATGAAATTTAAATTTTTACTGGCTCCGCAGGATATTTTAAGCATTGCGTTGCTGGCGGCATGTTACCCGTTGGCGCAGATTTTGCCTCCGGAATGTGGCTGGGAAAACGGGCTTATCGAAAACACGCAGGCAGTGCTGCTTTTATTCGGTGCAATGTTCTGTTTTAACTGCGCGTATTATTCTGTTAAAGGGCTTGGCTATACGCTGGGCTGGCTGTATTTTATCATGTTCATGCGTGAACTTAGCTGGGGCAGGGTCTTTTTCCCGACAGGGATAGATGAACTAGGACCCAAATTTATGAGCATGAGCAGCATACCGCATCATGATTTCATCAACGCCGCGATTGGCCTGGCAATTGTAATTTTACTGTACGGTCTTTATAAATACATGCCGTGGAAGGAATTTATCTTTGAAGTACCTTTCCCGGTAATTTCGGCAGCCGTTGGCATTGTTGCCCTTGTGCTGCAATACGGCGGCGAACATGTCTGGTTTACGGCGCTGTCGCATGCGCAGAACCAGCTGCTGGAAGAATTTGCAGAAATGATAGTTTACACCGAAATGCTTAATATGACACATTATTATGGCTTCCACTATCTGAAAGATGTAAAAAACTGAACATTTTTTAGAAAAAGGTGTTGACACCGTCACTTAAAAGTGCTAATATATACAAGTCGCCGGAAAGCGGCAGCACCTTGAAAACTGAACAAGAACC
>CALXRU010000009.1 GCA_944390935.1 Acidaminococcaceae bacterium
AAACGACGCCGAATATTTAAGCACCGTGCTTGGCGTTGACACCGCCGTAAGCCTGCCGCTGTTTGAACAGAACTTTGGCATGGGTGACGTTACCCACGCAGTGCTGATGGCTAAATATTGCAGCAGCACCCCGGCGCAGATTGTTGAAATGCACAACCCACCCGCAACTGACTGGGACGCCGTTGCCACACAGCTTGGCATTACCGAAGACCAGATGTACCAGGTACGTTTGGAAATGGAAAAACTTAAGCCTTGATGTAAAGTTGTAAATAAATTATAAGTAAGCAGTTATAAAGCAAAAAGCGAAGGCACAATGCCTTCGCTTTTTTGGTGGTAAAGTTAGTTTAGTATATCACGATTAAGTTAATCGTAATGTACTAAATCTCAAATTTTATCTTGCATTATCATATTTAGTATATTATAATTAACTTAATCGTAATTAACTAAATTCGAGGTAAGAAATATGTTTATCGGAAGAAACTCAGAACTGCAACAATTAAATACTCTGTATAAACAGGATAAATTTCAGTGCGTTATTATCTGGGGCCGCCGCCGTGTAGGCAAAACAACACTTATTAACGAATTTTGCAAGGATAAAACAGCAATTTATTTTACCGGTATCGAAAGCACAGCCAAAGATAATTTGGAAAACTTTAGCAAAAGCATTGCCGCGATAAACGGCAGCAGCGATAATGCGCCGGTGTTTAAAGATTTCCGCAGCGCACTGATAAACATCAATGACTTAGCCCAAAAACAAAAAATAGTGCTTATCATTGATGAATATCCTTATCTTGCCCTCTCCTACAAACCAATTTCTTCCGTTTTGCAGGAACTTATAGATAACACGCTGAAAGCAAACCCCAACCTGTTTATTATTCTTTGCGGATCATCCATGTCGTTTATGGAAAAACAGGTGCTTGGCTACCAAAGCCCGCTTTACGGAAGGCGTACCGCCCAATTTCATATCAAACCGTTTAATTTTTATGAAGTTGCTTCTTACTACAAAAATTTCAGCCCAGAAGATATAGCGGCAGTCTATGGCATTACCGGCGGCATACCGCTTTATATGTCGTTTATTAACGATAAGCTGAGCTTAAAGGACAATATCATTAACAACTTCTTAATGCCAAGCGGTTATATGTATGAAGAACCCAATAATCTGCTGAATCAGGAACTTCGCGAACCGGCAATTTATAATGCTATTATCCGCGCCGTTGCCACAGGCAGCTCCAAAATCTCAGAAATTGCTTCTAGAGTCGGTATTGATAACGCCAAAGCCAGCAACTATATTGATAAACTGATAGAGCTTGGCATTATTGAAAAAGAAACACCTGCCGGCGCCCCCAAAAGCAGCCGCAAAACAATTTACGGCATTAAAGACGGCATGTTCCGCTTCTGGTATAAATTTATACCGCAAAACAATATCTTAATCCAGCGCGGCAAAGCTGAAACGGCATGGCAGAACATTGAACCGCAGTTCAGCGATTACATAGGAAAAGTATTTGAAGATATCTGCGCCGATTACTTATGGGAAAACTACGAAAGCCTGCCTGTAAGCTATCAGCAAATAGGGCGCTGGTGGGGCACTAACCCAAAACTGAAACGTGAAGAAGAAATTGACATTGTTGCTTACGCGGATAATAAAGCAATTTTAGGCGAATGTAAATGGCGCAACGAAAAAACAGATAAAAATGTTTTGGAAACTTTGCTTGAACGCCGCAAATTGCTTACGCATTTTGATGAATGTTATTACTATATCTTCTCAAAAGCAGGTTTTACAAAATCCTGCATTGAACTTGCCCATGCAGATGATAAAATCAGGCTGATAAATTTTAAAGAAATGCTATAAAATTAAATACAGTTTAAACGTACAAACGCAGCATAACATAAGCTATGCTGCGTTTTGTTTTGAATCAAATTGAATTTTCAAAATATCACTAAATAAAAACCTGAAATTTCACTGAATGGATTTTGCAAATATCACTGAATGAAAACTTAAAATTTCACTGAATGGCTGTAAAATTTTGCTTACGCTGATTTTTACAACACCCTTTTCAACAGTTCCACGGCGGGTTCGTCGGCGGGGTTGTTGGTGGCGAGCTGGCCGCGGAAGGCGCGGGCGAGGATGGATTTTTTAATGAGGTCGATTTGGGCGAGGGCATTTTGGACAACGCTGTGTGCCTGCTGTTCTTTGGCGAGCAGGTTATCAATAATGCGGACGATTTCGGTTTGTTCAATTAACGAAGGTAACCATATATTTAATTTCGCCATATCTTTATTATTAATTTGAGGTATATTGGAACCATTATTCAAAGTTTTTAAATCAATTAATTGCATCCAATAATAACAATACCAATTAACCAGAATCTTATTATTAGGAATAATAGCCATAATATTTAAATCTACTAAAATATTTTCTACACTTACAAACCGTTTTTTATTAGTTAATATAGCACCACCTCTTTTAGGAAAAATTGTACTTCCAAAAGGAATTAAATGTGCAATATTAATCGGAAATGCAAATTTACTTGAAGTAGTAATTTTGATTAAATTATTAGGCAAATTCATATCAGAAACTTTTAAATATGGTATAGCATTATTCTCTATCCTTTCTAATTCAGCATCAGAAGGAATAGTATTTCCGCTTTTTAACATACAAGTATCCAAAAGCTTTTTTTCTTCCCAGCTATCCATTGTTAGGCTGTGTTGTTTGCGCCAGTTGGCGGTCAATTCGCCGGAAAAGGCTTTGTGCAGAATAGCGGCTTTGCGGGTTTCAAAGGTGTCGATGGTGTTTTGCAGTTTTTCTTTGGCTTCGTCCAGTTTAGCAAACAGGGTTTCTATGCGCTCAACAATTCGCTGCTGTTCGGCAAGCGGAGGGAGAGGCATTTCTATTCCTTCTAAATCAGACTTTCTAATAGCAGGAACTGTTGTAGCATTAGTATAATCATATAAATCTAATTGCAAACTCCAAAAATAAAAATATTTCCAAAATCCTACTTTACTAACGAAAGCCATAAGATTATTATCTATGCAACACGCTTTGTTATTTATGCTACGTCTATTTAAACGTATGGCTTCTCCTATTTTTGCAAAAATTATAGAATTTACAGGTATTAATGTTGCTTTTAAAATTTTTAATATTTCATCATTTATTGTATTGCTATTATCATATAAAATTCCGTTATCATCAGAATATTTTAAACTTCCAACTTTATAAAAAGGTATATGATAATTTTGAAATCCCTGATAGTCTTTTTTAAAAGCATTTCCTGCGATAAATTCTCCGCAATTTCCCCAATAAGTCCAGCACCAGTTATCCGGCACTTTGTAGGGTTGTTCTGCTTCGGACACCAGTGCCTGCTGCAATTTTTCTTCAGCAGTCAGTTGCGACTGTTTTTTTCTGCCTGCCATCAGCGCACCTCCGCCAAAGCGTTAAGCTCTTTTACTACGCTTTGCAGTAAGTCTACTGCTTCTTCAAGCTGTGCGGCAGCTTCGGCTGCGCTTGCTGCCGGGTCGGGCAAATCGTTATAATCAAGCACGCTGTCGTCACGGATTAAGCCTAAATCAAGACTATTGCCTTTAGCGGCAATTTCGTCACGGGTAAATACGTTCCAGCGTTCATCCTGCACGGCGCGGCGGTCTTGCGCTTCGTAGGCTTTTTCAAAATCCGCAAAATGTTCCGCTTTAAGCGGCGTGGTTTTGCCAAAGCTGGGCATGTTGGTGCGCAGGTCGTAAAACCATACTTCTTGGGTGTTGCCCTTATCGCTTGTGCCGCGCGTAAAAAACAGCACGTTGGTTTTTACGCCCTGTGCGTAAAAAATACCGGTCGGCAAGCGCAAAACAGTGTGCAGGTTGCACTTATCCATTAAGTCGCAGCGTATTTTTTCGCCGTCACCGTCGGCAAAAAGTACGTTATCCGGCAGCACAACGGCCGCACGGGCTTTGCCATCAGCCTTAAGGCTGCGGTAAATATGCTGCAAAAAGTTAAGCTGTTTATTGCTGGTAGGGAAGGTAAAATCATCGCGGGTGGCGCGCTCGCCGCCTTTTTTGGTGCCAAAGGGCGGGTTGGTTAATACCACGTCGTAACCTTTCATGCTTTTACCAAGGTTGCTGAGCGTATCGCCAAATTTAATTTCGCCTTCAATATCGTGCAGCATGGCGTTCATCAGCGCCAAACGGCGTGTATCGCGCACAAGTTCACAGCCGGTAAAGGCTTCGCTGCGTTCAAATTCATAAGTATCATAGTCAAGCTCAAAAAAATCTCTGGTATGTTCTTTTACATAACGGTGCGCGGCAATCATAAAGCCAAAAGTGCCGCAGGCGGGGTCGTTGCAGCGTTCTTTGGGCTGCGGTTTTACAAGGCGCGTCATTACGTCAATCAGCACGCGCGGCGTAAAATACTGCCCCGCGCCGGATTTCTTTTCGTTGGCGTTCTTTTCCAGCAGGCCTTCGTAAAGGTTGCCAAGGCCTTCTTCGCGGGCAGAATACCAGTCCAGCTTATCAATGGTGGTGATAATTTTTTCAAGATTTTTCGGTTCTTCGATGTTGGTAACGGCGCCGTCATAAATAGCGCGGATATTGCCGGTGCAGTAAGTGCCAAACAGACGCAGCAAATCCTTGTAGTAGTTGTAAAGTTCAATGCCTGTTTTGCTTTTTAAAACATCCCAGCTGTAATTTAATATAATTTGCTTTTGGGCGTTTTGGGCAATCTGTTCTTCCGTAAGGTTGTCGCCCTGCGTTAAGGTTACGCCTTCGCCAAAGTTTTTTTCAACTTCTGTTTCTTTGGCCATTTTTAAAAATAATATGTAGGTAAGTTCGGTTACATACTGGTGGTAGGTAATGCCGTCATCCCTTAATACATCGCACAAGTTCCAAAGTTTGGAAACTATTTCCTGTGTGTTCAAGCCGTTCTGCCTCCATCATCGTAAAGATATTCGTTAAGCTCGCTCATAATCTCTTTAAGATTGCCTTTGAAGAACTGATTTATCTTTTTAAAACCGCCTTTGCCTTTAAAGCGCGGGTCTTCATCAAATACTGTTTCGTTCATAACTGTTTCATTTAAAAGATAGGTTTCGATATTTTCTAACCAGTTAAGTTCTATTCTGCTGAAGTTATGCGCCTTTTTTAATTTATTTACGGCATTGCGGATGCGTGCCTGATGCCCGACAAGCGGCGAGCCGATGGCATAGCGGCGCACAAGGCTGATAATATCGGCCGTTATTTCTTCGCTGGTCATTTCTCTGAGCGCAGTGTTGAGCTGTTTGGTGGTAAATCCCTGCTGAGCCAGTGCCATGCGCAGGCTTTTGAGCGTTTCGCGCGTCAGTTCCTTGGGGCGCGTGCAGATAATGTTCAGCGCGGCAATTTCGTTAATATTATTTTTTACAAACTGGCTAAAGCTTTCCAGATAGTCACCGGGGCGCTGGTCATATTTGCCAAAGCCGCGTTCATGCGCCATCAATATATCCTGTTTATCGGACACTACTTTAGGATAGCGGCTGCCGCGCTGCCCGCCGTCCAGTAATTCCAAAAGACCGGCTTCATTAAGCAGCATTTGTTTTGCTTCCGTCAGCGGTTTGCTTTCTATCTTTTTAATAAATTCATCTACGTTTAAGCCGCCGGAAGCATCCTTAAATTCGCGGACAGCATCGGCATTAAGCCTGCGTTTGGCACGCTGCAATTTGGCAATTATCTGCCCGATGGCATTTTTAATATGCACTTCGTCCTGCAATACTTCCAGCCCTTCCAAAAGCTGAGCAAAGGTTGTTTTAGGGTCGGCAGATATGGGCTTCATGGTGTTTACTTCTTCAAGCGAATCATAAACGCCGACGGGGTCGTAAATTTCAAAATGTGTTTTGTTTATCTCCGGGCACAAGCGCGTTGCGCGGCCAAGCATTTGTTCAAACAAAATACGCGATTTTACGCGGCGCATAAATACCAATGTGGTAATTTCCGGCACGTCGATGCCGGTAGTCAATAAATCTACCGTTACGGCAATGCTGGGGAAGCGTTCATTTTTAAAGCGTTTAATGGCTTCCTGCACTTTGCGTTTGTTACCCCCGCCGACGCTGCCGGTAATTTTCATAATGGCGTCGTTATCAATGCCCTGTTCGCTGTAAATTTCTTTCAGCAGCGAAACAATCAAATCGGCGTGTTCGTCATCGACGGCGAAAATAAGCGTTTTGCCCTGCATTACGTCTTCGGGGTCAATATCATGGGCAATTTCTTCAAGTACAGTACGGTTAAATTCCGGCGTAATAACTTTACGGTTAAACTGTTCAACGTCAAAGTTCAGTTCATCCTGCAATACTTCGCTGTTGGTAATTTCGCCGGTTACAGGGTCGTAAAGCGCAAGCGTTTCGCCTTTTTTATACTTAATACCTTCGGTGTTTAGTTTTGTTTTTATTTTGTGCGGGGCGTCGTAATCTACAAGGTAGCCTTCAATAACGGCCTCGCGGTAGGTGTATTTAAACACGGGCTTGCCAAAAATCTGCGTGGTGTGCAGCGCAGGCGTTGCCGTTAAAGCAATTTTAACAGCGTCAAAGTATTCAATTACCATGCGGTATTTGCTTTGGTAATCAAGCTGGTCGCGGTATAGTATTTCGTCCTCGCCCATTTCTTTATCCAAAAGGTATCCTCTGTGGGCTTCGTCGATAATGATTAAGTCGTAATCCGTAACGGCGGGCTGCGTTTCGCCTTCGTTATAAAGCAGGCGTTTAACCATTCCCTGCACCGTTGCAACATGGATTTTGGTTTCAGTATCAACGTCTATATCTTCCAGTGTTTTTATATCGTAAATCTGCGCCAGCGTTTTTAAGTCTTCTATTTTAACCTCGTTAAATACATCTTCGGCCTGCTCGCCGAGCGCGGTGCGGTCTACCAAAAACAAAATACGGCTAAAACGCTGCGTTTTTAAAAAGCGGTAAATCATGCCAAGCACAGTGCGGGTTTTGCCTGTGCCGGTTGCCATGGCAAGCAAAATATTGGGCTGTCCGGCAATCACTGCATTTTCGGCAGCACTTATCGCGTTAAGCTGATACTGCCTTAAATTAAGTCCGTCATGGTCGCGTAAAAAATCAAATGGCAGCTGCTGTAAAGTTTTGTCTGCCGTTTCGATATCACGGGTTAACAGGGAGAGCATACCTTCCGGGCTAATCCAGCCGCGCAGGGCTTTAGGCATGTTGCTGCTTTCCCTTAAATCCAAAAACCAAATGCCTGATTTTGTTTCAAGCTGGGCAAGGTAAGGCCTGCCGTTAGTTGCAAAAACAAACGGCGCTTTATATTTGCCCCATGTGTTTATAATATATTTTTCGTCCTCCGGGCGGATACCGGAAGCATATTCTTTGCACTGATAATCTATAACGGAGGGGATATCTTTGTGTTCTGCTTTGGCTTCAATTATGCCGACAAGTTTTTCGCCGGCAAAAAGAGCATAATCGGCCCTGCCCCTGTTGCCTGCCTGCGAGAGGGTAGGCCATTCGGCAATGGCAAGATTTTTATCCTTTTGAGGGCGGGCGCCTTTGCTGTAACGCAAGTTTTCGGTATCGGCCTGCCAGCCTACTTTGCGCAGCTGTTCATCAATAAGGTAACGGGTTTCGGCTTCGGATTTTTGACGCTGGCTGGCGGCGGCAAGGGCGCGTTTTCTGCGTTCATCGGCAGCAAGGGCTTTTGCTGCGGCAGCAATTCTTTCAGCATCGGCAAGCAGTTTTTCTTCCGCGTCTTTGTCGTCCTGAATAGTTATAGTTTTGGCTTCCGCTTCCGTAGGCAAAACAAATTTATGGTTTTCGTACTGCCAGTCGCCATAGGTTTGCATAAACCATTCGCATAAACTGTGCGTCATGGGCAGCAGCGACTGGCCTTCCTTAATATTTTCATATCCGTTATGGGCGGCTTTGTTGCGCGTTTTACGCAAGGCGTGCAGAATATCCACAAGGTCCTGCGTTAAAAGCCCCTGCGAGGCAAGTATGTTGATTTTGGTTACGGCTTTACATTCCGCCGGAATTTTAATTTTATCGTAAGTAAGCATTAAGTTGACGATTGTTTCGCCAATCATGCCAAGTTTTATTAAGCATGAGTTGGAATCGCTGTAACAATATTTTTCGGCCAGTGCGCCAAAATTTGCCAGCACCGGAAAATGCGTATTTAAAAATGCAAAGTTGGATTTCATAAGCCTTACCCCTTCATCCAAGTTGTATATCCACACAAAATTTTTGCCTTAATAGTTTAATTATATCATATTTAATGATTAGATAGAAAAGAAGCGCACAAAATAAAAAAGACACCGGCGTTAACCGATGTCCTTTGCTTTTAAGTTGGCGGAGTGGCAGAGATTTGAACCCTGGCGGGAGTTGCACCCCCTAACGATTTGCTAAATCGTCCTCTGTATTTTATCTTATCAGCCACTGATAATCCTGCTTGCAATCGACGATGTAATCTACATAAACAACATCATCGCAACACTGGTAAATTATAAGGTAACGGCGTAGTAGAACTAATTTGTGGTATTTGTTGTAAGGTATAAACGCGCCTTCCAAAAACGGTGCCCTTTGCGGCAGATATGACAGTGAAGCCATAGCTTTTGATATTTCGTTTTTTACTTTTACTGCTGCTTCAATGCTGTCCAAAGCAATATAACTGATAATTTTGCTTAAGGTATCATAAGCTTTTTCCGATACAATTACTTTATATTGCTTTTCTGCCGTCATTTGCCATACCGTCCAAAAGTTCGTTTAATTTTTTGTCAACTTCATCAAGCGTAAATCCACGGCTGCCGTTTAAGCGTGCTTCTTCTACGCTGATAAGTTCTTCGCGCAGTTTCAGCATTTTTTCGCGGCGCGCAAAAGCTTCTATATCCATTACAACAAGGTCGCCTTCACCGTTTTTGGTAAGGTAAACCGGTTCTTTAGACGTTTTGCATAACTCGGATATTTCGTTATAGTTCTGCCTGATGGCAGCTGAAGGCTTTATTAACATAGCGCATACCTCTCATAGTATTATTTTATTTTAATTATATCTTTATTATGCTATTTAAGCAAGTTTAAATTTATCTTGATCGGTATCTTAGTCGCTAACTGGGTCGGTAACTAGGTCGGCGCTTAACAGTTTCACCCAATTTTTTTACCGTTGCCTGCCCTGCGCACAAAATAAAAAAAGACACCGGCGTTAACCGATGTCCTTTGCTTTTAAGTTGGCGGAGTGGCAGGGATTTGAACCCTGGCGGGAGTTGCCCCCCCTAACGATTTAGCAAACCGTCCTCTTCAGCCACTTGAGTACCACTCCAATTGACTTACTTGTATAGTATACACTATGTTCCGCTAAATTTCAAGCGTTTTTAATTTTTATTTTTGTATTTTGCCGCTGTTTAATCTGCCCGGGCGGATTTTTTGCGCGGGCGTTCGTAAATCACATCGCCGTTGGCCAGCGCCCACAAATAAAAGCTGGCAACCGATGCGTACGGGCTGTAACGCTTATGGTATTTTGCCACCAGCGCAGGCGTTATTTTTTTGTGCCCGTACAAAAGCTTCAGCCCATTCTGGATTGCGACGTCGCCGCCGCTTAATATATTGGCGCGCCCCAGCGAAAATATCAGCTGCATTTCAGCCGTCCATTTGCCGATGCCGTCAAGCTTCGTCAGTTCCGCACATACTTCTTCGTCGCTCATCTGCGCAAAGCTTGCAAAATCAACTTCACCGTCCAGCACTTTGGCTGCCAGCCGCTTAATATACACAGCCTTACGGCCGGATAATCCGCACGCGCGCAGCTCGTCCTCCGTCACGGCATCAATCGCCAGCGGCGTTACATGCCCGTCCAACAGCGTTACAAAGCGCTGCCACACGCTGGCCTTTGCCTTGCGCGATATCTGCTGTCCGGCAATGGAATTTACAAGCGACACAAAAATATCCGGAAATAGCTCGCGCCTGATGTAGCCTGCCTTTTCAATCACGTCCGCCAGGCGTTTATCCTTCTTTTTTAAGTAATTCAGTTCTTTATCGCCATAGGCAAAATAAACCATGCTGCACCCTTATAACAAAAAACGCGCCGTAAAAGGCGCGGTAAAATCGTGGCGGAGAGGGTGGGATTCGAACCCACGGAGGCTTGCACCTCGCTGGTTTTCAAGACCAGAGCCTTAAACCACTCGACCACCTCTCCCTGCTAATTTTTAATTATATGATAAATACGCGCCGCCGTCAATATTATTTTAAAACTTCATCGGTACGCGCCAGCACAAAGGCCTCTATTTCCATGGCTTTGGCTTCCAGCTGCTGCATTTTGGCACGCGCCGCCGCTACGTATTCATCATCCTTAATCAACCCCAGGTTGATTTTTACGTTATACAGCGCACTGCGCAAAGCCGCACGCGCCATAAGGGCGGATACCGTGCCGTCGCTGATGGCGTTGGGGTTGCCGAACACGATAAGCTTGCGCGCCAGTTTCAGCACTTCAAGGCTTTTGTTGGCAATCTGCATGGGCACTTCCGCCGCCGCAACGGCTGCCTGCCCGATTGCCGCCGTGCGCATGGCTTTTTCCGTATCCGTAGCCTTCGGCATTTTGTAGGCTTCCATAAATTTATTGAACACAGCCGCATCGTCGTCCGCCAGCTGTGCCAGTTCCAAACGCAACTTGTCCGCAGCGATGATGATTTCCAGCGCCATTTTGTCGTTGGCTTCGCTGCCAGCTTTGCCAGCCGTTAAATTGCCCAGCATCGCCGTTAAGGCTGCCGCCGTTGCGCCGCACAGTGCAGAAGCCGCACCGCCGCCCGGAGTGGGCTGCTTGCTTGCCAGTTCTTCCAAAAATTTTTCGCAGGTTGTATCAAGTAATTTTTCCATTTTGTACCCCCCAATTACAAATGCCTGATAGTTTTATATTCGCCGCCGCAGGTTAAATACCTACAAAAAAGCAGGGAGTTTAATCCCTGTCTTTTTGTTGCTCTAAATACCGTTTTACCAGCACTGCCGCTGCGTAACCGTCCAGCGGTTCGGGCGGTACACGCAAGCCTTCGGGCAGCAGCGCGCGCCAGCCCTGCGGCTTGTTAAGCTGCCAGTACAATGTACGCGCCTGTTCCGTACTGTGTTTTTCGTCAATTTCTATCACCGGCACGCCGGTAAAAACCTGTCCCAGCACCTTATGCACCGGTTTGGTGTTGGTGCCGTTGCCGATAATTACTGCTTTAATCGCCGCGCCGCTTTCTGCGTTCAGCTTCGTTAAAACTTCCGTCAGCGTTTCGGTTTCCACCCATTCGGCGCTGATAACTTCGCCGTCAGGCTTAACCTTTGCCACGCCGGTTTTATAGCTGCCGGGGTCAATGCCAAGTAAAAATTCATTCTTTGTCTGCATCTTCAACCTCTAAACGCAGCAGCACCGGGCCGGAAGTATAAATATCGCCGCGGGCATAAGCCTTAAGCATAACCTGCCCGCCCAAATCAGCCATTTTCTCACCGGTCTGAACCATCGTACCGGCATCAAGGTTACCTACCTTGCCGGTCAGCGGGTCGGGCATTACGCCTGCGCGCACCGCCGTATGGTTAACCTCGTTCAAAAATGCCAGAATCTCACGGTCAAGCCCGTATTTAATATCGCTTACATCAATAACCTTGCTGAAAATCAGCTCGTTGTCCTTGTATACACATTCGTTATGCACCAGTTCAACAGTACAAATTGCCGGTTCACCGGCGATGATGTTCGCCACGGCGCGCAGCCTTACAAACACGTTGCCATCGGCAGACTGGATTTCCTTCAGCGCCGCCTGTGCCAGCTCGTTAGACAGCCACAGCACGCCGACAGGTTCTTCGCTGCGGATGCCCATACGCTGCATAGCCGCTTCGTTAGCCGCGCTCAGGAACATTTCCATCTGCTTGGCGTTTTCTTCATCGTTCAGCTTGCTGCTTAAAACACCAGCATAAATCACTTCGCCGCTGCGGTAAACCACGCTGCCCTCACGCATCGCCACAATGCCGCGGCGCAAGCGTTCCGTAGTTTCTTCCAGCGAGCCTACTTCTGCTTCCAGAGTCGCTTTCGATTCCGTCAGGGAGTTTACTTCCGCGCGGGCGCGCCCCAGTTCTTCGCGGCTGGTGCTTACTTCGGCTGCAAGCTGCGCCCTTTCAGCGTCCAGTTCCTGTATTTCCTTGTTGCGGTCAGCCAGGTCGGCGCGTGCCTTTTCTATTTCAAGCGACGCTGCTTCTTTTTCCTTGTTCAGGCTGCGCAGTTCGTCCTGTAACTGCTCCATGCCGAACATGGCAGTCCTCGCGCTGTCGGACGATGCCGCCATCACGATAATCGTCGTCGCCGCAATTAAAACGCCCGTTATTACCGTCATCAGCACCGAGGTATAATAAGGCCTCAGGCCGAAGACGGACAGTTTTTTCTTGCCGATTTTACTGCCCAGCTTGTCGCCGATAAAGGCAATCAGCCCGCCGACGACGGCCAGGATAATTATCAGGCGTAACCCAAACATAAACTCACCCCAAAATTATTATGCGTTCTTCTGGCGCAAAAGATAAATACCTACACACAAACAGATAAGGTTCGGCAAAGCGCAGGCCAGCAGCGGGTTCATCGCGCCGCCTTTGCCAAGGCCGGTGGTAAACGTCATAATGGCGTAATAAATAAAGATAACGATAATGCTTAAGCCCAGGCCGATGGACGAGCTGGTACGCTGCTTCTGCGTGCCCAGCGGCGCGCCGATCATCGCAAAGAAGAAGCTGGCCATCGGAATGAAGATACGCATGTAAATTTCACACCAGTGGCGCGAGGTCGGCTGGTCCTGCATCTCAAGCATGTGGATGTATTCGCGCAGCTCGCGGATAGTCATTTCCTCAGGCTCTTTCTGTTCCCAGGAAATCTGCTCCGGCGCAATGTCGAGCGGGATTATCTGCTCGTCAAACTTCGCCGTGCTCTGCAAGCCTTCTTCGTCATGTACGGAATAAACAGTGCCGTTGAACAAACGCCAGCTGCCGTTTTCCCAGCGGCCTTCCTTAGCCGTCTGGATGCGCGCCAGCTTGTGGTTGTCAAATTCCTCGATGGTAATGTCCATCATTTTGCCGGAATGTTCTTCAAAGCGGCGGGCATAAGTCAAACGCTGGGTGTCGCCGCTCATCGTTTTGATGATGACGTTATCCTGCGTTTTCGGCTTGGTGTTGCCCTTAATCTGGTATTCCAGCACGCGGGTGTACTGCACTTTGGAGGCAGGCACTACCTTTTCCGCCCAGACGACGGAGAACATGCTGACGATAAACGCCACAATCAGCACCGGCGCAACAATGCGGTAATAGCTGACGCCGCCGGATTTCATGGCGATGATTTCACTGCTGCCGGATAATTTGCCGAACGCCATCAAGGATGCCAGCAGCATCGACATCGGGAAGGTATAGTTGATAACCTCCGGCAGGCTGTAAAAGAACAGCCAGGCAATGGTATCCCAGCCCGCACCGTATTTGGTCATGTACTGCGTAATGCGGTACAGCATGGAGCTGGCAATAAAAATACTGGAGAAGGAGGCGATACCGAAGACAAACGGATACAGTAATTCACTTAACACATAACGGTCCAACAAACGTAAACGCAATCTTCATCCCCCCTACATGCTGAAGTTTTCGCCCAGGTAGTATTTGCGCGCTACCGGGTCGTTGGCAATGGTTTCGCTGTCGCCGTGCAGCAGTATCTCGCCGTTGGCGAGGATATAAGCCTTATCGACAATGCTCAAGGTTTCGCGCACGTTGTGGTCGGTAATTAAAATACCGATGCCGCGCTGCGCCAGATGGGCAATCATGTTCTGGATATCGGCCACGGCAATCGGGTCAATGCCGGCAAAAGGCTCGTCCAGCAAAATGAAGGCCGGGTCGGTTGCCAGCGCGCGGGCAATTTCCACGCGGCGGCGTTCACCGCCGGAAAGCTCCGTGCCTTTGTTTTTACGGATATGGCCGATATGAAACTCCTCAATCAAAGCATTCATTTTTTCAATGCGCTGCTTTTCGGGGATGTTGTTAGCTTCCAGAATCGCCAGCAGGTTTTCCTCCACCGTCATTTTACGGAAGATGGAAGCCTCCTGCGGCAGATAGCCGATGCCCGCACGCGCGCGCATATACATCGGCAAAGCGCTGATGTCCTGACCGTCCAGCGTTACCGTGCCGCTGTCAGGCTTGATAATGCCGACAATCATGTAAAACGTGGTGGTTTTACCGGCGCCGTTAGGGCCGAGCAAACCCACAATGCTGCCCTGCTCCACACGGATGCTGACGTTGTTGACAACGCGCCTGTCGGAATATTCTTTTATAAGGTTAGCTGTTTCAATTACCACTATGCTGCCTCCACCTGTTCAGTGTTTTCCGCTGTTACAGCTGTTTCGGTTTCTGCGCCCGCTGCATTTTCAGCCGGTGCAGGTTCTTCTTTAGGTACATAAACTATTTTAATATCGCCAAACGCTTCGGCGCGCTGTCCTTTGGCAGCGTTGCCTGCGTTATGCATAAGCAGGCGGTTGCCGGATACGGTGTTGCCGTCCTGCGTTGCGGTGGCGTTGCCGATGAGTTCAACCGTACCATCGTTGTTGGTATCGTAAACAGCCTTATCGGCAGATGCCGTTAAATTACGCGGCGGGCTTACAATATCGACGTTGCCGGTAGCTTCCGCCATGCCGGTTTTGCCGTTATAGGTAATCTGCGCCGCAGTTAAAACGCTGCCGTCGGTGCTGCTGAGCTGCCCCCATGAACCAATGGTTTCGGCGTATTCAGCGTCGCTGTGATAGTCAATCTGTTCTGCGGTCAGGGTTTTATCTTCTTTCGTCACGCTGGCGCTGCCAACTGCCGAAACATAATCTTCGCTGTGCATTACAAAGGTTGCGCAGGTAATGTGCGCGTCGTCCTTATCTGCAACAACGCCGCCGGTCAGCCTGCCGGTCATGGTTTTGCTGTTAAATTCCGCTGCGGCGGAGGTAGCCTTGCCGCCGTCGTGCAGGATAACAACATTGCCTTTGGCAGTGCCGTCGCCGCTTTTCATATCGTATTCAATTTCGTCAGCCTTTACGCTGAAGCCGCCTTCGGCCGCATAAGCCGGTACATGCACCTGCGCGCCCATAATCAGCAGGGCTGCCGCCAGCGCGATAGCTGTTTTTATCTTCATTGTTACAGTTCCCCTTTCTGTACTTCGGCATGTCCGCTTAATTTAAAATGTTCAAATTTGCTGCTGGTTACAATTTTATCCGCCAGCGCGGTGTGCTCGTCCTTTACAACCTTTACCTTACCGGTCGCCGTAATAACGTCGTCCTTCTGGTTCCAGGCAATTTCTTCGGCGGTTATCTCGCCACCGTTGGAAAGCACGGCTTTAACGCCGCGGTCCAGCGCAAAGTTTTTGTCGTCGTTATTTATTTTGCCGCCGCCGGCCACAACGTCGATAACGGAGCCGTCCTCGCGGTAAATTTTGCCTTTAACGCCCTTCAGCACAGCTTCACCGCTGCCGGAAACGCTTTCCAGTTCTTCAACGGAAAACTCCCACAGCACTTTGCCGTCCTGCTCGCGGTTAACGGTTGTATTTTTTACAACGGCGCTTGCAACTTCGGTTACAACATTTTCCGGGTTCTTCGGCGCCTCGCCGCCAAACATCAGCCAGGCGATTATAGCTGCCGCCACGGCAATGCCGCCGGCAATCAGTAACAATCCTTTATTCTTCACCCTGCTTTAGCTCCTTTTCCTCCGGCGGCGTATAAGGGGTATTCCAGCGGTGCTGGAACCACAGCCAGTTATCCGGGTATTCTTTGATAACTTCTTCAACAATCTGCGTCATTTTTAAAGTTACCTTATAATCATCGGCTTTGCGGTCGCCGGTATTTTCGTAGTAAATGGGGTCCTTAACAATGGCCTGATGCCCGTAATTGCCTTCCTTGCGCACAATGAATATCGGCACAATCGGCGCGTCAAACTTACGCGAAAAATATGCAGGCCCGGTCGGCGTCGATGCCATTTTACCGAGGAACGGCACGAAGATACCGTCATAGCCGCCGTCCTGGTCGGCGATCAGCCCCAGCATGCGTTTTTTCTTCATCGCGCGTGCGCAGCCTAAAATTTCACTCGTCCCGCGCGAGAAAATTTCCTGCCCCACGCCGGTACGCAGTTCGTTCATAAAGTCGCTGTAAATATGGTTCGGCTGCGGTTTTTCAACAGCGCTCAGCGGAAATCCGTTCAGCGCCAGCGCCGCGCCCAGCCATTCCCAGTTATCCATGTGGCAGGCCAGCATAACAACGCCCTTGCCTTCGCCCAGCGCTTCCCACAGCACTTCGGGTCGGTCAAAGCTTACCAGCCCGCGGATATTGTCTTTATTTAAAGCCGGCATGTACATAATTTCCATAAATGTTGCGCCCAGCTTGACGAACAGGCTGTGAATGGTTTTCTTTGCCTGCTCATCGCTGTAGCCAAGGCGTTCTTTAATGGTTTCTTCCGCCCTGATGCGCTGCTTTTTGGCAATGATGTAGTACAGCCTGCCCAGCCCCAAACCGATTTTGACAACCAGCTTGTAAGGCAGGTGGCTGATAATCCAGCTCATGCTTTTTAACAAATAATAAAGCCACATTATTGTGAATCTCCCTGTCCCTGCTTAAGATAAGCATCTACAATTTCAGTCCATTTGCCCTGCGCTTTTAAAATCAGCTCTGCTGCTTCGCGTACTGCGCCGCGCCCGCCGCATTTAGTGCTGATGAACCGGCTGGCAGCAAGCACTTCCGGCGCTGCATCCGCCGGTGCGCAGGCAAAACCTGCATAGGTAAGCGCAGGCAGGTCGTTCAGGTCGTCGCCCATATAGGCAATTTCCTCACGCGCAAGGCCGCCCTGCTCTGCCAGTTCCGCCAGTATTTTTCTTTTATCTTTTATGCCTTCGTAAAGTTCTGTAATGCCAAGTTCTTCCGCACGGCGGTGGATAATTGCGCTTTTGCGCCCGGTGATAATCGCCACGCGCACGCCGCTGCGCAGAAGGCAGCTTAAGCCAAGGCCGTCGCGCGCGTTGAAGGCTTTAAACAGTTCGCCTTCCGCGCCGATGTTGAGGCTGCCGTCCGTCAGCACTCCGTCCACGTCCAGCGCCAGCAGTTTTATTTTGGCGGCATTTTTTACGTCACTCATCATTATACCACGCCCTGACGTACAAGGTCAGTCATATGCAGCAGCCCGATAACGTGATTTTCCGCATCGACAACGGGCAATACGGTAATCGGTTTCGGGTGGTTGCTTTCCATAAGGTGCAGCGCTGCCGCTGCCAGTTTTTCTTTGGTAATGGTTTTCGGGTTGGCGGTCATCAGTTCCGTTACCGGGCGTTTTAAGAAGTCCACGCCTTTGCTGAGCCCGCGGCGGATATCGCCGTCCGTCAGCACGCCCAGCATTTTGTTGTCGTTATCGACAACGGAAACTGCGCCCAAACCTTTATCGGTAATGACAAAGAGTGCTTCCTGCACGCTGAGGTCCGCTTTAACAAGCGGGTTCTCGTCGCCGCTGTGCATAATGTCCGCAACGGTAAGCAAAAGTTTGCGCCCCAGCGAACCGCCCGGATGGAATACAGCAAACTGGCTGGCAGTAAATTTGTGTTCGGAAAGCAGCGCCAGAGCAAGCGCATCGCCGTAAGCAAGCGCAGCCGTAGTGCTGGAGGTAGGTGCAAGGCCGAGCGGGCAGGCTTCCCTGCTGACGCCGACGTTTAGAACAACGTCCGAATTTTTGGCCAGCGTGGAATTGGGGTTGCCGACCATGGCAATCAGCTTGGCACCGATTCTGCGCAGCGAAGGCAGAATGTGCAGCACTTCGCCGGTTTCGCCGCTGTTGGACAGCGCGATAACAACGTCGTTTTCAGTTACCATGCCCAAATCGCCGTGGATGCCCTCGGCCGGGTGCAGGTAAAAGGACGGCGTGCCGGTGCTGGCCAGCGTGGCAGCCATTTTGCGGCCGATAATGCCGGACTTGCCCATGCCGGTAATAACCACGCGGCCGTGGCAGGCCATAATCATTTCCACCGCAGCCTTAAAATGCTCATCTATGCGTTCAACCTGTTCCAGAACAGCTTCTGCTTCCAGGCGCAGCACTTCGCGCGCCTGTTCCAGCATCTTGTCTTCCATCAGGAAATCACTCCTTTAATTAAAACGTCATTAACCGCGGACAATCTTATCGATTGCCAGAACGTCTTTCAAAAGCGCTTCAAGGTTATCCAGTTTAACCATGTTCGGACCGTCGGAAAGAGCTTCCGCCGGATTATCATGTACTTCGAGGAACAAAGCGTCGATGCCTACTGCAGCGGCTGCCCTTGCCATGTGCGGAACATACTGGCTCTGACCGCCGGAAGAAGTACCCTGGCCGCCCGGAATCTGCACGCTGTGCGTAGCGTCCATCACTACCGGATAGCCCAGCTCGCGCATAATCGCAAGACCGCGCATATCGGTTACCAGCGTGTTGTAGCCGAAGCTTGCGCCGCGTTCCGTCAGCATAATGTTTTTGTTGCCGGATTCTTCAATTTTTTTGATTACGTTTTTCATATCCCACGGAGCAAGGAACTGGCCTTTTTTTACATTAACAGTCCTGCCGGATTTGCCCGCCTGGTAAACAAGGTCGGTCTGGCGGCACAAAAAGGCCGGAATCTGCAAAATATCCGCCACTTCGGCAGCAGGCTCAACCTGATAGGTTTCGTGGATATCGGTAACGACAGGCACGCCCAAATCCTTCTTAATCTGCGCTAAAATCGCAAGGCCTTCTTTTAATCCCGGCCCGCGGAAAGAGCTGTAAGAAGAACGGTTTGCCTTATCGAAGGATGCCTTAAAAACATAGGGCATGCCGAGTTTATCGGCAATAGCTTTGGCGCGCTGGCCAATCATCAGGCTGCGTTCGTAGCCTTCCAGCACGCACGGGCCTGCCATCAGCAGCATCGGGTTGCCCTGACCTACTTTGTAATCGCCAACAGTTACTATATTCATGTCTGCCTCCTTTATCGTCAAATCGCAAATGTATTATTTATTCTTTTCCGCAAAAAGTTTGTTGATGGCTTCCAGATCCTCCGGCGTATCAATGCCGATGCCCTGAAAATCGCTTTCCAGCACTTTGATTTTATAGCCGTTCTGCAAAGCGCGCAGCTGTTCAAGCCCTTCTACCTGCTCCAGCACGGTCGGCTCAAGCGCGGCGTATTGCAGCAAAAAGTCGCGGCGGTATGCGTAAACGCCCACGTGTTTATACACCTTTGCGCCTTCCACCTCGTTGCGCGGATACGGAATCAGGCTGCGGGAGAAGTACAGCGCGTAGCCGTTATCGTCGGTAACAACCTTAACGGCGGCAGGGTCGTTGTATTCGCTTTCCTGCATCGGCACTTTCATCGTCGCCATTTTCAAATCATCGTTACCATCAAAGGCTTTCGCCAGACGGTCGATAATATCCGGGTCAATCATCGGTTCGTCGCCCTGCACGTTGATGATAACGTCAACATCAGGGTACTGCATGGCAACCTCTGCCAGACGGTCGGTGCCGCTCGGATGGTCGGGCGAAGTCATTACGGCTTTGCCGCCGAAACCGATAACGGTATCGTACACTTTTTCGTTGTCGGTGGCTACGATAACGTCGTCCGGCTCCTGAGCCTCGCAGGCACGCATGTAGGTATGCTGAATCATCGGCTTACCGGCAATCAGCGCCAGCGGTTTGCCCGGCAGGCGTGTAGAAGCATAACGCGCAGGAATTACACATAAAACCTTCATTGCTTTTTCGTCTCCTTTTGGATAGCAGCGACAATTGCTTTTTCAAACAAGTCCTGCCCTTCCGTAATCATAATGTCCATGTTTAATATGTACAGCGGCAAATCCCTGTTGAAGTAAATAAATTCTGTCGGGATTTTAACCGCGTCCTTAGCGGTGGTAATCAGCGCTACAGCCTCTTTGCTGGCCGCGCGCTCGCTGATGTACTGCATTTCAATCATGCCGTAATCATGATGGTCGGGGTAACGGATGGCTTCAAGGATATCAAGGCCAATGCCCGCCAGCGTCTGTTCAAACGAGGACGGGTTGCCGATAGCGGAGAAGACCATAACCTTTTTGCCTTCCAGTTCGGAAAGTTCCAGCGTGTTTTCGTGGATGCCCTTGTACCAGTCGGCAATTTCGACAAAGTTTTTCGGATGGTGGATACTTTCGATAACCGGAGCTTCATCATTGTATTTAGCCAGCGTTTTGCGCAGGTTAATACGGCTGAACTGCGAGCTCTGGTCGGTTTTCGTCAGCAAAAACAGCCCCGCCCTGTCAAGGTGCTTCAAAGGCTCGCGCAGGGTGCCGCGCGGCAGCAGGCTGCCGTTGCCGAACATGTTGTAGGTATCCACCAGCACAACGTCAAGGTCACGGTACAAATGCCAGTGCTGATAGCCGTCGTCCATGATGATGACTTCGGCGTTTAATTTATCCACGGCATACTGGCCGGTAACGGCGCGGTTTTTACCGATAACAACAGGAATGCCGGGCAGGGTTTTCGCCATCAGGTAGGCTTCGTCGCCTGCTTCATACGCCGTCATAAAAATCTTTTTGCCGTCGCTTACCACGCCCAGCTCCTTATCCCAGTGGGAACGGTAGCCGCGGTTGAGGATAACAACGCGGTAGCCCATATTTTTAATCATGGCGGCAACCTTTTGCGCGGTCGGGGTTTTGCCCGTGCCGCCTACGGTGATGTTGCCGATGGAGATTACGCAGCAGTCCAGTTTTTTCTGATTGAAGAAACCGACTTTATACAGCCACAGTTTGCTGCAAACGCCGAACTCGTACAGGAACGAGAAGAAGCGCAGCACGAACAGCAGGATATTACCCGCCAGCGAAACTTCTGCGCCATGCACCAGCTGGTACACATACTGGATTATGAAATCGCCGTTGCGCAGGCTGATACCGCCGTCATCCTTCAGGTTGCGGATATTGGTCGGGTAGCGCGTCATAATGGTAGCGGGAACGGTGGTAATACGCAGCAAATCTTCAAGGTATTCAATACTGCGCACCGCAGCGCCGCGGTTTTCCTTGATAACCTGCAAGGAAGCCGCACCCATTTTGGCACGTCTTTCGTCATTCTTAATTATATCAAGCAGTTCTTTGGTAAGCTCGGGCACGCCGTTCACCATTTTGCAGGCGCCAACCTTGCTTAACAAAGAATACGAATCTTTAAAGTTCTGCATGCTCGGGCCGACGATAATCGGTTTGGCATGTGCGGCAGGTTCCAGTACGTTGTGGCCGCCGTGGTTAATCAGCGAACCGCCGACAAATACCACGTCGCCGACGGAGTAAATTCTGCCCAGCTCACCGATGGTGTCAATCACAAGCACCGGATACTGAGGGCGGTTGCCGTCCAGCTTCAACAGCTTGGAACGCAAACCAACGTCGTAACCGAAGTTGCCGACAAGGCGCACAATCTCGCCGGTACGTTCCGGTTTACGCGGCGCAATAACAAGGCGCGCGTTGAGGTAGCTTTCCTTAATAGTTTTAAAGGCTTCCAGCATGGCTTTTTCTTCGCTGGGGTGCGTGGAACCGGCCACAATAACAGGGTAAGCCCCTTCAATGCCCAGTTCTTTTTTATAGCCGTCCAGGTCCTCCTGCGTTACTTCCGCATAGGTCTGGTCAAACTTGGTATTGCCGGTAACGTAAATCTTGCTTGGGTCCGCGCCCAAATGGCGGATATAATCGGCGTCGATGCTGGACTGCATGCAGAAACGGCTAACCGTGTTCAGCATATCGTCCCAGATGCCCAGCAGGTAACGGTAGGTTTTAACGGATTTTTCGGAAATACGCCCGTTAACCATCATTACCGGAATATTGCGTTCGCGCAGGGCGCGCAGCAAATTAGGCCATAATTCAGTTTCAACCGGCATAAAAATGCGCGGGCGGATGCGTTTAACAACGGATTCCGACACAAACGGCATATCCAGCGGGAAGTAAATAATGGCGTCCGCTTCCGGAATAATCTGGTGTGCCATGTCGTAACCGCCTACGGTAACGGCGGAAACCAAAATCGGAATATCGGGCATGGCCTTGCGTATTTCCTTAACCAAAGGGCTGGTAGCTACAATCTCGCCGACGGACGCGCCGTGAATCCAAATACAGCCCTTTTGGGCAACGGCTTCAATTTCTTCATCGTGAATACCGCCAAGGCTCTGGCGCAGACGTTTGGTAAAGCCTTTTTCACAGATGGAACGGTAGATGAAATAGGGCATTACCAGAAAGAAAGCGCCAATCATCAGTAAATTATAAATTATATACATCGGCTAACCTCATTTCGTTTCCTTGTTGCGGTACTGAATCTGATAAAGATGGGCGTAGAGCCCGTTTTGTGCAATCAGCTCGTCATGCGTGCCGGCTTCCACCAGCGCGCCGTGTTCAAGCACCAGTATTTTATCGGCGTTTTTAATCGTCGACAGGCGGTGGGCGATAACAAAGGACGTGCGCCCGATCATCAGGCGGTCCAGAGCTTCCTGCACCACGCGCTCGCTTTCGGTATCAAGCGCCGAAGTGGCTTCGTCCAAAATCAATATGCGCGGGTTTTTAAGTATTGCCCGGGCAATAGCAATGCGCTGGCGCTGGCCGCCGCTGATATTCACGCCGCGGTCACCCAGCTGGGTTTCATATCCCTGCGGCAGCTGGCGGATAAATTCATCGGCGTTGGCCGCTTTGGCTGCGGCGTAAACTTCTTCTTCCGTCGCGTCCAGCCTGCCGTACAGAATGTTATCATACACACTGCCGTTAAACAGCATGGTTTCCTGCGGCACAATACCTACCTGCCCGCGCAGGGAATCAAGCGTCAGGTCTTTAATGCTGTAGCCATCGATACGGATATCGCCGCCCGTAACGTCATAAAAACGCGGCAGCAGGCTGGCAATGGTGGATTTACCAGCGCCGGACGGGCCTACGATAGCGGTTACCTCACCGGGGTTGACGGTAAAAGTCAAACCGTTCAGCACTTCTTCATCGGGGTTATAACTGAATTTAACATTATCGAACTCAACCTTGCCTTTAACAGGCGGCAAAGCTTTGGCATTCGGTTCTTCCTGAATGGCTTCCGGCAAATCAAGCACGCCGAAAACGCGGTCGCCTGCCGCCAGCGCCTGCTGGATGCTTGCCGCAACTTTGGTTAAGCGCTTAATCGGGTTGGCAATGTTAACCGCATAGGTTAAAAACGCAACCAAAGCACCGGCGGTAATATCGCCGTCGATAACGCTGCGCCCGCCGTACCACATAACGATGGTTACGCCGACGGCAGCCACAAATTCAACTACCGGAGTCAGCAGCGAGTTCAGCTTGATGTTCTTCATATTGGCATAGAAGTTTTCTCTGTTCTGGTTGTCAAATTTATTGGTTTCGTATTCTTCGCGCACAAAGGATTTAATTACGCGCGCCGAAGAAACGCTCTCCTGCAGAACGGAAGTCAGTTCAGCGGTGCAGGCCTGAATTTCACCGCCGTTTTTACGGATTTTCTTGCCGAAGTAATCCATGCACCACAAAACAGCCGGAAAAGTGCAGAAAGTGAACAGCGTCAGCTTCCAGTCCAGCCACAGCATGGCTGCAATACTGCCGACAAGGATAAGCCCCTCGGTAACAAATTCTACCGCTTTGTCAACCATCGCCGTCTGCATGGCGGCAACGTCGTTGGTAACATAGCTCATAATCGTACCGGTTTTGTTCTTATCGTAAAACGACATGCTTAAACGCTGCAGTTTACGGAAAATATCACCGCGCACGTCGATAACAACCTTCTGGCCTACCCAGCTCATCAGGTAGCTCTGTCCGTAGAAGAAAATACCGCGGATAATGAATACTATAACAATACTTGCGGCAATGTAATTAAGCATTACCGTATCTTTATCTACCAGCACCCTGTCGACAACGTCTTTAATAATCCACGGCAGATACAAATTACAGCCTGCTGCCATCATCGTACAAAGTATGGCAATTGTTATTCTCAATGCGTACGGACGCACATAACTTAACAAACGGAAATATAAACTCATCTTTTCTCCTTGGCTACGCGGAGAATCAGCTCCGCAACTCGGTTTACCGCACCGGGGGCGCCCAATCTTTCTTTAACGTATTCCAAATCCTGTTTCATCTGCGCGTTGCGCTCAGGCTCCAGCAGATGCAGCGCTTCCTGCGCCGTTTTTTCAGGCGTAAAATCCTCCTGCAAAAGCTCCGGCAGGATGTGCTTTCCTGCAACAATGTTCGGCAGGCCGATATCCGGGATATTGATAACTCGGCGGGCAATAAATGCCGATATAGGCGAAGTTTTATACACAATAACGCTGCCCAGCCCGCACAAAGCAGCCTCCAGCGTTACCGTGCCGCTGGTTGCCAGCGCAAGGTCGGCCACGCTCATTACGTCGTAAATATGCCCTTCCACAATTTTTACCTGCAAACCGCTTGCCTTAATCATGCCCTCCAGCATTTCTTTGGGTATGGTCGATGCGCGCGGCATGGCAAAATCAATGTCCGGCTCTTTTTCTGCAATTATCTTTGCCGCCGCAAGTAATGTCGGCAGCATTTTCTGTATTTCCATCAGACGGCTGCCTGGCAGCAGCAAAATCAGCCTGCGCCCTGCCTGCTTACCGGCAAAGGCTTCCGCTTCAGCGCGCGGCAGTTCGGTTTTTACTATATCAATCAGCGGGTGCCCGACAAATTCCACATCGGCACCGGCTTCTTTGTAAACATCGTATTCAAACGGAAAGATAGAAGCTATTTTGGTAACAAGCTTCGCCACCTTCGGTGCGCGCCCCTTGTTCCACGCCCAGGCGGACGGCGGAATGTAGGAAACAACCGGGATGCCCTTTTCTTTCGCCAGTTTGGCCAGCTTCATGTTAAAGCCGGGGTAATCAACCGTTACAAACACATCCGGTTTGCGCTCGTCCATTACCCTGCCAAAATCGCTGCGCAGCTTGAACAGCGACGGCAGCTTTTTAATAACTTCTATAAAACCCATTACGCCATGCTCTTTAATATCAAACAGCACTTCGCCGCCGGCTTTGCGCATGCAGTCGCCGCCCATGCCGAAAACTTCACAGCACGGGTCTATTTTTTTCAGCGCCCTTGTCACGGCACCGGCATGAACATCTCCGGAAGCCTCACCGGCAGAAATAAGTATTTTGGCCATAACGGTTCCTTTCTTCTATCTGTTTTAGTTTATTGCATACCAACTCATTATATATTATAACACAAAAAGGCCGGACTTTACGTCCAGCCTTGCGTTTTTTCTCAATTATTTTTCATTTTATTTTGACACAATCGTAATTCCGTGCTCGTCGGCCAGTTTAATTACCGCTTCGCGCTCCGTCAAAAGCGTGTGCCCCGCTTCAATAACCAGCGCCTTGCAGCCTGATTCAATCATCGACTGAATGGTTTTCGTACCGACGCCCGGCACGTCAAAGCGGTCGTCCTGCGCAGGTTTGGCAGTTTTGGCAACAACGGCGTCCTTGCCCAGCTTGCCGCCGCGCAAAATGCAGGCGTCGGTGCCTTCGATAGCTTCAACAGCCATAACCGCCATATTTTTCACAACAACGGTCTGCCCGATATCAAGTCGCCCGATTTCCTTCGCCATTTTATAGCCGAAGTCCATGTCCGCCAGTTCTTCCGGCGTCGGCTGGCGTTTCGTCAGCACGCCCGGCCCCGGCATCAGCGGCTTAATCAGGTAGGTCTGGTCCATAACGAAGATGTCTTCGCTCTGCAATTCCGCCACAATGGCGTTCATAATCGTATCGTCCTTGCGGTCCGGCACGGACGACAAAATTTTAATGGCACGCATATCGGGAATGATTGCGCCTTTTTTATATAAAATTTCCTTCGTAACCTTGCCAATCATGGTTACGATTTTGACATTATTCTTTTTTAAAGTGGAAATAATTTTTCCGATTTTACCGATGTGGATATCATAATAAACATCGGCAACTTCCGGCAGCTCCGGGTCAATATCCGGCACAACGCCGATAGCCACAATGCGGCAGCCGCGTTCTTTGGCCGATTTGGCAACATCGACCGGCAAATGCCCGATACCGGAAAGGATGCCGAGAATTTCAGTTTCCATCAAAGCACCACCTTATTTTTTCGGGGTTCTTAAAATGCCGCGCTCTGCGGTACGCAAAAAGCGCATTAAATGTTCAACCGGCTCGCAGCTGTCCAGTTCGTGTTCCATGGTAGCGATAGCTTCCTGCAAGGTCAAACCGCTGCGGTACAGAATACGGAAAGCCTTTTTCAGCTGGCTGCGTTCCTCCTGCGGAATACCTGCGCGGGCAATGCCGACGCTGTTCAAACCAAAAACATACGCCGGCTGGCCGGAAACAATCATAAACGGTGGCACGTCCTGATTAACATGAGCCTGACCGCCAATCATGGCGTTGCGGCCGATTTTGCAGAACTGGTGCACAGCGGCAAGGCCGCCGATAACGGCACGGTCCTCAACGGTTACGTGCCCTGCCAGCGTTGCCACGTTGGACATGATTACGTTATTGCCAACCACGCAGTTATGCGCTACATGGGTGTATGCCATCATTAAAAGGTTATTGCCGATAATGGTTTTGTTGCCCTCGCCGGTAGCACGGTTAACGGTTGTGCATTCACGGAACACGCAGCCGTCGCCGATAATGGTAGAGCTGTACTCGTCGGCAAATTTTAAATCCTGCGGCACTGCGCCGATAGAGCAGCCCGGGAAGAACACACAGTTTTTGCCAACCGTGGTGTGTTCATGGATAACGGCGTGCGGGTAGAGTTTGCAGCCGTCACCGATGACAACGTCGTCGCCGACAACCGCATAAGGCCCGATTTCCACGTTCTTGCCGATTTTGGCATTGGGATGGACAATCGCCGTCGGATGGATGTTATGTACAGGCATAATTACCGAATTCATCATATTCACTCCTCAAAATTAACCGCTCATTTTAATCTGCAAATTCTTATATACCGATTTGCAACCTAATATCTATATTCGGCAAACCGTATTATATTTTTACCATTCAAAATCAGCTTTCAGAGGCGGTTAACTGCAAAATACGCCTTTTTACTAATTATTTCAGCAAAATTTAACGTATTTTGGTAAATTATTGTTTCGGGTCCATAATGGCAAAGGTGCATTCGCATTCGCAGGCAACTTTGCCGTCAACTCTGCCCTTACATTCGCAAACGCCCATGTTGCCGCGGATTTTGGTAATAATCGCTTCGGTAACAACCTGGTCACCGGGGATAATCTGTTTGCGGAAACGCACATTGTCGATTTTGCCGAACACTGCGATTTTACCGCGGTTTTCTTCGGGGTACAGCAGGGCTACGCCGCCAACCTGAGCCATGGCTTCAATCATCAGCACGCCCGGCATAATCGGGTCGCCTGGGAAATGACCCAGAAACTGCATTTCATTCATGGTAATATTTTTAATTCCCACGGCGCGTTTCATAGGTTCCAGTTCGATGATGCGGTCAACCAGCAGCATCGGATAACGGTGGGGAATAATTTTCTGAATTTCACTTGCTTCTAAAACGGTCATTTTGCTTCCTCCTTTAACTGATAGGCTTTGATTTGTTTGGCCAGTTTGGAATTAAACGCATGCCCGGATTTTACCGCGATGACATGACCTTTAATCGGCCCCAGCAGATACAAATCACCAATAACGTCCAAAATTTTGTGGCGGATAAGCTCGTCATAAAAACGCATTTCGGACAGTACCTTATCTTCATCAAAAATCACAACATTTTCAATGCTGCCGCCAAGGCCAAGGCCCATAGCCTGCAACTGTTTAATCTCGTGCATAAAGCCCACGGTGCGCGCCCGCGCGATTTCCTTCAAAAAGCTTTCTTCCGTCAGCTCCACATCAAAATACTGTGTGCCCAGTTTGGGATGCGGGTTCATGGAAACAAAGGAAATGCGGTAGCCGTCGTACGGCTGCACGGTAATGTATTTGTCGTCTTCGTAAACGGCAAAGGACTGCGGCACGGCGTAAACCTTACGCTCTGCTTCCTGCTCCACGCGCCCTGCCTGCAAAATCAAATCGCAGAACACTGCGGCGCTGCCGTCCGTTACCGGTGGCTCTGGCGAAGACATTTCAATGCGGCAGTTGTCAATGTGCATCATCGAAAGCGCCGCCATCAAATGCTCAACCGTAAAAACTTCCGCGCCGCCCGCGCTTAAAGTCGTCGCCCTCAGGGTTGAAGTTACGTTTTCCGGCAGCGCAGGGATTTCCGGCCTGTCCGGCAAATCGGTACGCACAAAAACAATACCGGTGTTAACTTCCGCCGGGCACAGGGTAATCAGCACATCCTTGCCGGAGTGCAGCCCGATGCCTGTATGCGATATTTTTCTGGCTAAAGTCTGCTGATATTCTTTGTTCGGCATACTTCTCCTCCTGTCTGCAAGTTTATTTTTTACCGGCAAAACGCTGCCGGCCGTCCTTCCAGCGGTCATGCACCCAGAACCACATCGGCGGGTTTTCGATAATCTCGTGTTCCAGCACCGTGATGAGTTCCTTGGTAACATCGTAATAATCCTGCTCTTTATTTTTGGTCTTCGGCGTATACAGCGGCGGGTAAATCTTCGCGCGCAGCGTGCCGTCAGGGTTATTGTGCATAAAAATCGGCAGTATCGGCGAACCGTACAAACGCGAAAGCACCGCCGGCCCGTAAGGCGTAATGCACTTCTTGCCGAAAATGTCAATTTCCACGCCGTCGTCGTTGGTGTCCTGGTCAAACAAAACGCCCAGCAAATGCTTTTCCTTCAGCATGCGGCTGATGGCTAAAAGCCCGCTTTTGCCGCGGTTGTAAGCAACCTTCTGCCCTACCATCTCGCGGTATTCGTTAATGAAGCGGTCCATCTGCCCGTTGTTCTGCTTGCGCGTGATGCTCAGCATCGGGTAGCCGTGCAATGCCACCGTCGCGCCCAGAAGCTCCCAGTTGCCAAAATGGCCGGTCGCCATAATAACGCCTTTATTTTCTTTATAAGCGGCTTCCAGGTATTCCAGACCTTCCACCGTCACCAGCTGGTCAATGTTCTCCGGCTTTAAAAGCGGGAAGCGCATAACCTCCACAATCATCCTGCCGAAGCGGTGCAGGCTGTCTTCTGCAATCTGCCGCGCGCGCCTTTCGTCAACGCCAAGGCATTCCTGCACATTGGCAGCTGCCATTTTAAGGCGCCACGCAGGCGTAGCCATAACAGCCACGCTGCCTAAAAAGTGTGCCACGCCGTTTCTGATAAACTTCGGCGAAACGCACATCAGCCAGCTGAAAAATTTAACAATATGATACGCAATCAACTAAAACACGTCCTGCAAATTATTTCTTCAATTCTGCCAGAGCTTTTTCCAGCTCCTTAACCTTTTTCACAAGGTCGCCAACCTTGCGCAGGTTAGCCTCCTGCTTCAGCCATTCTTTATACGGCTGTGCCGGGAAGCCCGCGCAGACGGAATTATCCGGAATATTGTGGGTAATGCCCGTCCTGCCCGCAAACTGGCAGTTATTGCCGATGGTAATATGGCCGACCGTGCCGACCTGGCCGGCAAAGACGCAGTTATCACCGGCGGTTACGCTGCCGCTGATGCCGACATGCGCCACAACCAGGCAGTTTTTGCCCAGCACGTCGTTATGGCCGAGATGCACAAGGTTATCAATCTTGGTGCCTGCGCCTACCACCGTGCTGCCTGCGGTTGCCCTGTCGATGCAGGAGTTGCTGCCGACTTCAACCTCGTCCTCCAGCACCACATTGCCCGCCTGCAAAACAAAGCTGTGCTTGCCGGTAGTTTTATCGGTAATGTAGCCAAAGCCGTCGCCGCCGATAACAGCGCCGGACTGCAAAACAATTTTGTTGCCCAGCACGCAGCCCTCGCGGATAGTAGAGCTGGGATAGAACAGGCAGTCAGCGCCGACCTTGACATTTTTGCCCACATATACATGCGGGTAAATTACAGTGCCGTCGCCGATTTCCGCGCCTTCATCAATATAGGCAAACGGCATAACGGCTACGTTTTTACCAATTTTTGCCGTCGGTGCAACATAAGCCCTGTCGCTGACAACGCGTTCAACCTCAGCCCTGTGGCGGAACAATTCCAGCAGTGCGGCAAAAGCGGCACGCGGATTCTCCACGCGGATAACCGGACGGTTATCCGGCATCTTCGGGTCGTCAAAGCCCAGCACCATAACACCGGCCTTGCTTAAATGGCAGTGCTCCACATGGGGCGGCACAGCAAAGGAAATATCCTGCGGACCGGCTTCCACCAGCCCGTTAACGCCGGTTACCTTTAATTCCGGCGCATCGTTTTCAAGCTTGCCATGCAAAAATTCTGCTAATTCACGGACAGTTTTTTCCATTTTGCAGCCTCCTGTACAATCCGGCTATTTAAAAAGCGGACGGCCCTGCCGCCCGCCCTTTCACCGGTTTTATTTCATTTTGGCAATTACGTCCTGCGTAACATCAACGCCGCCCTGCGGTACGGCATCTTTAATCAAAACAGCGCCCAGGCCTTTTTCCTTGGCAACTTCGTTCAAAGCCGTATCAAGGCTTGCTTTTAATTTATTCTGCGCTTCGGAGCGGACAACATTCATTCTGGAGGTAAAGTCCTCCATCACTTTCTGGCGCTCCTCGCCGGTTTTGCCTTCCAATGCGGCATTCATTTCCTCCTGCAGGGCTTTGCCTTTGGTGGTTACTTCTTCCTGCACGGTTTTTACAACTGCGGCTTCGCTTTCCACGGCACGCATGTCAACCACGCCAAATTCGGCGTTGCGGCCGGAGCAGCCAAAGGATAACAACGCAGTCGCTGCAAGTAAACCGGCAATAATTTGTTTTTTCATGTTTATTCGCTCCCGTTATTTTGATTTTTTAAGCTCCGATACGACCTCTTTGGTAATATCGTCAGCCTTTACATTAACCTTAACTTTATTAAAAACAATGGTGTAGCCGCGCTCCTTGGCAAGGTACGCCACTTTGCTTTCAATGTCATGCCTGATTTCACCGGCAATTTTGTCATTGCCTTCTTTAATCTTATCCAGGCGTTTGTCTATAACCTCCAGCACCTTGCCGAAAGCCTCGGGTCCCTGCTGCAAATCCTTATCGTCTTTGGCGATATCGTCCCGCAGCCTGCCTTGCAATTCGCCGCGCAGTTCATCGGCGTAAGCCGCTATGCGCTGCTGCATGGCTTCACGTTCCGGCGCTGTCTTTTCGGCAATAATTTCAGCCTTGCGCTGATTTAACTGCGCCAGCCTGCCGTCCATTTCCATGCGGATAGCGTGCAGCTCGTCCTGCAATGCCTGACGCTGTTCCGGTTTCATGCGCACCGCTTCCAGCTGCAAACGGATATTGAACATACGCAACTGGTAATCCTTTTCGATGCTTTCGCGCTCCGCCGCCAGTATTTCATCAGCTTCGGCCGCCGCTTTCTGCAAAACTTCGCGGAAACCATGCTGCTCTATTTCCTGCTTCGCATACAGCGATGTGCGGAAATCGGCTTCGTAATAACTGCTTTTGCTGTTCTGCTTAATCTTCTGCAAAAGCGCCAGCCCCTGAATTTGCTTGCGGGCAATGTCCGCCTGCTGGTCGCGGTAAGCTAAAAGCTTGTCATATTCCGCCTTACCCTGCTTTAACGCTTCGTGGCGCGAATGGCTTTTAACCGCTTCCTCCCAGTTAAGATAGGCAATCTTTTCGCCCGAGCCGGGCAGATTACCGCAGGCGCTTACGCAAAATACGGCTATGAACATCAATAATGCAATTTGCAGATAACGCATACTATCTTCCTCTCATAGCCTTACAGCAAACAGGACCCGCTTGGGGTCCCGTCAGATTATTTTCCGCTTTGCAAGGTTTTCGCTACTTCGTCAGTAATATCGAGACCGCCGTAAACTACGGTATTTTTTTCAACTACAACCGCCAGGCCTTTTTTATCGGCAACTTTTTTAATGGCTGCTTCAATTTTCTGGAACACGGGTTCCATCAGTTCCTTTTCGCGGTTGGCGATTACTTCCTGCAGCTGCTGGTAGTAACGCTGTTTTTCGGTATCGTTCATATCCTTGCTTTTTTCGTCAAAATTTTTCTGCTGCGTTGCAATTTCTTCTTTCATTGCTTCCTGCACACCGGCAATGTCCGGGGACTGCGACAGGAGCATCTGGTAATTAACCACGCCGATAGCGGATTCGGAAGAAGCCGCCGAAGCGATGCTGCTGAAAGTGCCCTGCTGCACCGTGATGGCAAAGCAGCTGAGTACGAAGATTGCGGCAACAAACAAAGAGATCATTTTTACATTTTTCGGATTGCGTAATTGCTGCATCATAATAAATATCCCTGCTTTCAAATGTAATTATATTTTTAATTATATCAGCCCTGCGTTTATCTTTCAACTAATGCCTATAAATTTCCCACGATGCGGAAATAAGGCTTGTCGTTGGAATAAACGTATTCGGCGCTCAAAAATTCGTGGATTCTGTAACGCACGGCAATTTCCGTCGTATCCGTATCGCTGAAATATTCCGTCCGCAGGCGCCATTTGCTGGTAAAATCATACTCGCCGCGGAAAACGTTTTCAGCATCAGGGCTGCGGCGCATATAACTGAGCGTTGCCTTGCCCCAGTGCCTTGCGTAGCCTGCGGAAAAATCCCAGTCCACATCGTCCAGCGTCACGCCTACTTCGCCGAAAATTTCATCGCGGTCCGAAATAAACTTGCCAAAATGGGCGCGCCCGGAAATATTATCCTCGTCGCGGCCGATATCGCCGTAACCTTCAAACCAGATTTTGTATTTATCCGATCCCATGTTGATTTCCACGCCCAGCGTGCCGCCCGGCACAAGTTTAACGGCCGGCGCCAGATTGTGCAGCTTTACGGATTTTTCATTCTGCAAATCTGTCAAAAGCAAGTTTTCCAGCTCCGCCTGATGGCGTTTGACATATTCTACCGGCAGCCCGCGCAAAGCGTCCGCCTTTTGGGCATAGCGCTGCTTTAAATCCAGCAGCAAAAGGTTCGGTATTGATTCCGAAGCCATAGAATAATCGACGTTCTGCACCAGCTGGCCGACCGGATAAATTACCACCTGCACCACCGTGCGGTCGTCCTCGCGGACAACATCAACGGCAGCCTTGAACTCCGGCAGTTTTTCCTCCACTTCGCTGCGCACCAGACGGCGCAGTATGCCGCCAGCCCAGTCGCTCGCATCGACGGAAGAACCTTTAATAATATTTTCTATTCTGTTTTGCAGCTGCGGCAGGCGTGCTTTTAAAAACTCCGCCGTGCCCGGCTCCACTCCGGAAAACTGCAAATCCACAAACACATCGTCAACTGCTGCGCTCCACGGCGCGACGCGCATATCAATGGCGGTAACGCTGCCCGCACTCACGCTGACGCTTTCCATCCGGTAGCCCGTCAGCACGCGGTCGCCCACTTCTGCCAGCAAACGCTCGTAATCGCCGCGCGCGGCATTGATATTGACGCTGTCCTTATCGAGAAAAAGCTGTTCTGCCACTACCTGCATGCTTCTGGACATTCTGTCGAGCAGCACGCCGCTGGTACCGCCGTTATCTGTAATTCGTACCTGTACGCTGTCCACCGGCTCCGCCCACGCAGGCATAGCCGCCGTAACAAGCAGGCAGCACAGCAATAAACTTCTTAACTGCATGATAATTTAATCAGAACTGGCCGCCGAAGCTGAAGTGGAACATGCCGCCGTCGTCGCCCCAGCCGTAATCCAGTTTAACCGGGCCGAGCGGGGAGTTGATGCGCAAACCTGCACCGATACTGTTCTTAATCAGGCCGAGGTCAAATTCGTCCTCAAAGCGTTTATCCCAGGCATAGCCGTTATCGGTAAAGAGTACGCCCTGTACTTTTTTGATAATCGGGAAGCGGTATTCCAAAGTAGCTTTTAACATACTGTTGCCGCGGAACTGGTCGTCCTCGTAGCCGCGCAGGGTATCACTGCCGCCCATTGAGAAGCGCTGGCTCAAAGGCATGTCGCCGTCAGCCCAGCCTGCGCCAAGATTCAGCGCCCAGACGCTTTCACCGCCGGCACGGTAGTAATAACGCCAGTCGGCAGTAAATTTGGTGAAGTCAAAGTCGCCGCCAAGACCGGCCCATTCTACGCTGTAACCAATACGTTTGCCTTCGTGCGGGTCGTAAATGTTATCGCGCGAATCGAATACACGGCCTAAAGTAATACTGCGGGTTGTACCGAAGTTTTCTTCACGGCGTTCTCTATAATCACTGGGATAATAGTCATGCCAATAAGGATTATCTTTGTCAAAAACAGGTTCATAGTATTGATCTTTATCATGCTCATAGCCATCTGCCATGCCTTCATAGCTATCGTCGCGGTTTTTCAGCGTTACATAGTTACTGATAAATTCGTTGTCCGTCCTGCGGCTGAAGGTTAATTCCTGGCCGCGGCGCTTTTTATCGTAACGCGCAATCTCATGTGCGTCGATGTCGTAGTCTGCATATTCGTTGGTAACATCGTACAACATTAAGGTTGCTTTGGTTTCTTTATCGTCAATCCACGGTTTTACATAAGTAAATTCGTAGTTCTTTTCATCTTCGCCGCCGAACTCCCAGCGTACGTTCACGCTGTCGCCCGTGCCGCGGAAGTTTCTGTCGCCGACGGAAACCATGCCGATAAAGCCGTCAGCATTGCTGTAACCTGCGCCGATGCCAAAAGTACCGGTGTTCATTTCCACAACGGTAATTTCAATTTCAACGCCGTTCGGTTCCTGGCCCGGGTTCAGCTTAATGTTAACGTCTTCAAAATAACCGAGGTTATAAATGCGCTGCATGCTGCGGCGTGCGTCCTTGGCATTGAACGGCTCGCCCTTTTTCAGCTTCATTTCGCGGGTAATAACATAGTCTTTGGTTTTTACATTGCCTTTAACCTTAAAGTCTTCAACAATGCCTTCGTTAACTAAAAGCAAAAGTGTTCCGTCAGGCAGCATGCGGATATCCGCCACGCGCGCGAGGATATAGCCCTGCTTGTTGTATTCTGCTTCAAGGCGCTGCACTTTTATGTTAACGTCTTTAATATTAATGATTTCGTCTTTCGGCAAATCAAGGATTTTTTCGATTTCGGAATCGGAAATTTTGGTGTTGCCTTCTACTTCCAGCTGTTTATAAACAGGGTTTTCCAGCACATGGTAAACCAGCTGCACGCCTTCCGGAACTTTGATAAATTCCGGCTGCAAATCATAATACCAGCCCAGGCCGTAAATGGCATGCAGGTCTTTGGCAAGGCCTTCCTGCGTCAGTTCCATGCCCGGTTTGGTGGTAATAACCGCTTCAATATCTTCGGCTTTGGTTACTTTGTTGCCGGTAACGCTGATTTTGGTAATCAGCTGTCCGATATATGGAGCAGCCGGTTCGCTGGCGCGCTGCTGCTGAGCAATAGGCATGTTCAATACCGGCTCCTGCGAAACGGCATTGGTCTGCGCGTTCTGCTGCACAGCTTCCTGTGCCGTACGCTGCTGCTCTACTTCAGCTTCCCATTTCTGGCGTTCTTCCATCGTCATCGGGCGCAGGCTGCCGTCGGCTTCGCGCACCATGGGCTCTTTCAGCTCGCCATCTTCCCCTGCGGTAATCTGGCCGTCGCCTTCATCGGTAACAACGGCTTCGTCCTGCACCTGTGCAGCGCCGCTGTCCTGCGTTTCAGCAGTTTCCTGCTGTGCTGCGTCCGGTGCTTCCACACCGCTGCCGCCTTCACGCACAACGCCCTTGCCGGGGACAATTTCCACAATCCTGCCGCTGCCGGATTTGCCGCCGCTTTTGTAATTGGGGTCAGAGATATCCTCGGACGGTTTATTGTGCATATAATAAGTATACTTGCCGTCTTTGCCCTTTTTCGGGAAGGATTTGCCTTCTTTTTCCTGAGCTTCGCGCATCTGTTCCAGCGCTTTCTGGCTGACAATCTGTTCCTTGCCGCCGATGGTCATCGTCTGGTTGGCAACAACGTCAGCTGCGGAATTGTTCTGTTCCGCCGCCCATACCGGCACTGCCATCAGCATGGCCGCCAGGCTTAAGGACAACTGTGCATACTTTCTCTTGTTCATTCAAATCCTCCCTGCTTAATCAGCATCCTGCAGAACCTGCCTGCCAGTCCTGACAAGCTGCTGCATATCTTCTTCAGCTAAATAATTTTTATAACTGGTATTGCTGTTTATATTTTGCTCAGCCGGCGCCGTCTGTTTAATTTCCGGTTCCGGTTGGGTAGTAACTGTTTGCTGCGGCACTGCTGCCTTTTGTTTTTGTGCGGGCGCAACCGCGGCTGCCGCCGGGATGTTTAGCGCTTCATCGTGCGAAACGCCTGCATATAACCAGCCGCCGTAACCTGCCAGCACTAAAAGCACCGCCAGTATCGCCGCCAGTTTCTGCCTGTTCCATACGCTTACAAGCCCGCGCTTTTCGCGCAGATAGCGGATGGATGCCTCCGCCAGCATCAAATCAAGCTCGCCCCGCAAGCCGTTGTTTTTGCGGAAGCTCTGCTGGGCATTGTCCAGGCTGCATTTCACATCGTCTATATTATCGTAAATGTCTTTTGCCACCGCCAAAACTCCTTCCTGCACAGACTAATTGAATATATAATCCGTTTTTTCAGGATATTTTATCATGGCAAAATTTATTATATTTTCCCATATTTCAACAATAAATGCAATAATCCTGCGAAAAAAGTACAACAGCACTGTTTTTCTTGCGTTAGCTTCTTTTTAAATCCGCAATAAAATGCGAAAGCATGCCGCGGATGCGTTTAACGCCGCGTTTTTGCAGGCGGTAGATATGCCCCTGGCTGACGTGGATGCTATCAGCCATATCGGCGGCGGTGCGGTCTTCAAGGTAAATACCCGTCAGCACCTGCTGCTCTTTTTCCGGCAGGCGGTGCAGCGCCTGCGCCACGCGGTCGGTCAGCATGCTTAACTCCGCTTCCTCAAAAGGCGTGCGCCCTGAAGAAGCCAGCACCTCTGCCCAGGCAACGCCCGCAGCGTTGGTATCGTCCAGCGAAAAGCTCCTGCTCTCGTCCTGCTGTAAAAAGTCCAGCATTCTGCCGCGGATACGGTGCATGGCAAACACGCTGAACGCCACACCGCGTTTATAGTCGTAGCGCTCTGCCGCTTCCAGCAGGCCCAGCATTCCCTCCTGCACCAGTTCCATTAACTGCGGCTCGGGCAGTTTAAACCCGGCCGCAATTTTAAACACCAGCGGCTGATAGGATGTCATTAACTTGTTATACGCCTCGCGGTCGCCTCCGGCATAAAGCTGCCACAGTTCCGTTTCTTCCTCGCGGGTAAGCAGCGGCGTTTTCTGCAGCTCTGCCAGATATTCCTTCAGCATGGGCATACCTTCCTTAAAGTTTAGTCTGTTTATATTAAAACTTACTTAAAATGTGATTTTATATTCCACGCCGTACCAGTCGTCCGTCGTGTCGTAATCCTTGTTGCGCTCGTAGTTGATACTCATATGGCGCGAGATATCGTACGATGCAAAAATGCTTTCGTGCTCACTGTCGTCGCTGACGGTATAGCCAACCAGCAAATGGTCCGTCAGGTACTTGCTGACGAGCAGGTTGTACTGGTCCTTCTCGTCCTCGGTCAGCTCGCCGCTGTCCTGCACAAGGCTGTGGCCCGTGCGCAGGCGGCCGGAATAAATCATAAATTCATTCAGCCCCAGCGTCTGCTTGAAGATTTCTTCAACGTCGCCCAGCACCGTCATTTCCAGCCCGACCGTCATCAGGTTCTGGAAGTCGTCCTGCGTTACGCCCTGGTCCGTGCCGGTTACTTCGCGCTGCAAGGTCAGCATCTTGATAATCTGGTCCTTCGTCAGCGACGGGTCGCTGCGCAGCACCATGTTCATCTGCTCCAGCGGGCCTGTTACGCGCAGGAAAATATCATAACGCCTGAACCGCGCCGTTGCGTCAAGGTTAACCGTCGGCAGAATCTCGCCCGGCACCGGCCACGCCACGGAAGCGTTGTGGATTTCAAACGGTGTGCGCAGATAGGTAATGGTGCCCCTGTCTGCCTTCACGTTACCATCTATATTAGTATACACTGTACTGCCCGTTACATGCAATCCTCCGGACAGCCACAAATCATACAAATATTTGTTGTACAGGTGGATTTTCGGTCCCAGCGTTACTTTAACATCCAGCCCATAATTGCTGCTGCCTTCGGAAATTTCCGGTATCGTCGGCATGTTGACCAGCACATCATCCAGCTGGATATCAGCCTGAATGAACGGGCGATAGCCAACGCCGCCAAGGCGGCTGCCTGCTTCCGTATTGGTGCGCATAAAGTAGCGCTGCGGGCTGATGCCTGCCGTGCCGTTGATGCGCCCGCTAAAGATTTCGGAAGCAAATTCCGCATCTTTAAACGTGGTATTAATAACGTAGGTTTTATCTTCATCCGCACGCAGTGCGTAGTTGCCGGAAGCCGTTACCGTGCCCTTGCCCATCTGCATGGAAAATTCCCTGAGCGTGATTTCGTTGCCGGTAAATGCCACGTCCAGATTGATATTGTCAAAAATTGTATAAGCGTCGCGCAATTTCAGCGAGCCGCCGTGCATCAGCAATTCGCCGTAAACCAGCGGTTCTTCCAGCGTGCCGGACAGCGTTACCGAGCCGAGCGTTTCGCCCACACCCCACTCAACCATCGGCGTTAAAAGATGCAAGAGGCCAAGGCGCGCGTTATCAAGGTTCACCCTGATGTTCATCGCGGCTGCCGGGTTGCGGCGTGCCTCCTTGCTGCGCAGCAAATCAAGCGGCATATCGCCGGATGCGGTCAGCTTGTAAATATCTTTATTCAGCTGTGCATGGTCCAGCTTCAAGGTGTCATCGGCAAGGCTCATCTGCACCGTCAGGGCGTCAAAGCCGATGCCTTCCACAGAACCGTCAAGAAGTTCCAGCCTTGCCGTGCCATGCGGGTTATCAAGGCTGCCCGTCAAATCAACAGCCATGTCAATTTTGCCGCCGACAGCCAGGTCGTAATCCAGCAGCGCCGGTACAATCGCCGGGTTGGCGTTATAAGCGCGCGCTTTCAGGCTTAACGAATGGTCGCGCAGGTTAACCCAGCCGCCTGCCGTTAAGCTGCCGGCTGCTGCTTCGGCCTCCGTGCCCTTGCTTTCTTCGGGCACGCTTTCTTTAAGTTCCAGCTCGTCAAAATTCAGCACGCCTTTTTGCAGACGGCCTTTAAAGCGCATGGAGTCGTAACTTACGTCCTTCACCTTAATGTCGGACACGCGCATATCGGCAAATACGCCCTTGTCCTTACCGCCGATAACCAGGCGGCCGTCCGCCGTACCGTCGATATCAAGGTCAACCTTCGCCATTTTCATGATGGAGCGCAGGTTGCCGTACATAAATTCAACGTCACCGGTAATATCTTGTTCAACAGCGTCCAGCGTCAGCTCAGCGGCAAACATGCCGTCCGGCGACTGCTCAAACGATGCTTCCACATGGTTGTTGCGCTGCCCGTCCGCCGTCAGCGTGCCGAGGATGTTTTTCAGTTCCTCGCCGTTAATCAGCACGGAATCACTGTTGATACTGCCGTCAAAACGCGGCTGCACCAGCGTACCCGTCAGGCTTCCGTGCGCACTGACAAAGCCGTCCAAATCGACTGTTTCGTCCCTGATGGGCAGGGTGCTTAAATCCATATCGGTAATGTCTACCGTAAAGTCAAGGTTCTGTGCCGCGTCCATCGTTCCGCTTAACGAAGCTTCCGTGGACAGCGCCTTAATATAACCGTCGGTCAGGCGCACGCTGCCGTCCGGCGCATAATAATACGCAGCGCTGATGCGGTCTATCAAAAAGCCCTCCGCGCTGCCGTCGGTCAGCATAACGCTGCCTTCAACCGAAGGCGCTGACAACGGGCCCATAATGCTTATTTCGTTGTCGATGTTGCCGGTCAGCTTAACGTCCGGCGCAGCAACTGCCACCAAAGGCTCGGCGCGTATGCCGCTGGTGCTTACGGTAAGCCCCAGCACCGGCTCTGCACCGCCGATATCGACATAGCCGTTAACAAGGTTGTAACCCTGTTCCATCGTCAGCTTGTAATCGGTCAGGCTCACCACGCTGTCGGTCATTTCAATTTCGCCGTGCGCTTCGGGGAACACCAGCCCCATCAGGTGAATGTTCTTAACCTGCGTGTTGGCGTAAAAATCAACACCGTTCAAATCGCCGTTAAAGCGGAAACCGGCCGTTGCCGTACCGCTGCCGTTCTGCCCTGCGGCGGCAAAAAAGCTGTCCAGCGGGAAGTCAACCATGCGCCCGCTGCCGCTGAAGCTGCCGTCGAACGCAGCCTTGCCCGTCATGTTGAACGCGCCCTTATCACCGGCAAACGCCGCAAATTTTTCAATAATAACATCGCTGCCGCTGACTTCCACCTCAAAATCAACATCCGTCATCAGCAAATCGCGCCAGCCGAGGTGCTTCATATTGCCCGCCACGGTCAGCGCCGTTTCGCCCTTCACGCCGGTCTGCCCGTTAATTGCCAAAAGGCCGTCCAGCGCAATGGTGTCCTGCGGGCGCTCCGGCAGCACAAAATCCTTAATGCCGTCTGCGTTCAGCACGGCAAAAATTTCGCCGCTGTTGATATTATATTCACCGTCAAGGCGCAGGTGCCCGTTAGCAAGGTCAACGCCCGCCTCATCAAGCATAACGCGGCTTTCCACTACCGTAAACGGCAGGCGCAAATCGGCCAGCTTTTCGCCGTTCAGCGCCAGCTCCTTCGCTGTCAGCTCGCCCTTACCCTGTATGTTTTCCAAATCGGCAAAATCAATATCACAGTCCAGCACCGCCGTGTTCTCGTCAACCGTCAGCGCCAGTCCTTCAACCAGCACGTCGCGGTCGGTAACTTCAAGCCCGCCTGCCAGCTTAACCGGCAGCGGCTCGCCGCCCAGCAGCGCTTCCGCGGATAACGCAATCTGTCCCTTGCCGCTCAATTTAGTGTTTTCGTCGTCGTTTTCCCAGATCAGGTTCAGCCCGTCAACTTCGCCCGCAAAATTTTGGATGGGCGCATACGCCGCCGCAAAATCCGCAAACTCGGTCAAAGCAAACTTATCCGTTTTTAACGCCAGCTGCCCGTGCGCGTTGGTGTCAACCACGCCGGCAATTTTTAATTCGTCGCTGCCGTAGGAAACGGTGCCGTCAACAGCAAAATTCGGGTTGCCGCCGCCATCTACATCGGCGTTAACGCCAAAAGCCCAGCTGCCGTGCGGCGTTGCTACATGCACGGCGCCGTCCCGCACCGTTAAAAATCCGTAAAACGGCGTTTCCGAAGAATCAGACGGCTTCAAAAAGTCGCGCAGGTTCCACTCGTCCTGCTCGTTCATTTCCAGATACAGCTGCGGCCCGGTCAGGCTGACTTCGCTTAAAGCGCGGGCAGGCGCAATAAAAGCCTTCAGCGGCGAAATCCCGAATTTCGCCTCCGGTATTTCGGCAATGCGCGCGCCGTCAACACCGCTTACCTTAACGCCGTAAGCGGTAAACTCCAACCTGCCGTTCCAGTCAAAACGCTCAACCGTTACAGTGCCGTTAATATAATTTTGCGACATGGTTTCCACCAGCTGCGGCACCTGCGCCAGATACTGCGGCGCGATAAATTTTACCGCCCACGCATACAGCGCTGCCGTCGCCAGCAAAACCAGCAAAAATATTTTGACAAGTCTATTCATAATCTGCCCCCGCAGAAAAAATTATACTTAACTTTTTATTTATTCTACGTTAAAAATAATCTTCCTGCCGTTTTTAAACAGAAAAAGCACTGCACCTTAAATTTTACAAGATGCAATGCTTTTCAATGTTGTTTAATTTTTATTCTGCTGCCTGTTCCTGCGCAGTTTCAGCATTTGCTTCCGCTGCGGGCTGTTCGGCTACAGCCGCTTCGTTTTCTGCTGCGGCTTCCGCGTCAGCCGTTACGGCAGTATCTTCCACCGGTTCGGCAAAAGTGCGCGGTTCCGGCACGGGCACGCCCACACCCATGGAAGTGTTGAGCGCTGCTTTAGATGTATTGTAGTCATACAACGCCTTTACATAGTTGGTTTTGGCTTCCGTCAGGGCAACCTGCGCATCCATAACGTCGATGTTGGTGCCGACGCCGGCCTGATAACGTACCACTGCGATATGGTAATCTTCTTCGGCCTGTGCTACGGCAACCTGCGTGGTGCTGATGCGTTTTTCAGCCTCGCGCATGCCAAGGTAATCGGTGCGCACTTCCAGTTCAACAGCGTCCTTAACCTGACGCTGGGTTTCTTTGGCTTTGGCCAGATTTTCCTGCGCCGCATGGATTTTCGACCAGGTTACGCCGCTGTCGAAAATGTTCATGCTGGCAGTTACGCCAACTGCCCAGTTTTCCCCATCATCACCGGGCCAATTTCTGCTAGACCAGTTGTTGCTAGCATTTGCATAAACCTTCGGCATATGCCCGCTGCGTGCAGTAACCAAAGCTGCTTCGGCAGCGTCAACGCCATATTCCGCCTGTTTCAGTTCCGGGCGGTGTTCTTCACTGTATGCAAGGCAGTAAGCCATGTCGTTATCGTAAGGCTCATACTGCAAGCTGTCTTTTAAAACTAAAGTTGTATCAAGCGGCGTTCCGATGATGTTGTTCAAGGTTGCTTCGGCAACATCGTAGCCGTTTTCCGCACTGATGAGGTCCTGCTTGGCGTTGGCAAGCTCAACTTCACTGCGCAGTACGTCCGCACGGGCAACAATGCCGACATTGTACTGGGCAATTACGTTATCCAGATGCGCCTGCAAACGGTCAACGGATTCCTGGCACAGGGTTTTCATATTGCCTGCGTCCAGCATGCTGAAATAACCGTTGGTAGCGGTTTCTTTCATTTCAATATAAGCCTGCTCCTCAGCGGAAAGCATACTGCGGTAATTAGCTTTGGCCTGGCCAATCTGGCCCTGCAGTTCACCGCCGGTAAAAAGCGGCAAAGATGCGGTAATGGAATTGCTGTGGCTGTTGCCAATGCCTTTGCTGTATCCAAGAATTGCGCCGGTAGTATCTCTAATCGGCTGATCTTCAGCATAGCCACCACGACCTGATTGATGGTTAATGCTGATGCTGATGCCGCGTGCGCTCTTGGCAGCACTGTAATCAGCCTTGGCTGCTTTTCTGTTATATTCAGCAATCTTTACATTCGGGTTGGTTAAAAGCGCTCTCTGAATGGTTTCGTCCAAATCCAGCTCCAGAGTAGCGGCAAAGACGGACTGGGAACACAGCACGGTCAACGCTGCCGTCAGCGCCAGTACGTTTTTGGCTTTTTTATAACTGAACATTTTGTTTACCTCCAATCATTGACTGATTAGTCAGTGCTTAAATTTTATATTTTTTATTTGCAAAAGTCAACTGCTTTTTCAAAAGTTAACAAATTTTTAAAAATAAGTGCGCACACCAACATAGGTATTGCTCTTATTGCCGTGGCGCAAATCGGTCTGCTCTCCCAGCAGCGAAAAGTTGTCGGTCAGCTTCAGCTCGCCGCCCAGCTTTACTTTGGCGTCGTCAAAATCATACACCTGCGTGTAAAGGCGGAAGCGGTCGGCAAAATCGTAGCCAAGCCCCACGCCAAACTCGCCCTGCATGGCGCCCATGCTTACATCGGCGGCACCCAGCTCCTTGCCGAACTGCAAATCAAGTTTGTTGCTGTCGCCAAGGTCATAGCCGCCCAGGTAAAAAAAAGTGTCTTCCTGCGGGCGCAGGGTTACGCCCAGATTGCTGCGCCAGTCGCCGCCTTCCGCGCTGTGCGTAACGTCGGCGCTTATTTCAGCAGTTTCCAGCACGCCCAGCATGCGGTTGGCCTTTTCGCTGGCCTCGCGCGCGTTATGCAGCGTTGCCTTTAAATCTTCCTCGGTCTGCGGGTCGCTGGCAACATTTTCCAGCAGCTTGCTTGCTTCTTCAATGCGGGCGCTGGTCTTGGCCATGTTCTCAACTATCTCGGCAAAATTCTGCCCGGCATGCCCTTCGTTGACCTCGGCGATGATGTTTTCCATGCTGCTGGCCGTTTCGTTCATGCGCGCGCTCATTTCGCTAAGTTGCTTAACCATTACATTAATCTGCTGCTGGTTGTCCACCGCCACATCAGCCATTACTTTGGTAAAGGCGTTCATGTTGGCACTGATGTCCTTCATGTTCAAAAAGCCTTCGCGCAGCGATTGCTGCACTTCCGGGTCGCCGAACACATTGTCCAGCGCGTCGGCAATGTTCTCTACCTTTTTCAGCACTTCGCCCGATGCGCTCATAAAGGTGTCAAAGCCGCCGCCCGGCGTGCCTTTCACCCTATCGCCCTCCTCCAAAAAGGCGCTTACCGAACGCGGAGGCGGCTGGATATCGACGAACTTCTCGCCCAGAATGCCGTCCGCACCGATGGTGAAGGTTGCTTCCTGCGGAATCTGCACGTTGTCGTTGATTTCGGCAACAACCTCAATGCCGCTGTCGCTGACGGTCAGCCCTTTGACCGTGCCGACCTGCACACCGGCGTAGCGCACCATGTTGCCTGCCATCAACCCGCCAACCTGCGGATAATCTATTGTAATGTTGTATTTGTCGCTGCCAAAACTGAACGTGCCCAAAAAGGTTATCATCGCCGCTAAAATCGCAGCGCCGCCCAGTGTTACCGCGCCTACTTTAACTTCGCTGGAACTCATTCTATCACCTGCTCTTTAATCTCGCGCCCTTCGATAAAGGCTTTTACAATCGGGTTTGCGCTTTGCTGCATTTCCTCCGCCGTGCCGATGGCGACGATGCGCCCCTTGTACAGCATGGCAACGCGGTCTGCGGCGTAAAACGCCGACTGCATATCGTGCGTTACCAAAACGGAAGTAACGTGCAGCTGCTGCTGCGTCTTTTTTATCAGACGGCTGATGTTATGGCTCATAATCGGGTCGAGCCCCGCCGTCGGTTCATCGTACAAAACAATCTCCGGGCTGACGGCAATGGCACGCGCAAGCCCCACGCGTTTTTTCATACCGCCGCTAAGCTCCGCCGGATATAAATCCTGCGTGTCCGGCAGGCCTACCATTTCCAGCATCTGCCCCACAATCTGCCGTATTTCTTCTTCGCCCTTATCCGTGTGCTGGCGCAGGCCAAAAGCCACGTTTTCGCCCACGGTTAAAAAGTCGAACAGCGCCGAATACTGAAAAACCATGCCCATCTTCATGCGCAGGCGGTTCCAACCGTCCTCGTCAACCTCAGACACGTCCTCGCCCTGAATGTAAATCTTGCCGCCGTTGGGTTCTAATAAACCAATCATCGAGCGCAGCACCGTGCTTTTGCCCGTACCAGAAGGCCCGAGTATCGCCAGCGTTTCGCCGCGGTAAACGTCAAGGTCGATGTCATCCAGCACCGTATGTGTGCCGAAGGTAATATTCAATTGGCGCAAACTGATTACCGCTTCTGCCATTACTTAACCTCATACATAAAGCACTGCCGACAAAAAATAGTTGGCAATAAAAATCAAAATTATCGAAAGCACTACGGATTCCGTCGTCGCAAGGCCTACGCCTTCAGCGCCCTGCTTTGCGCCAAGCCCCTTATGGCTGGCCACAATGGCGATAATGCCGCCGAAAACCATGCTTTTAATCATGCCGCCGGTAACGTCAAAAATATCAGCAAACACTTTAATGGAATTGATATAGGTAAAATTGCTGATGCCTGCGTAATAATGCGCAACCACCCAGCCGCCGACGTTGCCGATGCCGTTGGCAAACACAATCAGTACCGGCATCATCAGCACCGCCGCCAAAAAGCGCGGCACCACAAGGTAGGTTATCGGGTTCGTTGCCATAACCTTCAAAGCGTCAATCTGTTCCGTAACCTTCATTGTGCCAAGCTCCGCCGCAATGGCAGCGCCTATGCGCCCGGCCACAACAACGCCCGTCAGCACCGGCACCAGCTCGCGCCCCAGCGCGATGGCAACAATGCCGCCAACGGATGAAGCAGCGCCAAAACGCACAAATTCCGTTGCCGTCTGCAAGGCAAAAACCATGCCGGTAAACAGAATCGTCATCAGAACAATGGGCAGGGAATCCGCACCGAGCCGCGCCATCTGCCGCACCGTTTCGCGGGCATTGGCATATTTCAGGCGCGCCGCCGTATCCAGAAACAGCTGCATAATACGCCCGGTATTTTCACACGCGGTAATGGTGTACCTGCCCACCGCGGCACAAATATCTTTCAGCATCAGCCTCGTCCTTTCCCCAAAATTTTTAAGCTATTGTTATATAATTCAACATAAAGCAAAGATTCCCTGCTTATGGGAATCACTGCTTTTTAACGATTTTGTAAAATCTCTTTGTAAAATTTTAGTCAATAACGTCAACCATAATATCCGCCGTGCCGTCCACGATAAAATTCATCGTGGTTTTCTGCTTGGCGGGCGTGCCCTGCAAGGCTGCCGCAAAACCTGCGTCCTGCTGCTGCGCCATCATGTCCGGGTCGGGCAGCGCAGCGATATCGACAATGATTTCGTTGTTCTGGTCCGCGTTGTTGATATCGGCAATAAAGTCTTTCAGTGTACGGCGCTGCGGCTGTTTGGCCGCCGGTATGCCTTCCTCCTGCTGGCGTTTCATCATTTCCTGCATCCACGCCAGGCTGCTGCCGCCGCGCACGTTAAGCGCCAGTTTGCCCGCGCGCTGCTGCTTGGGCACGGTAAACTGCACCGTTTTGGTAATTTTCGCCGCGCGGTAGGGCTGCAATTCCACGTCGATGTTCAGCACATCACCGGCGCGCACCTCCAGCTTCTGCGGGTGTGCGGCAACAATTTCCGCCACCTCCGGCTCCGTGCCGACAGCGACATTCGCCTCAATATTATAAATGTCAATCTTCTCAAATTTATTCTGCGCCAGCAAAGTTGCCGCCTGCACAAGCTCCTGGCTGATCATTTTCAGGATGCCGGTATCGGCGTAATACATATTCTCGCGCTTAATCAAAATCTGTTCGCCGCCTGCGCTGCGCCCGTCAATGCGGAAGTCAAAGCGCGCCGTGCCGCCGCCTTCCCTGTCCGCCACGCGCGTAACGGTGTTGTAGGTAACGGCGTCCACCATGGCGGGCAAAAGCGCGTCGTCGTCAATCAGTTCCGTGCGCGCGCTGCCGTTAACGCCGCGGCTGGTATCCGTCACCGCCACATACATGGGTATCACTTTCGGCTGCACGCCGATTTTGGCGGCAATGCCCGCGCTGCGGTCCTGCGTAACCGTGCCGATGGTTTCGCCAAGGTTGCCGACCTTATACGCGCTCTGCAAATTGGGCAGCGATGTTAAAATCCACACCCTGTCCAAAAAGTAATTGCTGTCGCCGCGCTGCATAAACGGGTGCCCAAAGGCAAGCAAACTGCCGTCGTCGCCCAGCCACGTTATTGTGCCCAGCGCCCCCAGGCGGATATCGCCGCGAATCAGCGAAACGCCGATTGCACTGCCGGGTTCAAGCGGTTTTGTCGATGTAAAATCACCGCTGCCGCCTGCGCCGGTTGCTTCCAGCCCCAGCGGGGCAAGTTTGTCATTCAAATAATCCAGCCCTTTGCCGGTAAAGCCGCCCGCCATCAGCACCGTGCTTTTGGGGATAAACTCCGACGGGCGCGGGCTTGCCTCGTTCAATAAATCCAGCATCCGCCCGATAGGCGTTAAAAAGCAGTAATGCGGGTCGTTAAATTCCTTGCCGAAGGCAACGGCGCCGACCAGACGCCCGTTAATATACACCGGGCTGCCGCTCATGCCCTGCGCCACGCCGCCGCTTTTTTCAATCAAGTCGCCGCTTGTGCGCACAAGGATGCTGTAACCCGTCGCCTCGCTGCCGGTAACGCCGATAACTTCAACATCAAAATTTTCAACCGTTTCGCCGCTGATAACAGTCTTACCGATGCCGTGCATACCGGGGCGCACGTCCCCCACCGGCATCAGCGGCACGTTGGCGGCGCACACTAAAGGCAGGCTTATTAAAAGCAGCATATTAAAAATAAAAGTAAGCAGTAATTTTTTCGTTTTCATAAAACCCTCATCAATAACGCAAAACCGGCATGGGCAAACGCCGCACGCCGGTTCAATCTTTTTTAAGCAAATCAGCCGCACGCAGCCGTGGCATGCATGGCTATATTATACTATTTAAAAATTTTTCTGGCAAGCGTCAGCCCTTGGTGGGGAACACGCCCAAACCAACGCTGACCGCCCTTTCCCTGCCATCGGAAGGGTTATTTAAAATTTTGCCGTCCAGCACCATCTCGCTGCTGCCGCCGCCGTCAAAGTTCAGCGCCTGCACCGCGCCCAGCTTCACCATGTAATCGGCAAGCTCCTGCAAGCTCATGCCCGCGCTGCTGCGGCTGCGCCCGTCAACAACCAGCAAAATTACAGTGCCGTCCTTTTTAACGCCAATCGCCGTACGCGGCGCACGCCCGCGCGCAATGTCGCCGGCAATGTTTTCTTCCGCACTGCGCACGTCAGCCTTGCCGTTTGTTACCAGCGAAGGCCCTGCGCCAAGCACCAATTCTGCCTCATCGGCCTTTTCGCTGCCCAAAGTTTCACGCAGGCGCACACGGTCGCCAACCTGCACGCGCTCCAAAATTTTAGCTGCATCGCCGTGGGCGGATAAAACGACGCTATCCTTGTCTATTTTCATGTTGCCGTTTTTGCTTACTTCCGTCACTTCGCCGTTATTGGCGACGCGGACTTCGCAGCCCCACTGGTTGGTTTTGGTGGCAGGTCCGTAGTAATGCGTGTACAGCACAACGTCGCCCGCAATGCGCGCACGGTTAATGCCCTTGATGTTGATAAACGTGCCCAGTTTGGGGAAGAAAGCGCGCCCCTCGTATGCCAAATCCTGCATAACCATCGGCTCGCCGCCAGCAACAACAAAAGCGCTGCGCGGCTGGCTTTCCATGCCCAGCCATTCGCCGTCCAGCTTTAAGTTGCCGATAATCCAGCCGTCGCCGTCAAAATACGAAGCGTTAACGGCCGCACGCGCGCCCACTGCCTTGCTGGCTTTCAGCAAAGTGCCGCGCCCGTTTTTATTTACCGCGCCGCTGAACGGTTTTAAGGTGTAGCGGTTCTTCGGGGCAATCTCTAAAATATTTACCTCTACCGGCAGGCCGTTCATGTCCTCGCGGCGGTAAATATGCGTCAGCCCTTTGCCCATATCGTTTTTGGTGCTTTCCACGCGGATGCGGAAAATATCCAACACCAGACGGTCGGGGTTCTTCAGCACCAGCACCTTGTGCTGCGCTTCGCTGTTCAAATCAATAACAAGGCGCGTTTTATCGCCCTTTTCCTGCAAGCGCGCTTTTTTGATAATCGGGTCCTTTACTTTGGAAACGATATCGTCCTCAAGCTCCGCGTCAAGTTCCAGCACCAGCTGTTTTTTGGTGTTTTTAATTTCCTTGTATTCAATTTTGCCGTCCGCGTCGACAACAAAACGGATTCTGCTCGGCCCGCTGCTGAAACGTAAGTCCTGCACCTCCGCCGCCATCGCCGCCAGCGGCACAGCCACAACCAAAAGCGCAGCCGCCGCCAGCCTGCCTAAAAATTTCAACATCTTCTTACCTCCGTGCAAAAAACAATACACAGCCCGCAGGCTGTGTATCAAAAGTTAATCTTCAATCAGTCGTTGCCGATAACCGCGCCCGGGCGCAGATTGTTCAGCTCGCTCAGTGCTTTGCCGGTGCCCAGCGCCACGCAGTCCAGCGGGTTTTCCGCAACCGTGGTTTTAATGCCGGTTTCGTCGGTCAAAAGCTGTGCCAGTCCGTCCAGCATTGCACCGCCGCCGGTCAGCACCATGCCCTTGTCCACAATGTCAGCCGAAAGTTCCGGCGGACATTTTTCCAATACGCCGCGGATAGTGGCAATCATGCTGTAAACAGGCTCGCGCAAAGCAGCACGCGCATCTGCGGAAGTTACTTTAATGGTAGTCGGCATGCCGGTTACCAGGTCGCGGCCGCGCACTTCAATCGCGTCGCTGCGCCCTTCGGAATGTACCGTTGCCACTTTAACTTTAATTTCTTCTGCCGTCGGCTCGCCAATCAGCACGTTGTGCACTTTTTTAACGTAACGCACAATCGCGTCGTCAAAAGCATCGCCGCCAATGCGGATAGAAGAATCGACAACCACGCCGCCCATGCTCAAAATAGCAATGTCGGTCGTGCCGCCGCCGATATCAATAACCATGCTGCCGCTCGGCACACTGATGTCAAGACCTGCGCCCAGCGCTGCAGCCAGCGGTTCTTCGATAAGATAGGTTTTAGACGCGCCTGCGTTCATGGCTGCTTCCAGCACGGCACGTTTTTCAACGGAAGTAATGCCGGTCGGGATGCTGACCATAATGCGCGGCTTGCTGAAAAAGCTTTTGCCTGCCACGCGCGCCACTACAAACTCAAGCATTTTCTGCGTAACGGTATAGTTGGCAATAACGCCCTCTTTTAACGGGCGGATTACGGAAATATTGCCCGGAACCTTGCCAATCATGTCGCGTGCTTCGTTGCCGACAGCCAGAATTTTATTTTTGCTTTTGTTAATTGCCACTACGGAAGGCTCGTCAAACACGATGCCCTTGCCTTTGATGTACACCAGAATGTTGGCGGTACCAAGGTCGATGCCTATATCAACACTGTTAAAAAACATTTCTTCACCTACTTTTAATCTTTCGTGCCGACGCGCTCAATATCCGCGCCCAAATTTCTCAGCTTGGCCACAATCTCCTCGTAGCCGCGGTCAATGTGGTAAATATCGCAAATTTCGGTTGCGCCTTCCGCTACCAGCCCAGCCAAAATCATCGCCGCACCGGCACGCAGGTCGGTTGCCCTTACGGTGCAGCCGGTTAAATGCGCAGGCCCGGTAATAACGGCGCTGCGTCCGTCGGTGGTAATGTCCGCGCCCATACGGTTCAGCTCAACCACGTGCATAAAACGGTTTTCAAAAACAGTTTCTGTTACTTTGCTGCGCCCTTCGGCGATGACAAGCATCGCCATCATCTGCGCCTGCATATCGGTCGGGAAGCCCGGGTACGGCAGCGTTTTAATATCGACTGCCTTCAATTTGCCGTCGGAGGCGACATGGATGCGGTCGATATCTTCTTCAACCAGCGCGCCTGCTTCACGCAGCTTGGCAATCAGCGGTTTCTGGTGTTCCGGCAGTACGTTTTCAATAATCACATCGCCGCCCGTCATCGCTGCGGCAATCATATAAGTGCCAGCCTCAATGCGGTCCGGAATAACGGAATGCTGTACGCCGTGCAGTTCGCTGACGCCTTCGATAGTAATAATATTGGTGCCTGCCCCGCGCACACGCGCGCCCATCTGGTTCAGATAGTTGGCAAGGTCAACAATTTCAGGTTCTTCGGCGGGGTTTTCCAGCACAGTCGTGCCTTTAGCCATAGCAGCCGCCATCATAATATTTTCCGTCGCGCCCACGCTCGGGAAGTCCAGGTAAATGTTAGCGCCTACCATGCCGTCCGGCGCGGAAGCTTCAATATAACCATGTCCCTGCTCGATTTTAACGCCCAGCGCTTCAAAGCCCTTAAGGTGCAAATCAATCGGGCGCGTGCCGATTGCGCAGCCGCCAGGCTGGGAAATACGCGCATAACCCTTACGCGCCAAAAGAGGCCCCATTACAAGGAACGAAGCACGCATGGAACGCACCAGTTCATACGGCGCTTCACACGAAGTAATTTCCGTGCTGTCAACCTTCAGCGCGTTCGGTTCGGAAGCGTCAACCTTAATGCCGAGGCATTCCAAAACGGCGCAAATCGTGCGCACATCCTCCAAAGCAGGTATTTCATCCAGCCTGCTGGGCGACGTGCCCAAAATAGAAGCAGCGATAATCGGCAGTACAGCGTTTTTGGCGCCGCTGGTCTTAACCCTGCCGACAAGGCGGTTGCCGCCTTTAACTATCAATCTTTCCAACTGCAAACTCTCCTGTTCTTAACCATTCTATAAAAAGGCAGACTTCTAAAAATAAATATTTTCTGTGATAGTTTATCACTTTTTTTGCATATTGGCAATAAAAAACACTTACCATTTTTAACAAACGGTAAGTGTTTAATGCTTACTTAAATTACGGAATCAGATGCCGCGGCTCTGTACTTTCAGACGCTCGGCAAGAATATTGTAATTGGTTTCCTTTTCCATAATTTCTTTTTTAATTTCAGCAATAACATCGGGGTCTTCTTCGGTTTTCAGGCGCTCGCGCAGTTCCAGCACAGCCTGCCTTAGTTCAAACATTTTATTTCCGGACACGGTATTGAATACATCAGCCATGAAAATCAACTCCCATCATTCTTTGTATTTTTATTATACCAAAATATGATAGTATAAGCAAAGTTTTATTTTCGCCGCCGCGTATAAAATTTAAATAAAATTTCACAAATTGCGCAAACTGCCATTTATTTTTACATTAAACCATACGCTTACGCGGATATACAAAAAGCGGATGGCTTATGCCATCCGCTTTTAAAGCTTTCCGTATTAAACTTATTAAAGTTAAGATTAGAAAGTGAAGTACAGTTCGGAGAAGATGGTATCTGCATCTTTGCCGTTTTCTTTGCCTTCGAAGTCATAGTAGTTAACTACTGCAACGATGTTTTTAGCAACTGCATAGCTTGCACCAACATTCCAGCCTTTGTAGCCCTGATCGAAAATGTCAGTGTTTTTAGCAACGTCGCCTACATAGAAACCATCAGTAGTCGGAGTCAGGTAAGCGTTAGCAGACTGGTCGAAGTAACCTACATGCAGGCCATAGGAACCCGGTTCGTCAGCGGAAGCGCCTTTCCAGGCGAGGTCAGCCCACCAGCCGTCTTTATCGGTATCGAAATAATCTTCGTTACCGCGCATGTATTCAGCAGCCAGTACAAAGTCAGGAGCGAAATTGTAGTTGAAGCCTACGTTCCAGATTTCTTTGTCCATGTTGTCAGTAGCGTAGCTGCTGTGAGAAGAAGAATCAGTTTCAAAGTAAGCAGCATAAGCGTTTACTGCGCCCATGTCAGCTTCAACGCCTGCAACATAGAGGCGGTCTTCGGAATCAAGAATATATTCAACATTGTCATGGTTAGTATCTGCACCTTTAGCAGCCATGCCGAATACTTTTACTTTGTCGCCGTAGGAAACTTTAACGCCGTCAAAATAGCTATCGAGTACGTTACCGGTGAAGAGAACTTCGTTCCAGCGGCCTGCAGTTACGTCCAAGCCACCAAGGCGGCCTTCAACATAAGCGCGTTTCAGTTCTACTTTATCATCACCATGAGTACCGAGATCGTCGTCGCCGCTCATGCCATGATAGGTCTGGGTATTTTCAAACATACCGGTGTAGGTCCAGTCTTCGTTAACCTGGCCGTTTACCCACAGACGGGAACGCAGAGCGCCGGTGTCACCGTCAACATCGCCGTCAACGTCTTTGTAGGATACACGGAACTGACCGGTGATTTTTACGTTGTCGGATTTTTTCTCAAGGTTAGCAACGCGAACGCCGAGGCTGTCGAGTTCGTCAGCAAATTCTGCTGCCAGTTTGTCTACGTTAGCGCCTTTAGCCATAGCTTTAGCAACAATCTGAGCCATTTCATAACGGGTCATCAGTTTGTCGCCGCCGTAGGTGCCGTCGGGATAACCGTCAACAACGCCTGCTGCAGCCAGTTTGTTTACAGCGTCATAAGCCCAATGACCAGCCGGTACATCGGAGAAGGGGTTTGCGGCATAAGCGCTGGCAGTTACGCCAAGAGCCATAGCCATAGCGAGAACTAAAGATTTTTTCATTTTTCATTCCTCCAGGGAAAATAAATTTTTACCCCCTGTCGAATCTTCAGAGCAAGCAAACCTTTGCTGTTTGTTTATGCGCGAGTTGCCGTGTTTCCTCTGCACGCCGAAACCATAATCGGTATACTTATTCCACCAATCTTTCAGGAGATGTGTACACTTTACCACAATTTCACAATGCCGTCAATAATTTTTTACATAAAAACGTGAATTTTTATGAATTTTGGGTGCATACAAAAACAGACAGCGTATTAAACGCTGCCTGTTTGTAAACAAATTTACATTATTTTGTAAAAGCATCCGTCAAAGGCGGGATGATTTGTTTTTTGCGGCTCAGCACACCCGGCAGGTAATAATGCCCCTGTGCTTCCGGTTTGCCGAAGGCTTCGGTAACTTTGGCCTGATTTACACCGGCAACCAGAAGGTCGGTTGCTTCGGAAAGGATATCCGTTACCATCAGGAAGGAAAGGTCAAAGCCTTCCGCCTCGCGCATCGCTTCCAGTGCGGTCAGCAGTTCCGGAGCTTTATCCAGCCCCTGCTGGCGGCCCATGATATTAATCTGCGCCACGCTTGCTTTAACGTCGCCGAAGTCAAATTCCTTCAGGTCGGTGCGTACCAGTTCGTCCGCGGTTAAACGCGCGATAACGGAGCCCTGTTTCAGTTCTTCCATGGCGTAGGTTTCAAGGTCTTCCAGCCATGCCATTTTTTGCAGTTTGGCAGCGGCGTCCTTATCCATCTGTGTGGTGGTCGGGCTGCGGAAATACAGCGTATCGCTGATAATCGCGGAAAGCAGAAGCCCTGCAATCTCGCGCGGCAGCTGTACGTTGTGCAGTTCTGCCATGTTGGTAATAATCGTCGCCGTGCAGCCTACGGGTTCCTCGCGGATGTAGATAGGCGCAGCGGTGCTCATGCCGCCAAGGCGGTGATGGTCGATAATCTCGATAATTTCAGCTTCTTCGCTGCCTTCAACGGCCTGGGTGCGCTCGTTGTGGTCAACAAGGATGAGCTGGGTTTTGGCAGGTTTCAGCAGGCGTACCTTGTCAATCATGCCGATGTAGCGGCCGCCTTCCACTACCGGGTAGGAGCGGAAGTTGGTATCGAGCATGGCGTTTTTAACGTCGTCCAGCAGTTCGTTGTTGTTAAAGGCAACAACGCTGGTGCTCATAATGTCTTTTACCGGTGCGTCCAGAAGCTGGCTGTAATCAACGGCGCCGGTTTCGTTTTCCTGCGCGCACAGTTCTTTATAGAAGCATTTGGCAAGGTCGGTTACGGTAACAACGCCTTCAATATTATCCGGCGTGCCGACCGGCATGCAGCGCACACCGTAATCGGTAAACAGATGGCTTACCTCGCGCAGTTTGGTTTCGGCGTTCAGCATGGGCACGGCAATCAGTTCAACATCTTTCAGGCGGGGGTACATATCCTCCAAAAGCACGGGTTCTTCCACGCCAAAATAGTTCAATACATACTGGGTTTCAGGGTTCAGCGCACCTGCGCGCGCCGCTACGGCGTTAACGCCAAGCTGCCTTTTAAGCCACGCATAGGCAATGGCGGAGCAGACAGAGTCCGTATCCGGGTTGCGGTGGCCGATGACATATACTGGTTTATCCACGTTCAGCACTTCCTTTTTGCAGGCAGACATGGCTGCCGTAATAATTTATTTAGTCTTATTATTATACCATAATTTAAAAGCTGCTAACAAGCACAAATGCGCTTATTTGCCTTTGCTGCCTTCTCTTAAAACGGGCATTACGGAGTTGTAACCGTCGGCACCGTAAACAAGGCAGCGCTTTACGCGCGATATCGTCGCCGTGCTGGCGCCGGTTTTTTCCACAATCTCCTCGTAGATTTCGCCCTCGTCCAAAAGGCGCGCCACTTCAAGGCGCTGCGCCATCGCTTTCAGTTCGGTAATTGTACAGATATCTTCAAAAAAATCAGAACACTGCTGTTCGTCCTTTAAACTTAAAACAGCCCTAAACAGCTGCGTGGTAAGTCTGTCCCTTGTCTTTGCCGGCATGGCTGTCCTCCTTATAAAACATCCGTTGTAATTTTAATTTGGATACAATCGTCCTTTTTAACTTTAATACTTTATTCAACAAAAAGTCAAGTAATTTTAACGCTTTTTTGCAAAAATTTTATTGACATATTTGTAAACAACGTGTATGATTGATACATCAACTTCATACAAACATTCATCAAGAGTAGCCGAGGGACTGGCCCTATGACGCTACGGCAACCATCCACAGCGAAACGGTGCCAAATCCAACGGAAACATCCGGCAGATGAAAGATGCAGTTTAAAACTTGTACCCTTCACCTGTACGTGAAGGGTTTTTTAGTATACGAAGCAAAGAAAGAGGAACCTGTATGATTGAATTACGCAATGTAGAAAAAACTTACCACACCGCCTCGGGCGATATCCACGCCTTAAAGCGGACGAGCCTGACGATTGAGCAGGGCGAAATTTTCGGCATCATCGGCCTTTCCGGCGCCGGTAAATCGACCTTAATCCGCTGTATCAACATGCTGGAGCAGCCCACCGCCGGACAGGTTTTTGTTGACGGCGAGGAGCTGACCGCCATGACGGAAACCCAGCTGCGCAAGGCACGCCAGAACATCGGCATGATTTTCCAGCATTTTAATCTGCTGGCCAGCCGCACCGTTTATGACAATATCGCCTTCCCGCTGGAAATTCAGGGCTTATCCAAAGACGAAATCAAAAAACGCGTAGAGCCGCTTTTAGACTTGGTGCAGCTGCGTGAACGCGCCGACCATTATCCCAGCCAGCTTTCCGGCGGTCAGAAGCAGCGTGTCGGCATCGCCCGCGCGCTTGCCAGCAACCCGAAGGTGCTGCTGTGCGACGAAGCCACCAGCGCGCTGGACCCGCAGACCACCAAATCCATTTTGAACCTGCTGCGCGACATCAACCAGCGTTTAAACCTTACCATAGTAATGATTACGCACCAGATGGAAGTTGTTAAGGAAATCTGCGACCGCGTGGCCGTTATTGAAGAAGGCAGCATTATTGAAGAAGGCAACATGGTTGAAGTGTTCACCAACCCGCAGAGCCCCACAACGAAGGACTTTGTAAAAAGCGTCAACAAGCTGGAGCTGCCGGAAGCCTTTAAGGATACGCCCGTGCAGGATAAATATTTTGAAGGCAGCAGCATGGTGGTGCGCCTGTCCTTCTTCGGCGGCAACGCCGATAAACCGGTTGTATCCGGCATGATCCGCGAGTGTGGCGTCGATGCCAACATTCTGTCCGGCAATCTGGACCAGTTGAAGGACCGCATTTACGGCAATCTGTTAATCGTTATAGAAGGCAGCAAAGACGCGCTGGAAAACGCGGAAGCATATCTGCGTGCGCAGAACCTGCAAGTGGAGGTGCTTGGTTATGTCAAATGAAATGATTGAACTTTTAATAAAATCCTTTTGGGAAACAAGCTATATGGTTGTAGCCTCCACGCTGCTGGCCAGCCTTATCGGCATCCCGCTGGGGATTATTTTAACGGTTACGCGCGCCAACCACATTCTGCCGAACGCAGCCGTTAATTCCGTGCTGGGCGTTATCGTCAACGCCACCCGTTCCACCCCGTTTATTATTTTAATGGTAGCCATTATCCCGCTGACGCGCATGCTTGTTGGTTCTTCCATCGGCACTACGGCGGCAATTGTACCGCTGACGATTTCCGCAGCGCCGTTCATTGCCCGCGTTATTGAGTCTTCGCTGCTGGAAATTGACCACGGCGTTATCGAAGCGGCGCAGAGCATGGGTGCAAGCCCGCTGCAAATCATTTACAAAGTGCTGCTGCCGGAAGCACTGCACTCCATCGTGCTGGGCATTACGCTGGCGGTTATCGCGCTTATCGGTTATTCCGCCATGGCGGGCGTTTTAGGCGGCGGCGGCCTGGGCGACTTAGCCATCCGCTACGGTTATCAGCGCTTCCAGCCGGATGTTATGATTGTTACCGTTGTTATTTTGATTGCCATGGTGCAGATTATTCAGTACCTTGGCGATACGCTCAGCAAAAAGCTGAACAAAAATAAATTATAATTTGTTGTTTTAATGAGGAGGTAAAAACTATGACCAGATTAAAAAGAATTTTAGCGGCTCTTGCCATCGGCACTTTAGCGCTGGGCGTTTTTGGCTGCGGCGGCGATGAAAAACAGGCACCCGCTGCCGGTGAACCGGTAAGGGTTGGCGTAACCGCAGGCCCGCATGCCGAAATTATGGACGAGGTTAAGCGCCTTGCAGCCAAAGAAGGGCTGAACGTTGAAGTTGTTGAGTTCAACGATTTTGTAACCCCCAACATTGCGCTGTACCAGGGCGAAATTTTTGCCAACTGTATGCAGCACAAACCCTATCTTGACGCTACTTTAGAGAAAGAACCCAAATTTGATTTGGTCGAAGTTTTTAAAACCGTAAACTTCCCGATGGCTGTTTACAGCGATAAAATCAAAAAAGGCGAGGCCATCCCCGACGGTGCTACCATCGGCATCCCGAACGACCCCTCCAACGGCGGCAGAGCGCTTTTGCTGCTGGCCGAACAGAAACTGATTGAAGTTAAGGACATTACCGACGTTACCACTTCTGTGGCAGATATTACCGGCAACCCGCACGGCTACAAATTCCTTGAGCTGGACGCTGCCACCATTCCCCGCAGCCTGCCGGATGTAACCGTAGCCGTTATCAACGCCAACTACGCGCTGCCCGCAGGGCTGAACCCCGTTAAGGACAGCCTGATGGTTGAAGGCGCGGCTTCCCCGTACATCAACATTTTTGTTACCAAAAAAGAGCACGCCGATGACCCGCGCATCAAACAGCTGCAAAAAATCTACCAGTCCGACGATGTGCAGAAATTTATCGACGGCCACTTTAAAGGAGCCGTTACCATCGGCTGGAAATAAAAATTATAACGCTGAAGCGTCCGCAAGGGCGCTTTTTGCATGAGGAGGAACTTTATGAAAAAATTACTGCAAACCATAGCCCTGTTAATTACCCTTGTGTGCCTGCCGTTTGCCGCTTACGCGGAGGAAGCCGTGCCGGAAGTAAAATATTCCGCCGCCGTTGATGAAATTTTTGAACGCGGCAATATTAACGGCACGCTTGTTGTGTATGATGCTGACGCCAACGCCTGCTATATCCACAACGCGGAACGTGCGGCGCAGCGTTTTTACCCCGCCAGCACCTTTAAAATTTTCAACTCGCTCATTGGTTTAAACGTACACGCCGTTAAAAATGTGGACGAATATTTTTACAAATACACGGGCGAACCTGTCTACCTTGAAAGCTGGCAGAACGATGCCAACCTGCGTTTAGCCATCAAGCGCTCGCAGGTGCCTGCGTATAAGGAACTTGCCCGCCGCATCGGCCGCCCCGCCATGCAGGCCAACCTGAACCTTTTGCAGTACGGCAATATGGAAATCGGCGAACATCTTGACAGCTTCTGGCTGCAAGGCCCGCTAAAAATCAGCGCGCTGGAACAGGTACAGCTGTTAACTTATCTGGCGCAGCAGAAACTGCCCTATGATAAATCCGCGCAAGCGCAGGTAGCAGCCATTACCGTTTTAGAGCAGAACAAAAACTACACGCTGCACGGCAAAACCGGCTGGGCTACGGAAAATATTGATACGCCCGTGGGCTGGTTTGTCGGCTGGGTGGAAGCCAAAGGCAACACCTACGTTTTTGCGCTGAATATGGATTTACAGGACGCCAAAGATTTGCCGCTGCGCGAAAGCCTTACGCTGGATTGCTTAAAAGCCCTGAAGGCGATTTAAGTTGGAGCAGCTTCCAAATTTACAGCCTTTTAAAAGCAGTTTATAATTAAATTAAGCAGTTTAATGAAAGAAGGGATATTATGGCATATCTTGGCGAAGACATTAAAAAGCTGGGCTTTGGGCTGATGCGCCTGCCGCAGAAGGACGGCGCGATTGACATTGACGAGACCAAACAAATGGTTGATATGTTTTTAGAAGCAGGCTTTACCTATTTTGATACGGCATGGGCTTACCCCGGCAGCGAGGATGCAATCCGTCAGGCGCTGGTTGAGCGTTACCCGCGTGACAAGTTTCAGCTGGCAACCAAAAACGCCGCGTGGATTAACTGCAAAACGCGCGAAGAAGCAGTCAGCCAGTTTGAAACAAGCCTGAAACAGACCGGCGCAGGCTATTTTGATTTTTACCTTTTGCATAACCTCGGCGAAAGCCGCACCAAATATTTTGACGATTTTGACATGTGGAGCTTTGTGCAGGAAAAGAAAGCCGCAGGGCTGATTAAACACGTCGGTTTTTCGTTCCATTCCACGCCGGAGGAGCTGGACGCGATTTTAACGGCGCACCCGGAAATGGAATTTGTGCAGCTGCAAATTAACTACGCCGACTGGGATTACCCGGCAGTGCAATCGCGCCGCTGCTACGAAGTTGCGCGCAAGCACAATAAGCCCGTCATCATTATGGAACCGGTTAAGGGCGGCATGCTGGCCAACCCGCCGGAAAGCGTGCAGAAAATTTTGAAGGACGCCGAACCGGAAATGTCCGTGGCAAGCTGGGCTATCCGCTTTGCCGCACACCTTGAAGGTATTATTACCGTTTTAAGCGGCATGAGCAATCTTGAACAGATGCAGGACAACCTGAGCTACATGAAGGGCTTTAACGGTTTAAGCGCTGCCGAAGAAGCGACGCTGAAACAGGCGCAGGAAGAACTGGCACGCATCCCGCTCATCCCCTGCACCACCTGCAATTACTGCGCCAAGGTCTGCCCGATGCATATCGGCATCAGCGGCAGCTTTACAGCGATGAACTATTACACGCTGTATAAGGATTTGGGCGCGGCGAAGCATCAGGAAAACTGGCTGGTTAAAGGCCACGGACTGAAAAAAGCCGCCGAGTGCATTAAGTGCGGCGCGTGCGAAGCAGCCTGCCCGCAGCATATTAAAATCCGCGACGAGCTGGTAAAAGTAAGCGAAACCCTGGGCTGAAACAAAACACAAAGCACCTGCTGAAACGGCAGGTGCTTTTTTATGCGCGTTATGGTATAATAGCAGCATGATTTTTTAAGGAGATGCCATGAGCCGCAAACCTTTTGTGCCCGCAGATTTGCTTGGCAAGCTGTGGCGCTGCGTAATTGAATTTGATATGTTAAAGGACGGCGACCGCGTGCTAATCGGCCTGAGCGGCGGCAAGGACAGCATGTTTTTAACCGCTGCGCTGGCAGAATTGCAGCAGTACGCGCCGTTTAAGTTTGAACTTGCGTGCTACACCGTCGATACGATGTTCAGCCCGGACTTTCCCAAAGCGGAGCTGGAAAGCTTCTGCGCGCAGTACGGGCTTAAGCATTACAGCAGCAAGGTTGACGTTACCGAAGCGTGGAACAGGCGCACCAATACGCCGTGTTTTACCTGTGCCTACTTCCGCCGCGCCGCCACCAACCGCACGGCGCTGGAGCTTGGCTTTAACAAGGTAGCCTGGGCGCACCACCACGACGACGCTGTGGAAACCTTCTTTTTAAACCTTGCTGCCAGCGGGCAACTGAAAACCTTTTTGCCGGTAACGCCGCTGAGCCGCACGGGGCTGACGCTGATACGCCCGCTTTTGTATTACCGAGAGGCGGAAATCATCAGCATGGTGCAGCAGCTCGGCTTAACGCCGCTGAAAAACCCCTGCCCCTACGACGGGCATACCAAAAGGCAGGAAGCAAAGGAACTTATCGCCGCCTTGCAGAAGTTTAACCCCGAAGCGTACGACCATCTGGCGGCAGCCATGCGCACCGCGCCGCAGGAGCTTTGGCCCGCCAAATGCACCAAGCAGGAACTGGCGGACAAATTCCACACTTTTTGGCAGCAAAAGCGCAGCCGCAGGCAGGAATAACACCGCTTGCGGCGAATAATAAATTTTATATGACATTCTGACCGGAGGTTTTTTAATGACAGTCAAGGAATTTAAGCAAAGCTATTTTTGTTTCAGCGGACGCCTGAACCGCAAGCCCTTTTTAATGCGCCTGATGATGCTGGGCGCGATCAGTATATTTTTTGTTTTAATCGTTATCAACGCCGAACCGCACCTTAAGCAAGACCCGGCGCATTTTGCCGAAAACGTGCGCAAAACGCTGACCTTCTGGGTTTATTACATTCCGCTGATTATCGCCAGCGTTTCGCTGGGTGTGCGCCGCCTGCACGATATGAATTTGAGCGGCTGGTGGATGCTGGTAGGCACCGGCGCGATGTTAAGCAACGTCAACACCGGCAACAGCGCCATTGACCTGGCGGCAAGCATTTTGTTCTACATCGCCCAGATGTTCAACATCTTTTTAATCTTCTTCCGCGGCACCAGAGGCCCCAATAAATACGGCGAAGACCTTTTAGCCGAACCGGAAAAAGAAAAGAAGAAAACCAAAGCAGAGCAGAAAGCAGAAGCCAAAGCCCGCAAGGAAGCTGCCGAAGCTGCCAAACGCGCCGATGAGGAACTGGACCGCCAGATTGCCGAAGCACACCCCGATTGGGATGAATACGACCGCTACGATGAAAAGATGAAAATCAAAGAGCAGCAGGAAGCGGAAAAAGCAGCGCAGGAAGCTGCGGATAAAACAGAAAACGAAAACGGCATTTCCATCAAGGCCGAAGCTTCGCTTACCATTAAAAATACAAAAGACGAAACCAAATAATTACTTATGACGCAAATCATGAAAAAATAATAATGTTTCTTGTTAACAAAAAAAACAGGAAAGAAAGAATTCATATGGTATACGCAGAACTCAAGAAAAAAAGAAAAAAGTACAACATTAGCCAAACAAAACTTGCCGAAGCTTCTGGTTATAGTAAAGCTGCGATTTCAGCGTGGGAACTTGAAAAAAATACTCCTTCTAATTATGAACTTTTTCATTTAAATGATGTATTGTCTTCTATCATCAAAGATATTGATGAAGGTGTATTTGATATACGAAAAAAAAGAATCAGGCATTCCAAAATGAAAAATCGGAACTTACCACCTCCTATAAAAAATGCTGCAGATTACAAAAAACGTCTTTCTCTACGCAAATCAAAAGATACACCATATTCTAAAAAACTATCTGAACTTTATCGTAGAGCACTAAGCCCCAAAAAAAATAATGCACCTAAAGCAATCGCATTATTTTCAGGCTGTGGTGGTTTATCATTAGGTTTTGCTTCAGAAGGATTTAATTTTGTTGGCCATATTGAAATAGAACAATCAGCAAACAAAATATATAGTGATAATTTTCCGGAAAGCCAATTGCTTGGAACGGATATTTCCGATATATCTGATGATGATATACATAAATGGATTTCCGAATATGGAAATATCGATATCCTTGTGGGTGGTCCACCTTGTCAAGGCTTCAGTTTAGCTGGAAAGCGGGATCCAAAAGATATCCGAAATCAATTGTACAAATACTATGTGCATATCGTTTCCGTTTTGCAACCAAAGGTATTTGTCATGGAAAACGTACGTCTATTAACTTCTATGAAAAATACTGATGGTCGTTTATTTATTGATTGTATCCTTGAATCGTTCTCCAAAACTGGATATCACGTAATCTGGCAAGAAACAAACGCTTGTGATTATGGTGTTCCTCAGTCAAGAGAACGAATTATTCTTATCGGTATACGCAAGGACATAAAAAAAGAATTTATATTTCCTATAGGCACATATACTAACGAGAATCAAACAAATATTCTATTTTCGCCAAAGAAAAGACTAACTTTTCGAGATGCAACAAGCGATTTACAGCCATTAGAATCTGGCGAAATTTCCTCAGATCCGCTACATTGGAGTATTGTTCACCCTGAACATGTAATAACATGGTTAAAGAATGTACCTGAAGGTTGTAGTGCTCACGAAAATAAAGATCCTGCTATGCGTCCACCAAGTGGCTTTAATACCACATATAAAAGAATAAAATGGGATGAACCTTGTTCTACGATATCAACAAATTTCAGTATGATATCTGGTTGCAGAAATGTACATCCAGTGTCAACAAGATCATTGACTATTCGAGAAGCAGCTCGAGTCCAATCTTTTCCTGACGAATTTGTTTTTTCCGGTAAATGGGGAGATATAAGAAAAGCAATTGGGAACGCTGTTCCACCAATTTTAGCAGCAGCAATAGCAAAATCTATTTTTAAACAAGTATTTAATGATTAAACATGTCGGAAATAACCTGCTTTTAGATTGAACTGCAATTGAGTTGGATGCTGCCTCTGTCCACCACGTTGAAATTGTATAAAGCCAAATCTAGGTGCAAGATGTTCAATATCAGTTCTATATGTTCCTTTTCTAACTTTGTATTTAGACAACACATATCCACTATAAGCATGGGAACAATTAACAATTTCTTTCATAGAAAAAATAGCCGTTTCACAATTGTCAAAATTTAAATACTGCACAGTCTGATGTAACAGATACTCTGGAGGATAAGGATCATCTTTATAGGCCTTTTGAAAAAGAAGCATAGAAATATGGTCCTGATACTCTTCAAAAATCTGTTTCCAATCATCCTGCGCTTGTTTACTTATTTCTTCCCAATAGTACCGATTAGGATCAGAAATACGGTATTTTAATTCTTCTTTAGTTAACAAATCAATTGGTCTATAACCAACATCTCCGCAGAACATAGATAAACCGTTCTCTGCCTCATTGCTAACAATAATTCCGTTAGACCTTAATAATAGGCAAAATGCTCGTGCAGTTGTAAAATACATTTGATCATTAGTTGGCGTTTTCTTGTTACAAGTTTTTACAGAAATACCTACAGTTTCAATGCCTTTATTAGTTATCAATTTAATCAAAACATCTGACTTACTTTTAGTAATGGAATTCCCGTATTTATCTAAAATAATGTCGCCCAATCCTGATGTAGCAAGTCCACCAAGCCACGATGCCTGCGCATCTATTATCTCTACGCCTTTATCATTTGAAATATATTGTAATAATTCAATAGCTGGGTTTCCGTTATAAATATGAATTTTATTAACAACAGGAATAAAATGTTTTGATTCCATAGAATTGATAGCCATTGCCAACATAGATTCAAATTTATGTCCTCGTCTTCGTCCCACAGTACCAGCTTTAATTTGCTCTTTATGACGTTGGTCCTTTGGTTTCAGTGCCATAATGTTTCTCCTTTTATTGATATTGCATAATTATAGTCCATAAAATAATTCGCTTATGGAGAGACCTAGCCCATTTGCTATTTTTTGAATATTTATCAACGCAATATTACGCTTTCCAGATTCAACAGACGCATAATATGTTCTATCCATGCCGATTTTTAATGCAAATTTTTCTTGGCTTAATCCAGTTTTTGTACGTAACTCACGTATCCTGTTTCCAAAGTCAATAGTAATCATTTATACCACCTCCAAAAGCATTATATGAGCACGTTGCTTATAAAACAACGGTTTATAAGCAACTATTTATTTGAGAATATTTTTACTGTGATAGTCACAAACTAAAATAAGAGGAGATTCATATGAAAATCAGTGAATTGTTTGGACTCAAAAAAACTCAACACGAATTAGACTTTGTTGATGTTGACATTGATGTTGATACACCGCTCTTTTTAGATCCATATTTTATAGCTAAAAACAATTTTCCACTAGCATACGAAGCACATCTATCGCTAAAATCGTATTTTAATTGTCTACTTACTGCCTTGCGAGAGAATAGAATAACTTATGCCGAAGAATTATTCAGCCATTTATGTGAATCGAATGAAATTTGCCTTGGTTTTTCACAGACAAAACCTCAAGGCAAGGGTATGGGGCCATCTGATGCATCTAAAATTTTTAAGAGCTTAAAAGAAAGTCCTGCATTGCAAACTGGCATTATGGAGGATATTGAAGACTTTCGTATTTTTGTTGATAATGTCGACAAAGATAAAATGTCTGATATGACAGCAAATATTATTAAAAAACAACTAATCGATTATACTCATGCTCAATGCACACTCTGGGGAATTAAACTTACACCAAGTGTTCCTTCAGGTTTTTACTGGGATCGTTTTTCTAATGCATGGGAAAATAACTATACTGAAATGCTTATCGTTAATGAAAGAAAAATTATTTTAGTTCCAAAACGATTAGTGTCCTTTTCTACTGAGTATACTCCTCAAAAATATATGCAACATTTCGTACTTAATTTTCTTCAGAATGAAGAACTGCGTCTTAATGGGCCTTTGGTTCAAAGGCGTAAAAATAAAAACAGGACTCCATATGTAACTAAAAGATCCATATTAGAGCAGCTAAAAATTAAGAATACTCTCGACAAAAAATGGTTATCCGATTTTACTGCAAAATATCCTAATGTATTTAAAGACTTTCGCAAACAAACCCAATTAAAAATATACCCAGTATCAAATAAAGAAATATCTAATGAATCAATTAACACAATTTGTTCTTTTTTGATTGACCAATTAAAAAAGATACCGCAGGGTTCTAAAAATGCAACAAAATATCATCATATAATCGTTGGTATTTTAGAATTGCTGTTTTACCCTTATCTGTGTAATCCAGTAATTGAACATGAGATCCACGAAGGTAGAAAGCGAATAGACATCGTCTTTGATAATTGTGCAGAATCTGGTTTTTTCTTCCGCTTATGCACTACACATAACATTCCTTCTCGTTTTATTATGGTTGAATGTAAAAACTATTCTAGCGATGTTGCTAATCCTGAAATTGATCAAATTGCTGGCCGCTTTAGCCCTAATCGTGGACAAATGGGAATAATTTCCTGTAGAAATGTTGATGATATGCATAAACTGATTGATAGGTGCAGTGATACTTATAAAGATTCCCGTGGTTTAATAATACCCATGGTTGATAGCGATTTCTGCGAACTACTTAAACATAAAGCAGAAGGAGATGAACAAGCAATTGATAATTTTCTACAAAAACGATTTCACATGATTTCATTAAAATAGAAAACTTATAGAAACAAAAAACTCCATAGCGGAGTCAATTCCGCCATGGAGTTCCTTTCTTCTGTATAGTTTTAAATTATTTTTACCACGCCAATACTTCCACGCCGGTGTCGGTAATAAGCACCGTGTTTTCCCACTGGGCGGACATGCTGCCGTCCTGCGTATAAACCGTCCAGTCATTGGTAGAATCGATAAACACATTGCGGCGGCCGGCGTTAATCATCGGCTCAACCGTAAATACCATGCCCGGCACCATCAGCATGCCGGTGTTCTTTTTGCTGTCGTGGCAAACAAAAGGTTCTTCGTGGAAATCCACGCCGACGCCGTGCCCGCCAAACTCCGTCACCACGCTGTAACCATGCTTGCGCGCAAACGGGGCAATGGCAGCGCCGATATCGCCGATAAAAGCCCACGGCTTGCAGGCTTCAACGCCGCGGCGCATACATTCTTTGGTAATCGCCACCAAATCCTGATTGGGCTTGCTGACCTTGCCAATCATAAACATACGCGAAGCATCGGCGTAAAAGCCGTTGTAAATCGTCGTAACGTCCACATTGATAATGTCGCCGCTTTTCAGCACCGTCTTATCCGGAATGCCGTGGCAAACCTGGTCGTTAACGGAAGTGCAGATGCTTTTGGGGAAGCCGTAAAAACCAAGGCACGCGGGGATGCCGCCGTTTTTGGTAATAAAATCGTAAGCCAGCGCGTCAATTTCCTCCGTCGTCATGCCGGTTTTAATTTTTTCGGCAATCAAATCAAGGCAGGCGTTGTTAATCTTCGCCGCCGCGCGGATGCCCTCAATCTGCTCCGGCGTTTTAATCATTTCCGGCTCGGGCACTTCGCAGCCTTTGGCTTTGTATTCGGCAATTTTTTCCTGTATCAGTTTAATATCCATATAAATCTCCCTTTAACGCTGATTTAATTTAACACTGATATTATAACACATAACGGGCGCTAATACAGCCCAAAGTTAGTTAGTGCTTACAAAATTATTTTTTCTATTCTTTTGCGCGCCTTTGTGGTAAAATATTGTTAGTTTTTGTATAAGGAGGAGCCGATGGAAGCTTATTATTCCCATATTGCCGATTTTATTTTACACTTTGACCGTTACCTGCCTGTGGTTATGGAAGCCTACGGGCACTGGATTTACGCCTTTTTGTTCATCATCGTCTTTTGCGAAACGGGGCTTGTTGTAACGCCGTTTCTGCCGGGCGATTCGCTTTTGTTTGCCTGCGGCGCTCTGGCGGCTACCGCCGATGGCTTGAGCCTGCCGCTTTTAACGGTTATCTTTTTAGTGGCTGCCGTTACCGGCGATGCCTGCAACTATGAGATTGGCAAACACTTTGGGCATAAGATGCTTGAGGCGCACTCGCGTTTTATCAAGCCTGAATACGTAAAAAAAGCCGAAGATTTTTACGCCAAACACGGGCACAAAGCCATCTTTTTAGCGCGCTTTGCCCCGATTGTGCGCACCTTCGCGCCGTTTGTGGCCGGCATCGGCAGCATGCATTACCGCACCTTTGCCACCTATAATGTTACCGGCGCCTGCACCTGGGTATTTATATTCCTCGGGGGCGGCTACTTTTTCGGCAACATTCCGTTCATCAAACAAAATTTTTCGTACGTTACCATGGGCATCGTGCTCTTTTCGCTGACGCCGATTATTTTTGAAGTTATCCGCAGCAGGCGCGGCAATTAACGAAAGAAGGTTTAGACATGCATTATTTTACCAGCGACTACACCACCGGCTGCACACCGGAAATTTTAGAGGCCTTGAGCGCCACGAACCTTGAAGAAACGCCGGGCTATGGCGAAGACGTTTACTGCGAGGCAGCGAAGGCGCTGATTCAGAAGGAATGCGGCCGCCCCGACGCCGACGTTTACTTTTTAATGGCGGGCACGCAGACCAACCTGACCATTATCGCAGCGGCGCTGCGCCCCTTCCACGGCGTGTACGGCACCGTGCGCAGCCACATCAACACGCACGAAGCAGGCGCGATTGAACGCGGCGGGCATAAGGTAATTGCCCTGCCGGATACTGACGGCAAACTTACCGCGGCGCAGATTGCGGCAGAGCAGGAAAAATACCTGCACGACCCCAGCCGCGAACACATTGTAATGCCTAAAATGGTATACATCTCGCAGCCGACGGAAATCGGCACGCTGTACAGCAAAAAGGAGCTTGAAGATTTATACGCCGTCTGCAAGCAGTACGGTTTGTACCTGTACATCGACGGCGCGCGTTTAGGCTACGGCTTAACCAGCCCCGCCTGCGATTTTACCATGGCTGACCTTGCCAATTTGTGCGACGTGTTCTACATCGGCGGCACCAAATGCGGGCTGCTGTTTGGCGAAGCTGCCGTTATTTTGAACCCTGCCATTAAAGAGGACTTCATCCCGCTGGCAAAGCAGTGCGGCTCCATCCTTGCCAAAGGCAGGCTGCTCGGCATCCAGTTTGAAGCCATGTTCACCAACGGGCTGTATTACAAAGTCTGCCAACAGGGCATCGACACCGCCATGCAGATTAAAGCCACGTTACAGCAAAAAGGCTTTGAATTTCTGGTAGATTCCCCCACCAACCAGCAGTTTGTCATCGTGCCGAGGGAAGTTTACGAAGAAATCTGCAAGCATTTCACCGTCGCCCTGTGGGAAAACCTGCCGGACAACAAAGTTGCCGTACGTATCTGCACCAGCTGGTCCACCTCGCAGGAAGCCGTTGATAAATTCTGCAAGTTTATAAAAGAAATGTAAGATAAAACAAAAACACCTGCCGTAAAGCAGGTGTTTTTTTGTATGTAGAAAACCCCGCGTTAGACGCGGGGTTCCGGAAAGCTTAAGCGATAAAGAAATGGTAATAAAAAT
>CALXRU010000010.1 GCA_944390935.1 Acidaminococcaceae bacterium
GGAGGAATTTTTATTACCTTTTCTTTATCGCTTAAGCTTTCCGGAACCCCGCGTCTAACGCGGGGTTTTCTATATACAATAAAAAAACGCCTGCGGTAAATCCACAGACGTTTTTGTTTTTTATTTAATTACAATTACAGGCACGGAGGCGTTTTCAATGACAGCCTGGCTGACGCTGTTTTTAAACAGCCCTTCAATCGCGCCAAATCCGCGTGTACCGAGGACGATGGTGTCGCAGTGCTCCTTAAGGCAGCATTTTATAATTTCCGGCGCAGGGCGGCTGCCGATAACCAGCGTATACGAGCAGGGTATCTGCTGCTGGTCGATTAAATGCTTGGCCGCGCCCAGAACGTCGTTGCCCACCTGCATGGCAGGTTCGTTTACGTTGCCCGCCAGTTCGCTTTCCAGCGGAAGCTGCGGCGTATGCGTAAGCCCTTCCTTCGCTACGGTAAGCACCACCATTTCGGCGTCGTTCATTTTGGCAAGCGCCATGGCATATTCCAACGCGCGCCACGAATATTCCGTACCGTCGATAGCAACCAATAATTTTTTCAGCATAGTATCACGTTATTTTACAATCAGTACCGGCACCGTTGCATACTGGGAAACCTTGCTGCTGACGCTGCCGAGGAAGAATTCCGCAATGCCGGACAAACCGCGCGAGCCGATAACGATAGCGTCGGCCTGCACTTTTTTAGCCAGCGCGATAATGCGTTCCGAAGGATGGCCTACTTCCATATCGTAGCTTACTTCGTGCGGATAGTCGCCAACGATGTCTTTAGCATAAGCCAGCACCTTGTCGCCGATGCGTTCCAGTTCGCTGTTGCCGCGGCTGATAGTGCTGTGGTCCAGCGGCACTGCCAGAAGGGCTGCGTTGTTATACGGCTGGATTACGTTTACTACAACAACTTCACTTTCAAACTTTCTGCCAATTTCCAAAGCGTTATTAAGTGCGCGCCACGAGGTTTCAGAACCGTCGACCGGCACCAGAATTTTTTTAAACATACTAAACACCTCCCGATATGGCTTTCCATATCTTCTATGTTCTAAAAAGTTCTACTTTTTTTATAAAAATCCTGCCTTGGCAGATATTTTTACGTCAGCGTTCCTCACGGTCATAAGGCAGGCCCAAAGCCTGAGGCGCTGCGCTGCGCCCGCCGCGGCGTTTTAACACCAGCACCAGGACCAGCACCGTAAAGATGTAGGGCAGCATGTTGAGTATGAAGCCCGACACCGGCAGCCCCAGCACCTGCAAGTTAAAGCCCAGCGCGTCGATGCCGCCGAACAGGTACGAGCCTGCCATGGCACGCCACGGGTCCCACAGGGCGAAGATAACAAGCGCAACGGCAATCCAGCCGCGCCCTGCCGTCATGTTCTCCAGCCAGCTGGGAGCATACGCCAGCGAAAGGTACGCACCGGCAACGCCTGCCAGCGCGCCGCCAACGATAATGTAGAGATAGCGCAGGCGGAACACGTTAATGCCCGCTGCGTCGACGGCGGCAGGGTTCTCGCCCATCGCACGCAGGAACAGTCCGCTGCGGGTTTTATAAAAATACCACGCCGCCAGCGGCACTAAAAAGTAACTTATGTAAACCAAAGCGTCCTGTTTAAACAGGATGCTGCCGATAACGGGAATATCGCTTAAAACCGGCAGGGCAATTTTACCGAACACCGCGCCCGCAGGCTGGCCGACGTAATCCTGACCGAGATAGCCGCTAAGCCCCGTGCCGAACAATGTTACAGCAAGGCCGCTGACAACCTGATTGGCACGCAGCGTTACCGTTAAAAAGGCGTGAATCAGCGCAAGCAAAGCACCCGCAGCAATAGCCGCCGCAACGCCTGCCCACGGGCTGCCGAAGCTGTTGCCCGCAATAAAGCCCACGCACGCGCCGATAAGCATCATGCCTTCAACGCCAAGGTTGATAATGCCGCTGCGCTCGCAGATAACTTCGCCCAGCGCGGCGTATAACAACGGCGTACCCATGGTGATGGCGGCCGCGAGCAGGGAAACGATAAAATCTTCACTCATTGTCCGCACCACCTTTCACAATACGCAGCTTGTAGCCCGTAAAAATTTCCGTACCGACGACGAAGAACAGCACCGCGCCCTGCAGCATTGTTGCCGCCGCTGCGGAAATGCCCATGGTTTGCAGCATGAAGCCGCCGACGTGGATAACGGCAAACAAAAACGATACCAGAATAATCGCGGGCGGGTTTAAGCGCGCCAGCCACGCAATGATGATGGCCGTGTAGCCGTAGCCCGGGCTGATGCCGTGCTGCAGTTTGCCGACAATGCCGCTGACTTCAACCATGCCTGCCAGGCCGCAGACCGCGCCGCTGATGAACATTGCAAGCAGCACGTTGCGCGGGATGTTCATGCCCGCATAGCGCGCTGCCACCGGGTTAGAGCCGATGACTTTGGTTTCGTAGCCCCATTTGGAGCTTTTGAACAGCACCGTAAACACGGCCGCTGCAATAAGCACTACAAAAATACCGGCGTGCACGCGCAAATCACCGAAGCTCGGCAGCATTGCCGCATCGGGGAACGCCGCCGTCAGCGGGAAGTTCAGCCCGTTCGGGTCGCGCCAGTCGCCGTACACCAAATAATCCACCCACAGGATGGCGATATAGTTCATCATCAAAGTGCTGATAAGTTCGTTTACCAGCCAGCGCGTTTTAAACCAGCCGGCAAGTAATCCCCACAGGCCGCCTGCCAGCGCGCCCAGTAAAAACATCGCGGGCAGCATGATAACCGCCGGTAAATCCGGAAAGTTAAGCGGCACCCAGGTTGCGGCGCACGCGCCCATGTAAAACTGCCCTTCCGCGCCGATGTTCCAGATCTGCATACGGAAGGCAACGGCAATGCCCAAAGCGCACAGAGCCAGCGGAATCATTTTGACGATGGTTTCGGACAAACCGTAATCGTTGCCCAACGCACCGCTGAACATGCTGTCGTAAACCATCAGCGGGTCCTTACCGGTAAGGGCAAAAAACACGCCGCAGAACACCAGTGCCATCAGCGCCGAAGCCACAGGCAGGCCAATCTGCGCTTTAACGCTTTCGCCAAGGCGTTTTTCAAGCACTACCTTCATTTGCCCTCACCTCCGTCTTCCGTCACGCCGGCCATCAACGCGCCGATTTTTTCAATGTCCATATCCTGCACGGCAAATTCGCCCATCAGCTTACCGGCAAACATTACGCCCACGCGGTCCGCCAAAGCGGCAATTTCTTCCAGTTCTTCAGATACCAGAAGTATCGCCGTGTTCTGTTCCTTTAATTTTAAAAGCAGCTTGTGCACGGCTTCAATCGCGCCGATATCCAGCCCGCGCACGGGGTAAAGCACAACCATCAGTTTTGGCTTAGCGGCAATTTCACGCCCCAGCAGCAGCTTCTGGATGTTGCCGCCGCTCATCATTTTAACGGGCTGGTAAATGCTGCCCTGCTTGATGTCAAATTCTTCCACCGTGTGCTTTGCGGCGCTGACTGCTGCCTGCCATTTAATGCGCCAGCCTTCGGCAAAGCGCCCGTTGTATTCCTTTAAAATTATATTGTCCACGCTGCTTAAATTGGGGGCAAGGCCCGTGCCAAGCCGGTCCTCCGGCACATAGCTGATGCCCGCTTCAATTTTTTCGCGCGGCGTTTTATTGGTAAAATCATCGCCGCCAAAATACATTTTGCCGCCCATCGCCAGGCGCATACCGGCAATAACCTCCGCCAGCTCGCGCTGACCGTTGCCGCTGACGCCGGCAATGCCGTAAATCTCACCCGCGCGGATTTTAAAGCTGACATTATCCAAAGCCAGCGTATGCATATCGCCAAGGGCGGATATTTTTTCCAGCTTCAGCACAACGTCGCCCGTATGAGACTCTTTGCGGTCATAGTTGGTGTTCAGCTCGCGCCCCACCATCATTTTAATCAGTGACGCGCGGTTGATTTCTTCTTTCGTCATGTGACCGCTGACCACGCCACTGCGCAGTACGGTAATGCGGTCCGCCAGTTCTTCAACCTCATTCAGCTTGTGCGAAATAAACACTACTGCGCAGCCGTTATCCGCCATTTTGCGCAGGTTAATAAACAGCTCGCGCGTTTCCTGCGGCGTTAAAACTGCGGTCGGCTCGTCCAGAATCAGCACCTTGCTTTTGTGGTACAGCATGCGCAGGATTTCCACGCGCTGCTTTTCGCTCACGCCAAGCTGCCACACATGGGCGTGCGGATCAATTTTAAGCCCGTAGTAACTGCTCAACTCCGCAATGTCTGCCTCAATCTGCGCCGTGTCCAGCTTAAAGCTGCCGTGCGTATCGCTTAAAGCAATGTTTTCCGCCACGGTAAAGCTTTCAATCAGCTTAAAATGCTGGTGCACCATGCCGATGCCGTTTTTAATCGCGTCCGCCGGTGAAGAAAACTGCGTTTCCTTACCTTCGACAAGGATTTTGCCTTCTGTAGGCTGGTACAGGCCGGTTAAAATACTCATCAGCGTACTTTTGCCGCTGCCGTTTTCGCCGAGTAAGGCGTGTATTTCACCGGGGTACAGTTCCAAATTTATTTTATTGTTGGCTATTACGCCCGGGAAGCGTTTCGTAATCCCGAGCATGCTGATTAACGGTGTTACCATAATTCCTTCCCACCCGTTTTGTTATTTGCCAAGTTTAGCGCGCTCGCCAATCTGCCTTGCCACATGCACGCCGCTGGCGCTGGCCTGCGAAAGCCCGCGCGTAATGCCCGCACCGTCGCCGCAGGCAAACAGGTTCGGAATCTTCGTTTCCAGCTTACCGTCAAGCTCAAGGCGCGCACTGTAAAACTTAACTTCCACGCCGTACAAAAGCGTATCGGCATTGGCCATGCCCGGCGCAATTTTATCCAGCGCGTAAATCATTTCAATAATATCGTCAAGCTGGCGCTTGGGCAGAACAAGGCTTAAATCGCCCGGCGTTGCGTTCAGCGTCGGCTTGGTAAAGCTCTTTTTCAGGCGGCGCTCGTTAGTACGGCGGCCGTTAATCAAATCGCCGAAGCGCTGCAGAAGCACTCCCCCGCCCAGCATGTTGCTGAACGAAGCAATGCGCTTGCCGTACTGATGCGGCTCGGTAAACGGTTCGGTAAAGGTGTTGCTTACAAGCAGCGCAAAGTTGGTGTTGTTGCTGTGCAGCTTCGGGTCGCGGTAGCTGTGGCCGTTAACCGTTACAATGCCGTCGGTGTTTTCGGCAACAACGTAACCGTTCGGGTTCATGCAGAAGGTGCGCACCAAATCGTTGTAACGCTGCGTGCGGTAAACCAGCTTCGCCTCGTAAACTTCATCGGTAATGTGCTTAAACACCTGCGCGGGCACTTCCACGCGCACGCCGATATCCACCTGGTTGTTAATGAAATTCAGCCCCAGCGTTTTGCATTGCTCGGTAAACCATTCCGCACCGGCGCGCCCGGGCGCAGCAATTAAATATTTGCACTCCACTTCGCCCTTGCCGCGTACCGGCAAAACAAAGCCGTCGCCCTCGCGGATGATGCTTTCCACATGGCTATTGCATTCAATGGTAATGCCATGCTCCAGCAGATATTTATAGATGTTTTCCATTATAATCAGGTTGTTTTCGGTACCAAGATGGCGCACTTTGGCGTTTAACAGATGCAGGTCATAGCCCAGCGCCTTCGCGCCGATAGTGCAGTTTTTGGTGCTGAAATATTCGCCCGGTGCACCGTGGCGGCAGTTAAGCTCATCAACGTAGTCGATGAGGTCGATAACCTCGTTGTGCGGCAGGTATTCATTCAGCCAGCCGCCAAACTCCGTCGTAAAATTGTACTTGCCGTCCGAGAACGCACCAGCGCCGCCGAAGCCGCGCATAATATCGCAGGGCACGCAGCGCAGGCAATGGTCAACTTTTTTCATCGCCAGCGGGCATTTGCGCTGGTCAATCGGGTGGCCTTCCTCCAAAATAACCACCTTCAGCTCGGGGTATTTCAGCGAAAACTCATAAGCAGCAAAAACGGCGGCAGGTCCGCCGCCGATAATGGCAACATCAAATTTTTCTCTCATAAAGTATCTCCTTGGGGATATTTTTATTTTTTAGCCTCTTTGGCTTTTTTAGCTTCTTCTGCGCGCATGTAATCCGTTACCAGGCAGTTGCTTTCTTCAACCAGCACCAGCGCTTTGGTGGCGTGTTTTTCCAGCCACGGCAGGATTTTTTCAATATTCTCGCGCGTATCGACTATTTCCACAACAACGGGCATGTTGGGCATGCCGGTAAAAATCGAACCGATTTTGTGGTCGATGCCGCGTTTGGTGCTGGCATAACCGCCAATGCCGCGCGACACGGTGCCGCCCGCCAGCTTCAGGCGCATGGCTTCTTCAATAACCGCTTTATAAAAGGGCTTATCGTCTAAAATCAAATCTTCTCCGGTGTAAACTTTTAAAAAGGTAACTTTTTTGAATTCCATAAGATCACTGCCTTTCACAAAACTTCGGCTAGTGCAAAACTACCCTACGTTAATTATACAACAAAATCCTGCACAAAAAAATAAACCCTGCCGTAAAAGCAGGGTAATTTTTTAAAAATATTTTGCTATGTCGGCTGCATGCGGCAGGATAATATCGGGATGGATGTTTTCCTTTTCGATATCCTCCAGCGTCGCTTCGCCGGTCAGCACCAGCACGGACAGGATGCCGTTGTTCAGCCCGAAGGCGATATCGGTGCTCAAGCGGTCGCCAACCATGGCGATTTCATCTTTTTTGTAACCGGTGCGTTCCATAACAACGTCAACCATGTAGTGATAAGGCTTGCCGGTAATTGCCAGCGGCTTTTTGCCGGTCGCCGTTTCAATCAGCTTCAGCATTGCGCCGCAGTCCGGTATAAATTCACCGCCTTCAATCGGGCAGCGCACATCGGGGTGTGTCGCCACATAGGGCACGCCGCGGTCAATCAAACGGCAGGCAATGGCAAGTTTGTCATAGTTCAGCGACATATCAAAACCGACAACGACGTAATCCGTTTTTTCTTCCAGCAGCGTCGTCAGCTTAAAGCCGCCCTTGATAATCGTTTCCTTCAACAAATCCGTGCCCAACACGTAAAGGCTTGCGCCCGGTTTAAGGTGCTGCATATAATACACAAAGGCGTCGCTGCTTATCAGCACGTTTTTGCGGTCCACAATAATGCCCAGTCGGCGCATTTTTTCCACATAGTGGCTGTGCCCCTTGGACGAATTGTTCGTCACCAGGTAAAAATCCCTGCCGTAGGAACGCAGCTTTTTAAAAAAATCGTCCATACCGGGAATGAGCGTGTTGCCCAGATTGATGGTGCCGTCCATGTCAAACAAAAAACATTTTATATCTTTCAGGCGTTCTAAATCAGCCATACGTTTCTCCTCAGCTTAAAAGCAGGCGGTCGCTGTCCAGCGTGTTGCCGGCCGCCTTTTCAAACATTTGCAGCAAATCCTGCGTGGTAAGGTTTTTCTTTTCGTCGCCCGCAACGTCAACCAGAATACGGCCGTTATACATCATAATCAGCCTGTTGCCGTAACGCAAAGCGTCGCGCATGTTGTGCGTAATCATCAGCGTCGTCAGCTGGTCGCGGTCAACAATGCGTTCCGTCAGCGCCAGAACTTTGGCTGCGGTTTTCGGGTCGAGCGCCGCCGTATGTTCGTCCAGAAGCAGAAGCTTCGGTTTTTTAATGGTAGCCATTAAAAGCGTCAAAGCCTGCCTCTGCCCGCCGCTAAGTAAACCAACGCGCGCGGTCATGCGGTTTTCCAAGCCCAAATCCAGCTCTTTCAGCATTTCCACAAACCAGTCGTGGTCTTTTTCGTTCAGGCTCCATTTTAAGCCCGGCGTTTTGCCGCGCCTTGCGGCGATAGCCAGGTTTTCTTCAATCATCATACCGGCAGCGGTGCCCATCATCGGGTCCTGAAATACCCTGCCGATGTATTTGGCGCGTTTGTGTTCCGGCGTTTTGGTAATATCCGCACCGTCGATGACAATTTTGCCGCTGTCCACCGGGTATACACCCGCAATGGAGTTGAGCATGGTGGATTTGCCCGCGCCGTTGCCGCCGATAACGGTAACAAAATCGCCGGGGGCAAGGTGCAGCGAAAGATCCTGCAAAGCAACTTTTTCGTTTATAGTACCTGCAAAAAAGGTTTTATGGATATGTTCAACGTGCAGCATTATTTCACCGCCTTTCTTGCGCCGACTTTGTCTTTAACAAGCGGCAGCGAGAGTGCAAACGCTACGAGAAGCGCCGTAAACAGTTTCAAATCGTTAGGCGGCATGCCCATTTGCAGTACCGCGGCAATTACAATACGGTAAACAACACTGCCAAGTATTACGCTGACAATGCAGTTTTTAAAGCTGCGCGTGCAAAACAGCACCTCGCCGATAATTACGGAAGCAAGGCCGATAACGATAGTGCCCGTGCCCATGCCGACATCGGCAAAGCCGTTGTTCTGTGCAATCAGCGCGCCGCTTAAAGCAACCAGTGCGTTGCTGATGAGTAAGCCTAAAATAATCGTCACGCGGGTGTCAACGCCCTGCGCGCGGATCATCTGCTGGTTGAAACCGGTCGCGCGGATAGCGGCGCCGATTTCCGTACCGAAGAACCAGTAAATAAACAAACCGCTTAAAAGGGCGGCAATAGCGCCGACGGAAAGCACAGTGTAAACATTGTCCAGATTGAACCATGCCTGCATTTCGGTAAAAATTGTATCAATGCGCAGCAGCGACAGGTTTGCTTTACCCATAACGCGCAGGTTTACGGAATACAGCGCAATCATGGTTAAAATGCCTGCCAGCAGTGCCGGTATTTTCAGTTTAGTGTGCAAAAGGCCGGTAGCGACGCCCGCCAGCATACCGGCAATGGCAGCGCAGATAAAAGCAACAGCTACGGAATAACCCTCCGAAAGCATCGACGCCGCCACGGCAGCGCCTAACGGAAAGCTGCCTTCAACAGTCAAATCAGCAATATCAAGCACGCGGAACGTAATGTAAACGCCCAGCGCCATAATTGCCCACAACAGCCCCTGCGCTATTGTCGGCATTAAAATGTCTATCATCTAATCTCCTCCAAAAGTAGCAGTAAAAGCGGGCTCCCGCGCAGGAAGCCCGCAATGAACCTTTTATTTTGCTTCCGCTTCTTTTAAAACTTCTTCCGGAATGGTATAGCCGAGGCGGTCAGCAACAGCCTTGTTGATGGTAACTTTAAACTGTTTCTGGGTTTCAACCGCCATGTCCGCCGGTTTGGCTTCGCCCTTCAAAATTTTGGCTGCCATTTCGCCGGTCTGCTTGCCAAGTTCGTAATAATCAATGCCGATAACAGCCACGCTGCCTTCGGTATCCGGCCAGCCGCAGGTCATAACCAGTTTGGCAGGCTCGGTAACGCTGATTAAAGTCGGCACTGCCGATGCCATTACGTTATCGGTCGGCAGGTACAGGCAGTCGATATCGCCGATAATGCTCTGCGCCGCCTGCTGGATATCGTTTACGCTGGAAACGGTTGCTTCCTTAATTTCCACGCCTCGTTCAGCAGCATATTTTTTCAGCAAATCCACCTGCATCTGGCTGTTAACCTCGCTGGAGGAATAAATAGTACCTACTACTTTGGCATCAGGCACAAGCTTCAGCAGCAAATCAAGCTGTTCTTTAATCGGGTTCATATCGCTGGTGCCGGTAACATTGCCGCCCGGTTTATCATTTTTTGCCACCAGTTTGGCAGCTTCGTAATCTGTAACGGCCGTTGCCACAATGGGGATATCCTTCGTAGCGTTGGCACAAGTCTGCGCTGCCGGAGTGGCAATAGCGCAAATCAAATCAACTTTATTGCTTACAAAACGGTGGGCAATGTTCTGCAAATTGCTCTGGTCTGCCTGAGCGTTGTGCTTATCAAAGGTAATGTTCTCGCCTTCTTTAAAGCCGTTTGCTGCAAGGCCGTCCACAAAGCCTTTGTTGGCAGCGTCCAGCGACGCATGTTCAACTAATTGTACAATGCCGACATTTGCAGTTTTCTTTGCTGCCGTTTCTTCTTTTTTATCGCCGCCGCAGCCGCCAAGTACGCCCGCAGCCATAGTCAAAGCCAATGCTGCAGCCAGGGCACGCATTTTTTTGGATAACATCATTATCAGTTCAGTCCTTCCCTCTGGTAAACTTTTGCATTTAATGCGGTTATTTTACAATTTCCGCATTTTGCAGCACGTCCTGCGGGATGGTTATGCCAAGGCGTTTTGCGCCCGCTTCGTTAACGACGGTTTTAAACTGCTTCTGAGTCTGAATTGCCATCTCTGCCGGTTTGGCTTCGCCTTTTAAAATTTGGGCTGCCATCTCGCCGGTTTCCTTACCCAGCTGGTAGTAATCAATGCCCAGCGTTGCAAGACCGCCCGCCTTTACCTGGCCTTCTTCGCCGCAGATAACCGCAAGCCCTGCGTTATCCGTAACTGAAACCAAAGTCGGAATAGAAGATGCAAGAACATTGTCAGTAGGCACGTAAACCACGTCAACCTTCCCTACAAGGCTCTGCGCTGCCTGCTGAATATCGTTTACCGTAGAAACCGTTGCTTCCACAACATTGACGCCCCGTTCAGCAGCCGCTTTTTTCATAATTTCAACCTGCATTTGAGAATTTACTTCGCTGGAGCAATAAATAGTACCGATGGTTTTAGCGTCGGGCACAATCTTCAGCAGCAAATCAACCTGTTCCTTAATCGGGTTCATATCGCTGGTGCCGGTAACGTTAGCGCCCGGTTTTTCATTGCTTACAACAAGTTTGGCCGCTTCATAATCCGTAACAGCGGTTGCCACAATGGGGATATCCTTCGTGGCGTTGGCCATAACCTGCGCCGCCGGTGTAGCAATAGCGCAAATCAGGTCCACCTTGTTGTTGACAAAACGGTGGGCAATGTTCTGTAAATTGCTCTGGTCTGCCTGAGCGTTCTGTCTGTCGAAAGCAATATTCTCGTTTTCTTTGAAGCCTTTGTCCGCCAGGCCGTCTACAAAGCCTTTATTGGCGGCGTCAAGCGCACTGTGTTCTACCAGTTGTACAATGCCTACGTTTAACTGCGCTTTACTTCCTGCTTCCTGTTTTTCGCCGCCGCAACCCGCCAGAAGCCCCAATGCCAAAAGCAAGGCTGCGCCTGCAGCAAATTTTTTCAAACTTCTTTTTTTCATAATATCCATCCTTCCATTCTGCAAAATACCCCTCAACAAAAAACAATACTACTATTTTATCATCTATTTTACCATTTATCCGCATAAAAAACAAACTCCATTAAACAAAATTTTAAAATTTTCTGCCAATTAGTGTGCGATTGTATACGTTTTGAGGACAATTCAATAAAAATAGCCCTCCAAAATAAAATCTCATACAGATTGACAGCTTTTTATTTATCCTGCATAATAGAAAAGCCGTGACTCTTTCCGGCTGGAAGGAGGTGCACAATTGAGTGATAGTTTCTATTCTTTCATTATATCTGTCGCAGCAAGTATAGCCGGCTACTATATTTGCAAGTGGCTGGACAGATATCTGTAATCACGGTCAGCACATAAAAAACCCGGGAGCGGCCACTCCCGGGTTTTTCTTTTGATGTGCACAATTGAACAACATCTTTTCTATTCTTTCTTCGTGCTTTTATTATAGCACGGGTTATTTAGAAAAGCAAACATTAAAAACTTTATGTTTTTATCCCTGCAATACTTTGCGGGCTATGTCTTCGGTTACGATGAGGTGCGTTACAAGTCCGGTGCGCAGTGCACCCAGCACCGCTTTGCTGCCCGCCGTCAGCCCGATGGCTATTACTTTAGGCGTTTGCCCAAGCGTTTTCAGCGGTATACGCACGGCAAAATCGCCTGCGCCGCTGATAAATTCGCCGCGCACATTAAAATAGTACGAAAGTAAACTGCCAACTGCCTGCTGGCGTTCCAGCGCGTCCTCAAAACGCAGCGCCGTTGCTTCGTCCGGCACGCTCGGGTAAGCGCGTATTTCTGCCAGCGCCGCCGTTGCTGTCTGCCACAGCTGCGCCGCCTGCTTAAAGTTTTCCGTGCTTTCAACGGCGTCGCGTGCCTCGCTGCTGTCGGGGAAAGCTTCCGCATCCAGCCAGAAGGCTTCACGCCCGCTGCCTGCTAAAAGCTGCGACAGCTCGTTAACGCGATAACCGCGGTTTGGTATCGCCGTTTTGCCGATGAGCGGAAAAATTTTGCCAATGCCTTTCATCCCGCCGTCCAGCGCCATCTTGGCAGCCACTTCGCCAAGCGTGTAGCCCCAGCCAAGCCCGACGGCTTTTTCGCCGCGCAGCACTTCTTCCAGATACACGGCGCTGTGGCGCAAAAGTTCATCACGCGGGGCGTTGGGCAGAACAATGCCGCCCTTAATACCAAAACGCTGCCCCAAAAGTTTTAACAGTTCTGCATCGCCTGCAGCCGGTGGACGGATTTCGATATGGACAATGCCTGCTTCGCGCGCGTGCGCCAGCATTTTGCTGACCTGCGGACGCGATACGCCGATTTTTGCCGCCACTTGTGCCTGCGTCAGACCGTCTTCATAATAAAGGCGCGCCACCTGCACCAGCGCGGCAAGTTCTTTATCGGTCAGCAATTATTTTACTTCTTCCATTAATTCCATCAAAATGCCGTCCTTCATGATAAAGGCGATGCGGGTATGTTCGTCTGCCATCCACGGTTCTACAACCACGCGGTTGGCTTTCAGCTGCTCGTCCATGTCGTCTACCATAAAGGCAACGTGCACCATGGTTTGCAGTTCCTGCGGCAGCGGGGTGTCTTTTTCAAAACGCAGGTATTCAATGCCGAACTCATTGGTTTCGGGCGGTACGATGTGCGTTTTAATGCCTTCGGCATAAATGCTGCCTTCCATTACTTTATCGGTTGGTACACCAACGTGTACATATTTTTTCATCCGTCAGTCCTCCTTCATCAGCTGGTAAGCTTTATAGGCTTCTTCAGGTTTTGCACCTTCGTGGATAACCATGCGGATTGCCTTCAGCATGGCAACCGGGCTTTCTGCCTGCAATACGTTGCGGCCCATGTCTACGCCGGCAGCGCCCTCGCTGATGGCACGGTAAGCCATTTTAAGCGCGTCAAGCTCCGGCACTTTTTTGCCGCCCGCGATAACGATAGGTACCGGGCAGGCTGCGGTAATCTGCTCGAAATTTTCGCAGTAGTAGGTTTTAATAATATGCGCGCCGAGCTCTGAAAGCAGGCGGGTTGCCAGTGCAAAATAGCGCGTGGTGCGTTCCATTTCCTTGCCGACGGCAACAACGCCCAGCACGGGGATGCCGTAACGCTCGCCCGCATCTACGGTACGCACCAAATTGTTCAGCGAACCAAGCTCGCCGTCAGCACCGACAAAGCACTGTACTGCCATGCAGGAGGCGTTCATGCGGATAGCGTCTTCAATGCCGACGCCGATAACGCCGTGGCTCATGTCGTCTTTCAGCACGGAATTATCAGCCGTGCAGCGCAGGGCAATCGCCTTGCGGCAGTCGGGCGGTACGCAGGCACGCAATGCGCCGCGCGTCGCCATCAGGCAGTCCGCATATTCCATCAGCTTCGGAATCACCAGGTCAAGGCGTTCCAAACCGGCGGTGCTGCCCATAATATAGCCATGGTCAAACGCCAGCATAATGGTGCGGCCGTCAGCAGCAAAAATCTGAGACAGCCTTGTTTTCATGCCCCATTCGGCGTGGCCCATGCCCTTAACGTGAAAGGTCTGCGCAGGCGGCTTAATGCCGATGCCGTAGTCCTTTGCGATAATGTTTCCTTCTTTATCTGCCATAACGCTTCACCTTAGTTTCTGTAATACGGGGTACGGCACGGTGCGTTCCACAGTTTGGTCAGTTCGTCGTCCATGCGCGCAATAAACATCTGGAAACCTGCGGTTTCCTGAACGGTAAGCAGTTCGCCGACATGGCTTGCAACTACTTCAATGCCTTTTTCCGCAAGGTATTTGTGGCATTTGCGGTAAACAATCAGCTGTTCCATCAAAGTGGTTGCGCCGCTGCCGTTAATGATAACCATCAGTTTTTCGCCGCTCTTAACGTCAAGGTCTTTCAAAAGCGCGTCCATCATAATAACGGCGGTTTCGTCCGCGGATTTCATCGGCATGCTGCCGCCGCCGCCTTCGCCGTGCTGGCCCATGCCAACTTCCATCATGCCGTCTTCAATGTGGGCAATTTCCATGCCGGTTGCCGGATGGGTTGCGCCTACGCAAGCAACGGCGATGGTTGCCATGTTATCGGCAAAACGCTGTGCAATAGCGGCAACTTCTTCAAGGGATTTGCCCTGAGCAGCTGCTGCACCGGCGATTTTGTACAGAGGAATGCAGCCTACCAGACCGCGGCGGTCATCGGCGTTGGAGCGCGGTGCGTTGGCAACGTCTTCCTGCGTAACAACCTTGGCAACATTAATGCCCAGTTTTTTAACCTGTTTCATCGTCAGGTTGCCGGTCAGCATATCACCGGCGTGGTTCAACACAACAAACAGTACGCCGTGGCCTTTGTCCGCCATTTTAATAGCCTCAACGCAGGACTGCGGGCCGGGCGCAGCAAAAATATTGCCTGCAACGGAAATATCAATCATGCCCTCACCGACAAAACCGCTGATAGCAGGCTCATGGCCGGTGCCGCCAAGGGTTACGATGGTAACGCGGTCAGCATCTTTTAATTTTTTGTTCACAACAAGGTTGCCGTCTTCCAGAGAAACAATGTCGGAATTGCTCAGCGCAAGGCCTTCCAGAAGCTCCGCAGTTAAATTTTCAGGGTCATTGATAAATTTTTTCATTCTTACAACCTCCGTTAAAATATTTTTGCAAACTTTCGTTGATTATTCCTTAATGCCTTTGGCAAGTCCGGCGAAGAAAATCGCCATCGAAACAGCGCCCGGGTCCTTATGGCCGATGCTGCGCTCGCCTACGTTTTTAGCACGCCCGAATTTTGCCACCATATCTGCGGTAGCGTCTGCGCCTTTTTGTGCTGCTTCGGCAGCCGCCGCCAAAATCGTTTCAAGGCTGCCTTCAGTTTCGGCAATCGCCGCCACGGCGGGATAAAAAGCGTCAACCAGAGTTTTGTCGCCTTCTTTAGCCTTGCTTACGTCCATAAAATCTTCCTTGGCCTGCGCAAACATACGCTTAAATTCGATATCGGTCAGCTCCTGCTGGTCGTCGATGCCATCAGCCATACCGGCAAAAATAGTGCCCCACAGCGGGCCGCTGCTTCCTGCGTTGACAGCCATGCACGCGTCGCCGATGCCTTCCAGAAGCAGGTTCATGGTAGCAACGGTGATATCGTCGGCGTGTGTTCTTAAAATATCGGCAATATGCCCGATGGCAATGCCGTGGTCGCCGTCACCGGCAACGCCGTCCAGCTCGCACAGGTACTGCACGTTGTTTTTCAGGTCAATCGCTGCGGTGTGCAGCATTTTACGTAATACGGGTAAAGTTAAAACGTACATTCTTTCACCTCATTATATTAATATTGATAGTTCCATTTTAACACCTGCCGGAACATTTGTAAATTAATTTTCAGATAATTTAACGTAAAAAAGAACTGCACTGCTATAGCTTTTAAACCATAGCGGGCAGTTCTAAAAAAGGAGAAAGGATGAATTTAAAATTTACTGTTTTTAACTTTTAAATCCTTCGCTTGCGCGGATATTATCAGAACGTCATTTCCGCTCCGACGCGCCACATACGGCCGGAATAAGCCATATCATCCGGAGCAGTATCAAACACGTTATCTATACCTACATAAGCACGGTATTTATCGCCCCAACGTTTGTTGATAACAAAATTAAAGGTATTGAAGCTGCCATTTTTTTCATCGCCGCTAATTTCCTGATATTTATAATCAGAATACCATTTATTCCATGCCATTACACTCCATTCCTGTTTAACAGGTTCAACCCATTCCAGTTTAAGAGTATAAGTATTACGTGCGCTCCAGTCCAGTCTGGTATTATACTCTTTATCTATTGCATCAAGATAAGCATAATTACCAACTAATGCAAAACCATTTCCAAGCGGTTTTTTCACTTCAAATTCTACGCCTTCGGTAGATGTTTCATTAATGTTTACATACTGGTAAATTTCCGGTCTGATTAACCTTTGAGAAATTGCATCTTCTTTTTCATTTTTAAAATAAGTTAATTTGGTTTCGGTATCGCCGAATTCCTGTTCATAACTGATTTCATATCCTTTGGATGTTTCAGGTTTCAAATCCGGGTTGGCTATTAATTGCCCCATGCCCATCATACTTGATTCACTGTACAACTCCTTAATGGACGGGGCTCTGTAACCTTCACCATAATTAAGTTTAATTCTCTGATTATCAGTAAAGCTGTACGTTGTGCCAATATTAGGCGTTGTTTCACTTCCGTAAGTGTCATGGTGATTATAACGGACAGAAGGAATTACCAGCAGTTTTTCTCCAACTTTTAATTCATCCTGTACATAAACAGCATATTCCGTAGTATCTTTAGTAATATCACTGGCATCCTGGTCATGTCTGAGTATTTCGGCACCTACGGTAAGCCTGTTATTATCATCCAGTTTTATAGAATCACGTACATCGGCACTCCAGAATTTATATTCATCATCTTTAGAAGTTTGGCCTTTTTTCAAAATACCGTAAGTAAAGTTTGCGCTGTAATTACTATTTTCATTATTTCCGGTATAAGTTAATGCCGCAGTCTTTTTATCAACTCTTCTGTTTACATATCTTCCCATCATATTATATGCCTGGTCATCATTTTCATAGTCAAGATATAAATTAAGTTTGTTGTTTTCGTCCATTTCATAATCAACATCCAAACTATAAAATTGTTTCGGTCCATAAAAATTGCTCATTGATGCTCCATCCCATTGATTAAAACGCACTTTGGTAAAATTAGCATCAAAAGTTGCACTTAACTTCCCATCTTTACCGGTATCAAAATGATAATAATTGCTCATTTCTCGGTCGCTTGTAGTTACACCTACGGTAATTGATTGTTGTTCAGGTTTTCTTGTAATGATATTAATTACACCTGCCTGCGCATCACTGCCATACAAAGCGCCAGCAGGGCCGCGTACAATTTCAATACGTTCAATATTATTAACATTAATTCTGCTTAAAACGTAGTTGTTACCACCAGCAGATGATAATGATCCTTCACCAGGTATTCTGCGGCCATTGAGTAAAACAAGCACATCGTTTGTTCCGCTGCCTCGAATAGAAATAAAACCATCCATTGTTCTTGCTTCAGGAACTTCAACGCTGGATGCAAGCCTTAATGCTTCACGTGCATTGGAAGCACCGATATTCTGTATTTCTTCTTTAGTAATTATTTCAACGCTTTGCGGTACTTCTTTGGTTGTAAGTTCCGTTCTTGTCGCAGTTACGACATATTCATCACCCTGATAAGAATCAAGGTTTTCGGAAGGTTCTGCCGCATTGGCAACTGCGCCTGCAAAAACAGAACCGGCCGCACACAAAGTTACGGCAATATTTAAAAATCTGCTGGGTTTATTTTTCATTTGCTTTCTACCTCTTTGTTAACTCTTTCAAAATAAATTAAATATTCCCCATCGGTTTTATCATCAGCATAGTTTTTCATATAATCTTTATCTGCAGGCATATCCTTGGGCGATATTACTGCTACCGCCAGATCTGGATTAAGTTTTTCAAGTTTTTCAACCGTACCTAAATGCCCGTCCGAATGGAAGCAGCCGTTAACATGGAAAATTATGCTGTCATGTTTGGCAGCAAGATAATAAAAAATGCTTTCCGCCATTTTGTCATCTTTAATACATTGTGCAGCAAAAACCTGATTAAATTTTTCCTGCGATATTTTCATTACCTCGCCGCCGCGTGTCATATAATCGGCAAATTTTTCTTTATAAGCACCTTCAGGTGCATATGTTTTATCCGGCAGATACTGCCTGTAACGCGGTTCAATATTTTCTACCGTGCCCTGCTTGGCAAGCGTTGATGCCAAAAAGCGCGGTATATTGCTGGCAATAACCGGAATTTTATGCGCTTTGGCAAATTCAATCATCGGTTTATAATCGGTAATGTAACGCGGCCACGGACGCGATGTTTTAATAAATTCTTCTTCCGTAATTTTACCGGCAAGATAATCATTTACTTTTTCCTGATTATCCTTTTCAAACATTTCCATGGATAATACCAAACGGCTGCCATATTTTTTGTACAGCTTTTTCAATACGTCATATTCTACCGAATGGAGTACATCCTGGTCATGAAATTCCCCAAAAAATATTACGTCATACGGTGTGAATGAATCTACCATTTGCTGCGCAGTAATAACTTTGTCAAGTTTGGTATCGACAATTGTTACATCACTGCTTCCAGCAGCGCCTGCATTTGCCGTACACGCCATAAGTCCTAACATAACACCTGTACATAACATTCTCTGAAACTTTTTCACAGTATCCTTCCTTTCAAAATTTAACTTAATTTGTTTATTCATTTTCTTCTTTCCCCTCATCCTCCTTTATCTATCACAAAAGCGTTAAAATTCTTAAGTTAGCTTTTGCTAACCACAATTTATTTTTTATCCCCTTCACCGCAGTAGCAAAGGGGTAAAATAACTTTGTTTATTGGGTTTTACTTTTTATCAATAAAGCTGCTGGTAATAAAGCTCTATCGTTTCCATTAAATAATCGGCACCTTTAATGCCCATAAACGGCAAATGCGTTGCCACCTGGCTGCCGTTTATAACAGGCGCGCTGATGCGCAGGCATGTATTTGTGTTATCACACTGCATTATGGATACATCATCTGCCAGCACTAATGTGTTTTGCAGACTACGGAAAATATCCAGCCGTTCTTTTTCATCGGCGTAAAATTTTACGTCCGGCACAGGGTTCATAACAGATTTTAACGCATGGCTGCAAATTTTATGCGTTACGTCAAAACCAGCTTCTTTTAAAAATTCGGCAATGCAGCAAACTGTGTCGTAATCAGCTTTTACAACTGCCTGCGGGCGTTTTTTTAAGCCGCCCATCATGGCATACATACCCAACATACCAAAGTTCCGCGTTTTTTTGCCAAGCTCTGCCATCAATGCTGGCGCTATGGGCTTGCCTGCCGCAGCGCTTACCTGTTGCAAAAAAGCCATTGTTTTTTTATAGCCGTAAGGCGGGCAGTAAACGTAGGGCGTGCCGAATTTTTCTTTTAAATATTCCGCCGCTTCCAGTGCTTCGCTGCAAAACACAAGGTTCAGTGATACTGCTGCCATATTTTTAATCTGCTCAACAGTTGTATCGCAGCACAGGCAGGCAACTGGCTGCATGCCAAAGGCGTCACGCATAAGGTTCTGCACTTCCCACACATCCGATTCCATGCGGTAACGCCCCATGGACGCACCCAGAATATTATAGCTGCCGTCAATTTTATCCGATTTTTGCGGAAGGTTTTTGACAAGAAGTTTGTAAACTTCGTTCAGGCCGATGCCGTAATCGCCGCGGAAACCGCCCTGCTCGAAGCTGACGAGTTTAGCCTTTACTTCGTTTTGCATGTAGTTGCAAACGCCTTTGATATCCGTACCGATAACGGCGGAAACCGACGATGCTACAACAAAAATCACTTCCGGCTCATAGCTTGCGTCAAGTTCTTTAATGGCGTTTTCAAGCCTGGTAACGTCGCCCATTACCACATCGTCTTCGCTCATGTGCGTTGTAAACAGGCGGTTTTCAAAATCAATGCCAAGCGTACCATACAACCCCATGCTGAAATGCGTTGTCCCTGCCGGGCCGTATTCCAGCACAAGGCTGTTTTTTACGCTCAGCAGACTCCAGATTATCGCCATTCTGTCAGATGGGACGGGTAAATATCTGCATAAACTCATAATCCGGCTTCCTTTCTGTAAATTTTAGCTTCTTCTGCCGCCACAGTTATCTGCTTAAGCAGATAATTTGTTACTTCAAAGCCAAGCATGCTGCCCGCGGCGTCGCTGTGCACAATGGCGATACCTTTTTTGCGCAGGCGCGCGCCAAATTCATGCCCCATATAAAGCCATGGGTGCAGTTCATCATATACATACTGCATGGGCGCAATGTTAGCAGCCTTGCATACCAGTGGGTCTGTGTGTTTTAAAATTTCCTGCACATAGTAATCATTTTCCTCGCTGAAGCGGTTGGTTTGTATTACCTGCGGCACCATCCCAAGCGATGCCAGAAAGGCATTCATCTCAAAACAATAGTATGGTGTATTGCCATAAATATAGCTTACGCCGCCGAGGGCTTTGCCTGCCGCTGTTACAGCTTCTTTTGCTTCATTATAATAGGCGGCAATTTCTTCCGGCAACGGCACGCCGAGATATTCAAAAAGTTCTTTATAGCTTGCATAAATCTTATCAGGATAAACAAATTTATTAAAATACACATAGGGAATGCCGAAGCGGGCTTTCATCTTTTTAGCCAGTGGCAGTGCGATATCATTTACCACAATGTTTACGCGCGCGGCGGCAGCGTTTTTAATTTCATCCACGGTTGTGCCGGCAGGAAGCTGCATACCGATTTTAACACCTGCTTTAACCAACATTTTGTAAAGTTCCGTTGTTTTAAATTCGCCCATGCGTTGACCCAGCACGTTTGCGGTATCGTTCTGCGGCACTTTTTCCATCATGTCAAAGCAGGCAGTAATTGTACGTTCCAGTCCGGGCAGGTGGTCCTCGCATTTAAAATGTTCGGTATGCACTGCCATAACGGGTATGCCGTAAGCATCGCTCAGCTCAGCAGCAATGGCATCGTAGTCATCGCCGATAACCTCTACCACACAGGTAGTTACCAAAAATACACATTCAGGTTTGTATTCGGCAACAATTTCTTTAAACGCTTTATGCATTTTGGGCGTGCTGCCGAAGGTTACGTCGTGCCCGTCCAACACTACCGATACGCAGCGCCCGCCCGGACCGCCAAAACGCTCCGAATGCAGCGTCATGCTTTTGGTGTAATAGGTGCATTCATCTGTGCCTACAACTACAAGCAGCGCGCCTTTAATGCCGCCAACTGCCATAGCCGCACCCATCAGCGGGCAGTGCGTGCCGGGAAACATGGCCTGCGTAAGCTGCGGTATGTCCTTAATGCTTTCAACACTGCTCAGCGGCTTTAATTTAGCCACCAAGTCTTTTCCGTTTATAGTCATAAACTGCTCCTTTCGGTTAAACTATCTCTTTAAATGCCAGCAGCGGCTTGCTGCGTCCGGGTATTTGCAGCACATCACATTCCACGTTGTAAACCTCGCGCAGCATTTGCGGCGTTATTACTTCCAACGGACCGCCTTCACTGTATTTGCGTCCGTTTTTTATAACGATAATGCGGTCGCTTACTTCAAGCGCCTGGCTTAAATCGTGCAGCACCATTACCACGCCGATGCCGTTTTCGCTGTTCAGTTTTTTTACAAGCCGCATTGTTTCCTGCTGATGCGCTATATCAAGGTAGGTTGTAGGCTCGTCCAAAAACAGGATATCCGGCTGCTGCGCCAGTACGGTTGCAATCCACACGCGCTGTGCTTCACCACCACTGCATTCGTTGATAAACTTGTCACGCAGCGCCCATGTGCCTGTTACCTTCAGTGCCCAATCCACTACTTCTTCATCCTGCCTGCTGTTGCGTTGATACCACTTCTGGTATGGCACGCGCCCGTAACCGACAAGGTCACGCACTTTAAAATCCGGCGGTGCGTTATGCCGCTGCGGCAGCACGCCCATGCAGCGTGCCAGCACGGCAGCATTTACATTTTTCAGGTCCTCACCGTCCAGACAAACCGTGCCTTTAGTATATTTTAAGAGCCTTGTTACAGCCTTCATAACAGTTGATTTGCCGCTGCCATTAGGGCCGATAATTGTGGTAATTTCTCCGCGGCGCAGCGTAATGTCAAATTCCGGCACAACAATGCGCCCGCCGTAACCTATCTCAAGTTTTACGCCTTTAACTTCCACTTACTCTGCCCTTCTTTCTCAGCATATATAAAAAGAACGGCCCGCCTGTTGCTGCCATTATAATGCCGACAGGTATTTCCATCCCGGTAACCAGCGTGCGTCCCAGCGTATCTGCCGCCAGCAAAAGAAACGCCCCCAAAAGCGTACTTACCGGCAAAAGCGCGCGGTAATCGCTGCCAACCATCATGCGGGCAATATGCGGTACAACAAGTCCTATAAAGCCAATCATCCCGGCGACGGAAACTGTTGCCGCCGCTAAAAACGCACCCACCGCTGACAACAGGATGCGTACACGGCTCACGTTAACACCGAGGCCTGATGCCATTTCGTCACCAAGTTGCAAAATGTTGGCGCTTTTAATGCAGACAAACCCGCAGATAAGGCCGATAAGCGAATATGCGCTGATAACATAAATCTGTTCCCAGTTGCAGCCGGAAAGACTGCCGTTCATAAAAGCCAGCACATTGGAAAGGTTGTCCGAATTAAGCATTTGCAAAAAGGCGTTGTATGCCCCCAGCACTGTGTTAATGGCCACGCCGGAAAGGATGATGCGTACCGGGTCAACGCCGTCGTGCCACGCTAAAATATAAATTAAAACGCATGCCAGCGATGCACCACCGAAAGCAAACAGCGGCACCGCCGAAAGCATGGCCGGATACAGCAGAAGTATGGTTGTAGCAGCCGTTGCCGCACCAGCCGATACGCCGATAATGCCCGGGTCGGCCAGCGGGTTGCGCATTACGGACTGTAAAAGCGCACCGGCAACAGCTAGGCATGCACCAACTTCCAAAGCCATAATAATCCTCGGCAGGCGCAGGTTATAAACTACAATCTGCACCGGGCCTTCTGCGCCGTAAATAACGGCGTCGGCAATCTGTTTCAGCGAATAATCCGCACTGCCGATTGTTAATGCGCCAAGGCTCATCAGCACAATCAGCGCTGCCAGCACCACGCAAACGGCGCTTACCTTAAATAAACTTATTGTTTTCATTTTATTTTTCCGCCGTTTCCAGCATATCAATAAGGCTGTTTATACGGTCAACAATCTCAATTCCGCCGGAAGCAATATAGCCTACCGGCAGATATATAACATGCCCTTCGCGGATGGCCTTAATGCTGTTCCAGTAATCAGGATTTTTAGCAAAATCTTCTTCCATCAGCTGTTGGTGTTCTTCCGCAGTTGCCGAACCGCCAACGCACAAAAGCAAATCAGGCTCATAGCCCAGCGCCTGTTCGCGGTCTAAAAGGGCAAGGCTGCTTTCGGTATTTTTATAAACATTGTCATAGCCCAACATATCTGCCATGCTGCCAAGCGTGCCTTCTTTATTTTGTATAAAATGGCGCGGCGGCGCTGATTGCAACACCATTACCTTTTTACCGGCGTTTTCTTTGCGCATTTCTTCCATGCGTGCTTCAAGATTATCAAAACATTCTTTAATTTTATCCGCTCCTGCGTTGTCTTTGCCGAAAGCTTCAATCAGCACGTCAGTCAGTTCTTTTACCGATTTGTAGGTAACAACGTGGCCTGCATCGACATAATAAACGGGGATTTTTTCGTTCTCTAAAATTTTGCCGTAGCTGTCTTTGGCATGGTAGCCCAAAATTACCAAATCCGGCTGCAAGACGACAATACTTTCAATATCAAAATTATCGTTCATTGCGGTATTTAACTCTTGCGCGTTTTTAGCAAGCTCATCAGGCCAGCTGAACATTTTGTTTTGCGGTACTGCAACCTGATTAACACCCATCTCGTACAAAGCCAACACAGGGGTATGCGCCAGCGAAACCACGCGCTGCGGTATTTTATCAAGCACCAGCGGTTCTTTAAAACCGTACTGCTGTAAGGCTTCCGGATATCGCAGCACAATTTTACCGACACCATGTTCACCGGCTGCTTTATCCGTACCGCATCCACCAACCGCCAGCACGGCAGCAAGCATTACGGCAATTAACAGTAAAAGCTTCTTCATAACGCACCCCTATTCATCAACGCTCAGTTTAAGCACGCGGTCCGCAAGTTTATTGTAAACCTCCACCATCGGTGAATCCTTAACAAACTCGCTTACCGTTCCACCCATGTTTTCAGCCGTCTGGATATCGCCGCTGCGCGGCACATACAAAACAATTTCCGTTTCAATTTCTTTGGCAGCTTTTTCTACCAGTTCGATTTCGTTTTCAATATTTTTGGCATTTAAAATAATGCCTTTTAAACGTGCGTACCCGCGCCTGCCGAAGTTTTTAATAGCCTGCGCGATATTATTTGCAGCATACAGCGCCATCATCTCGCCGGACGAAACAATAAACACCTCGCGCGCATAGCCGCCGCGTATCGGCATGGCAAAACCGCCGCACACAACATCGCCCAGCACGTCGTAAATTACTACATCTGGCTTGTACACTTCAAAGGCTTCCAGTTCTGCCAGCTTTTCAAATGCCGAGATTATGCCGCGCCCTGCACAGCCGATGCCCGGAGTAGGCCCGCCCGCTTCCACGCACAGCACTCCGCCGAAGCCTTCAAACACAATGTCTTCCAGTTTCAGGCTGTCGCCTTTATTTTTAAGCTGTTCCAACACTGTTGGGATGCGTTTGCCGCCCATTAAATTTTTGGTGGAATCGGATTTGGGGTCGCAGCCAACCTGCATAACTTTGTAACCCTTAAGCGCCAGTGCGGCTGAAAGGTTGGACGTTGTTGTTGACTTGCCAATACCGCCCTTACCGTAAATTGCAATTTTTCTCATCTGATTTCTCCTTTATTTTAATGTTTTAAATCAAATCTGATTGGTATTTCCCAATAGCAGCGTACTTTTTGCCCGGCTGAATTTTCCGCAGCCGTAAAACGCCAGCGGCGGCACGCATTAACAGCCGCATTATCCAGCGGCCTACTGCCGGATGAACTTACTATGTTTATATCTTCCACACTGCCGTCACGCCCTATTAAAAGACGCAGGCGCACCGTGCCGGTAACATTGGTCAAGCGCTGCGTTTCCGGATAAACAGGGCTTACACTGCGCACAACGCGCGGCGGCACTGCCGGGTTAATGGCTATACCGTCGCCGCTACCGCTGCCCGTGCCTGTACCGTGGCCACTGCCATGCCCCCCACCGCTGCCACTACCACTTCCGGGTCCAGTGCCGCTGCCTTTGCCTGTTCCACGTCCGCTGCCTTTGCCGCCACCGGTCCCGGTATCATTTTTATCACCGCTGCCGGGCGCGGCTTTTTTCGCAACTGGCCTGTGTTCCACCGGCGCAGCAGTTTCAGTTTTAACAGCTGCATCTGCAATAGCATCCGGTTCAGCTTGCTGCGGTGCAGCCGCCTTCGGTTCTTCAACTTCAGCACCTGCCGTCCCGCTGCCACCGCCGCCTCCGCCGCCGGCGAATACGGTTATTTCCGTAAAGTCATCAGTAAAGCTGCGTGTTTGCAAAATACCGGTAACTGCCAGTACCAACACCAGCAAAACATGTGCCGCTAACGAACCGGCTATGCTTATCTTCTTTCTGGCGTACTTTTTCATTGCTTGGTACCGTTACCGGCTGCCAGCCCAAACCGGCTGATACCGGCGCCTTTCAGTTTGTCTACCAGTTCAATTACTCGTCCGTAATCAACATTTTCATCGGCGCGTATAACTGCCGCCAGATTTTCGTTCTGCTTTTTTTCAAGTGCAGCCTGCATTAAAAGGCTCTGCATATCCGTTTGCGCATCACCAAGATACAAGCTGCCGTCATCTTTAAGCGTTACTGCGAAGGTAGTTGTGGTATCCGTAGCCGCATTGGCTGCTACAGGCAACTTTACGGGTATAGTTTTCAGCTCAACCATATACATGGTAGACAGCATAAAAAATACCAGCAAAAAGAACATAATATCTATCATCGGTATAATCATCAGTTCCGGCTTGCCAAGGTCACGAGGGTCACGCAGTTTCATTGCAGTTCACCCCTTGTTTTGTGCTCCAGAAGCGCTGAAAAGCATTGTTCCATATTGGTAATTATCCCTTCCATACGGTGCGCAAAATATGAATGTACGCACAGCGCCATAATTGCCACACACAACCCTGTTGCCGTTGCAATAAGCGCTTCGCCGATGCCTCCGGTAATCGCCATCGGTGCGCCAGCCTGCAAGTCAAAAATACTGAAAGAGTTAATCATACCGATAATGGTACCCAAAAGCCCCAGCAGCGGTGCCATAGTAACTATAATACTTAAATAGTTAAGGTTGCTGCGCAGTTTGGCAATGGCAATGCTGCTTTTGGTTTCAAGATACGCACGGCACTGGCTGCAGCAGCAAAAACTTCCCGCTTCCGCCACAATCTGAGCGCAGTGCCCCTTGCAGCACGAAGCAAGTTTGCCAGCATCGGCATCTTTTTGTTCAGCCAGCAGATTGCAATAACTATCGGCAAACGCATCGCCTGAATCGACTTCTTTGTAATACAGCCAGCGCTCAATTGCTATGCTGACAACAATTACCGAACATAACAAAAGCGGCCACATTACAAAACCGCCCTTCAAAAAATATTCAATTACCGTACTTACTGCTTCCATTTTTGCCTCCTTGAACAAATCCGATAAAATAAAATTAAAAGCCGATTTTAGTTAGTTGTCGCTAACTTTAATCGGCTTTAGTTTCTCATATTTTCACAAATTTGTCAACAAAAAGTTAGCAATAACTAACTTTCGGAGTTTATTTAGCATTATAAAGATTGTAATAAACGCCTTTTTTAGCTAACAGTTCAGTATGCGTGCCAGTTTCTTTAACGCAGCCGCTTTCCAGCACTACTATCTTATCGGCGTTCTGCACGGTAGTCAGCCTGTGGGCAATAACAATTGTCGTCCTACCTTCCGCCAGTTTTTCCAATGCGCTTTGTATCTGCTTTTCGGTCTTGTTGTCAAGCGCCGACGTAGCTTCATCCAGCACAACAATGGGCGGATTTTTTAAAAATACCCTGGCTATGGCAATACGCTGCTTTTGTCCGCCGGATAATTTAACGCCGCGTTCGCCGATTTCAGTATCGTATTTTTGTGGCAGCTTTTCTATAAATTCATCCGCTGAAGCGGCCCGTGCCGCCAGCTTAACCTGCTGCAACGATGCCTCTTTATCACCATAAGCAATGTTATAGCTTACAGATTCCGAAAATAAAAACACATCCTGCTGCACCAGCCCTATCTGCCTGCGCAACGCAGATTGCTTAAACTGCCTGATATCCGTACCATCCAGTAAAATGCGCCCGCTGTCCGGCTCGTAAAAGCGAAGCAGCAGGTTGGTAATGGTTGTTTTGCCTGCACCGGTAGCGCCAACAAATGCTACTGTCTGCCCGACTTTTATTGTAAGGCTTAAATTTTTTAGCACCGGCAATTGGCCGTTATAGCCAAAACTTACGTTATCAAAAACAATATCACCTTTGATGCCGCTGCACTCCAAAGCATCCGGGCTGTCTGCAAAATCAGGCTGCTGCTGCATCAACTCGTGCACGCGGTTATATCCGGCCATGCCGCGCTGATAAATTTCGGTAAAAGCAGTAAGCCGCAAAAGCGGCTTCATAAACAGCCCGATATACAAAAAGAAAGCTACAAAATCACTGAGCTGTAATTGACCAGAAGTAACCAGTGCACCGCCTACGCACATCACCACAAGGTTGGTAAAATTTGTAAAAAAGCCCATACTGCCCATAAAATGCGCCAGTATTTTAAAAGACTGCTTGCGCGCTGCCAGATAATTATCACTGGCTTTATCAAAAGCCTGCAATTCTTTATCTTCCACGGCAAAGGCTTTGGTTAAGCGCACACCCGAAAGGCTTTCTTCGACTTTAGCCGTAACATCGCCGGATTTTACACGAAAATTTTTAAAAGACTGCTTCATTTTATAGTTAATGTAAATGGTATGCACCGTTTTAACAATAAGCAGAAAGGTTATTAATAGCCCCAGCCGCCAGTTCATCCAGAATAAAATGACTATCGTGCCAAACATACTGAACAGGCACACTATAATGTCATTCGGCGCGCGAAACGCCAGCTCACTGACTTCTGCAACATCGCCGGTAAGGCGCGCCAGAAGCTGCCCGGTTTTAGCGTTGTCAAAAAAACGGAAGGTCATACTTTGCAAATGCACAAACAAATCGCGCCGCATAGCGTTTTCTATCTGCGTGCCCATTACATGCCCATAATACTGCAAAACAAAATTCATGCCGTAATTTACTAAATACAATGCAAGCAGAATACCTGACCACAATAACAGCAAATTGAAATCCTTCTGCGGTATTGCGTCATCAAGTATCTGCCTAACAATAAGCGGGAACAAAAGTTCCATGCCTGCCGTAAAAAATGAGCCGCCAATAATAAATGCCAATAACATTTTATGTGGACGGTAATATTTCAAAAAGTCTTTTAACATATATACTCCTTTAGTTAGCTTTCGCTTACTAAAATACAGCATTTTTCATATTTTGGCAAGTACAATTTTAAAATACACGTAATAACACTCAAAAAATCAAGGGCACAGCTTAATGCCATGCCCTTACGTTAATTATTTTATTCACACCGTTCCATCCTCTAAAATACCGAGTTTGCGCCGCCAATAGCGGGAGTAAACCGCACCGGCGGGATTGTTTGCCAGCACGCGGTCTTTGGTGATGATGCTTGACACAGGCGCTTTGCTTGCCATGGTAAACAGCATGTCATGACCAACGCACAAACCGACGATGAAATTCAGTTCCGTACCGGCGTCGTTTAAAATGCGCGCCTGCGTTTTAGGGTTGCACATTGCTTCGCGCTGCCCCGGTTTAATTTTTTCCAGTTCCAGCAGGTCTTTATCAACAGAGCAAACCTTGCAGCAGACGGATTCCACCGCAAAGCCCTGATTTTTAAAATACTGCGCGCAAAAATGCGCTTCGTTGGCAAGGCCGATGCAAAAGGCAATGCCGATTTTCTTCACGCCGAGTTCTTTAGCAAAAAAGGCGCTCTCCTCAAGGCGCGTCATCTTCATGTAGTTGCGGCTTTCGGTCGCCGACGACGCGCGCATCATTCTGCGGTCGTCCTCCGAATAAAATTCACACACCTCGTCATGCGTAAAGCGCGTGCAGTTCTGTCCCTCCGTGTAGCATTTGTGATGCGGGCAAAAAGCACAATTCATAGCAAATCCCTCCTCTGCTGCCTGCGCTTTTAGTATTCGCCGCGCCCGCGTTAAATCCCTTTTATCTTAAATAATACTTTTTCACGCATTTTTGTAGGTCTGCAACAGCTTTTTAACTGGAAATACTTCCTATTTTGTGGTATCATTGTAGTTGTATCTTTATGTAATTTTTTATGTCAGTATAAGGCAGGTTATTATGGAAGAAAACCTTTTCCGTTATTCCGCAATGCTAAATTTAAACGGCAAACGCTGCGCCGTTATCGGCGGCGGCAAGGTGGCTTTGCGCAAAACGCGCACACTTGTAGCTGCCAGTGCAAATGTAACCGTTATTGCGCCTGCGGCGGATGAAAACTTAACCGCACTTGCGGCGGACGGTAAAATTAAACTTGTGCTGCGCGGCTATGAAAGCGGCGACGTAAACGATTGCTTTTTGGTTGTTGCCGCAACCGACAGCGCCGCACTAAACCGCCAAATTGCAGCGGAATCGCCCTGCCTTGTAAATGTTGTGACCGAACCGGAGCTTGGCAATGTCAGCGTACCGGCGCAAAGCACGAGCGGCAGATTGAGCTTTACCGCTTTTGGTGGCGGGCTGCCCGCTTACACGGCGCTGTTAGCGCGCGACATTGCCAGAACTTACGGCGATGATTTTGCCGAGTTTGCGGACTTTCTGCATGAAGCACGCACACGCTTGCAGCAGCTTGACCTGACGCCGAAAGAGCGCACCGCCTTCTGGCGCAAGCAACTGACAGAAGAAGCTATCGGCCTTTTGCACGAGGGCCGCTTAAATACATTAAAGGAGCGCATTAACAATGCAATTGATAGTTTTAGGACTGAACCATAAAACAGCGCCGGTTGAAGTGCGCGAGGGCTTTAACTTCAGCGCCGACCGCATTGCCCGCATTCTGCGCCGCCTGCGCAATTATGACAACCTCGACGAAGCAGTGCTGCTTTCCACCTGCAACCGCACCGAGTTTTACATGGTGCTGGAAGAACCCGTAAGCGGCATGAAGTTCATCCAGACGCTGGTTAAGCATCTGGCGGGCGACGGTTACAAAACAGAATACTTTTACAACTTAAGCGGCGTCAACTGCGTGCGCCATCTGTTTAAAGTGGCTTCCAGCCTCGATTCGCTGGTTATCGGCGAAGGGCAGATTTTAAGCCAGATTAAAAACGCTTACCAGATTGCCCGCGAAAACTCCATGACGGGCACGATTTTTAATACCATTTTCAACCGCGCCATTGCCACCGGCAAGCGTGTGCGCACAGAAACCAAAATTGCGTACAGCTCGGTATCGGTATCCAGCGCCGCCGTTGATTTAGCGATGGATGTGCTGGGCAGCATCGAAGACGCCAATATTTTAGTGCTGGGCGCAGGCCGCATGAGCGAGCTGACCGCACGCCACCTGATTGACAAGGGCGCGAAGACGATTTTCGTCAGCAACCGCAACTACGACCACGCCAAAGAGCTGGCCGACAAGTTTAACGGCACGGCGATTGCCTACAATAAATATCTGGAACAGGCCGAAACTTCGGACATCATCATTACCAGCACCGGCGCGCCGCATTACGTTATCCGCGAGCGCGACATGCGCGAAGTAACGGCAAAACGCAGCGGCAGGCCGCTGATTTTGATTGATATCGCGGTGCCGCGCGACGTTGAACCGAGCGTTGCCGACCTGCCGGGCATTACACTGTACAATATCGACGACCTGGAAGGCGTTGTTGACACCAACAAGCACTTCCGTACGCACGAGGCGCAGATGGCAGAGGCGATTATTGAAGAAGAAATTGCCGAGCTGAAGGAGCGCCTGCGTTACCTGACGATGCGCCCGGTAATGGTGCAGCTGCACGAAAAAATGAACTTTCTGCGCGAAAAGGTGCTGAAACGCGCCTTTGCCAAAATGCCGGAGCTGAACGAGCACGAACGCCGCATTATCGACATTATGACGCAGCGCCTTGAACATAAATTCCTGCGTGAGCCGATGACGGCAATGAACGCCGCTGCCGGTACGCCGGACGAGGAGCGCCTGCGCAAAATGATTTGCGAGCTGTTTTTGCTGAACGATAAAGGAGAGGACTACATCGGCGATGAAAACAAATTTGATTATTGGGACTAGGCAGAGCCTTTTAGCCCTGTGGCAGAGCAATTACATTGCCGGACGCCTGCGCGAGGAATATCCCGGCTGCGAGGTAACGCTGAAAAAAATCGTTACCAAAGGCGACCGCATTTTAGATGTGCCGCTGGCGAAAATCGGCGATAAAGGCCTGTTTACCAAAGAAATAGAACTGGAGCTTTTGGACGGCACAATTGATTTGGCCGTACACAGCTTAAAGGACATGCCCACCGTACTTCCGCAGGGGCTGTGCCTTACGGCGATTACCGAGCGCGCCAACGCCGGCGACGCTTTTGTAAGCAACAAATATAACAGCATCGAAGAAATGCCGGAAGGCAGCGTGCTGGGCACCAGTAGCCTTCGCCGCCGTGCGCAGTTTTTGGCAAAACGCCCGGATTTAAAAATTGTTGACCTGCGCGGCAATGTCGATACCCGCCTGAAAAAACTGGACGAAGGGCAGATGGATGCCATTATTCTGGCAGCAGCCGGGCTGACCCGCCTTGGACACGAAGACAGAATCAAACAAATCATCCCGCAGGATTACTGCCTGCCCGCTGTCGGACAGGGCGCGCTTGCCATTGAATGCCGCAGCGATAATTTTCAGGTCCGCCAGATGCTGGACTTTTTAAACGACACGCCCACCAAACAGGCCACCGATGCCGAACGTGCCTTTTTGGGGCTTTTAGAAGGCGGCTGTCAGGTGCCTATCGGCGTACACGCCGAAGTTAAGGACGGCCATTTAAACATGACGGCTGTAATTGCTTCGCTGGACGGCAGCACGCTGCTGCGCGATACGGCAGAAGGCGAAGCAAAAGACGCTATAGCTATCGGCCGTGCTTTGGGACAAAAAATGCTTGATAACGGCGGTAAGGAAATTCTTGCCGCTATCCTGTAAGGAGAGGAATATATGACTAAACAAGGAAAAGTTTACCTTATCGGCGCAGGCCCCGGCGACCCCGGGCTTCTTTCCATCAAAGCCATGGAGTGCTTAAAGGCGGCGGACGCCGTTGTGTATGACCGTTTGGCTGACCCGCGCATTTTAAGCTACGCCCGCCCCGATGCGGAAATGGTTTACGTTGGCAAAGCCAGCGCCAACCACACCATGCGCCAGCCGGATATCAACAAACTGCTGGTTAAACTGGCAGCCGAAGGCAAAACCGTGGCACGCCTTAAGGGTGGCGACCCGTTTGTATTCGGACGCGGCGGCGAAGAAGCGATTGATCTTTTAGAAGCAGGCCTGCCCTTTGAATTTGTGCCGGGCGTAACCAGTGCCATTGCCGTTGCCGAATACGCCGGCATCCCCGTAACGCACAGGCATGTGGCAACCAGCTTTGCCGTTATCACCGGGCACGAAGACCCCACCAAAGGCGAAAGCACCATTAACTGGTCCGGCCTTGCCACCGGCGTTGATACGCTGGTATTTTTAATGGGCGTGGAAAACATCCCCAAAATTACGCAAAAGCTGATTGAAAACGGACGCGCCGCCGATACACCGGCAGCCGTTATCCGCTGGGGCACGCACCCCGAACAGCAGACTTTGGTTACCACCGTTGGCAGCGCCGCTGCCGATGTTGCAGCTGCAGGGCTGAAACCGCCCGCCATTTTTATTGTGGGCAACGTGGTAAAACTGCGTGACCAGCTGCGCTGGTACGATAACAAGCCGCTGTTTGGCAAAACCATTGTTGTTACCCGCGCACGCGCACAGGCCAGCGAGCTGACTAAACAGCTGGAAGCGGAAGGCGCAAAGGTTATTGAAGCACCGGCCATTAAAATTGTGCCGCCTGCCGATTATGCGCCGCTTGATGAAGCAATCAGCAAAATTGATACTTATAAATGGCTGGTACTTACCAGTGCCAACGGCGTTAAAGCATTCTTTGCACGCTTAACTGCGGCAGGCAAGGACGCGCGCGCACTGGCAGGCATTAAAATCGCCGCTATCGGCTGCGGCACTGCCAAAGCACTGGCAAACTGCGGCTTAACCGCCGATTTGGTACCCGCAACCTACAAAGCCGAAGAACTTGCAGAAGCCATGAGCGCAGAACTTGCCAAGGGCGACAAGGTATTGCTGCCCCGCGCCAAAGAAGCGCGTGAGGTACTGCCCGAAACGCTGCGCAAACTGGGCGCAGAAGTAGACGTTATTACCGCCTACGAAACCGTCACTGTTTGCGACAACGCCGACGAACTCATCGCCGCGCTGCAAAATAAAGAGGTGGACATGGTTACCTTCACCAGCTCCAGCACCGTTACCAACTTCCTTAAAGTGCTGGGCGGCAAAAAAGAGCTGCTGGAAGGCGTTGCCTGCGCAGCCATCGGCCCCGTAACCGCCGCCACCTGCAACAAAAACGGTATAACACCCGCCGTAACCGCCGGTACCTTTACCATCGCCGGTTTAACGGATGCCATAAAAAGCTATTACACTAAGGAGTGATTAAGATGGGCTTCCCCATTTACCGTCCGCGCCGCACGCGCGCAACCGCGAACCTGCGCAGCATGATCCGCGAAAACAAACTTTCCGTTGAAGATTTGATTTACCCGCTCTTTGTCGTTCCCGGCAAAAATGTTAAAAACGAAATTGAATCCCTGCCCGGCAATTACCATTGGTCGCTTGACCGCCTGCCGGAAGTGCTGGACGAAATCGTTGATTTGAAAATTCCTGCCGTTATTCTGTTCGGCATCCCTTCTTATAAAAACGCTACCGGCAGCAGCGCCTGGGATATGGAAGAACCCGTGCAGCAGGCCTGCCGCCTGATTAAGGAAAAATACCCCGACCTTGTAATCGTTACCGACGTATGCCTGTGCGAATACACCGAACACGGTCACTGCGGCGTGCTGGAAAACGGCTGCACCGTCAACAACGACGCTACCCTGCCGCTGCTGGCCAAAGTTGCCGTATCCCACGCCAAAGCAGGTGCCGACATCATCGCCCCTTCCAACATGATGGACGGTTATGTACAGGCTATCCGCGCCGCGCTGGATGAAAACGGCTTCAGTCATGTTTCCATTATGGCTTATTCAGCTAAATACGCATCTTCTTACTACGGCCCGTTCCGCGCCGCTGCCGATTCCGCACCGAGCGCAGGTGACCGCAAAGGCTACCAGATGGACCCCGCCAACAGCGACGAAGCATTGCGTGAGGTTGAACTGGATATTGAAGAAGGCGCAGATATCGTTATGGTTAAACCGGCGCTGGCCTTCATGGATATCATCCGCCGCGTAAAGGACACCTTTAACCGCCCGCTGTGCGTTTACAATGTCAGCGGCGAATACGCCATGGTTAAAGCCGCAGCCCAGAAAGGCTGGATTGACGAAAAACGCATTGTTATGGAAACGCTGACCGGTTTTAAACGCGCCGGCGCGAAAATGATTATTACCTACCACGCTCTTGACGCAGCACGCTGGCTGCGCGAAGAATAAGGAGGCAGCCATGCAGCACGCAAAATCCGAAGCGGCTTTTGAAGAAGCTAAACAATATATCCCCGGCGGCGTTAACAGCCCTGTACGTTCGTTCCGCAGCGTCGGCGGCGTTCCGCCGATTATCGCAGGCGGCTGCGGCAGCAAACTGACCGACATCGACGGCAATGAATACATTGATTACGTTTTAAGCTACGGCCCGCTGCTTTTGGGACACGCCCATCCGGTTGTTACCGAAGCCATTAAAAAGGCTGCCGAAAAAGGCTCGTCCTACGGCGCACCGACGCTTGCTGAAACCGAGCTTGCCAAACTTGTTTGCCGCCTTGTGCCTTCCATGGATATGGTACGCATGGTAAACAGCGGCACCGAAGCAACCATGAGTGCGCTGCGTCTGGCACGCGCTTACACCGGACGCGACAATATTGTTAAATTCATCGGCTGCTACCACGGCCATCACGACAGCTTGCTGGTTAAAGCAGGCAGCGGCGCAGCAACGCTTGGCGTGCCCGACAGCCCGGGCGTGCCGAAAAATGTTGCCGCCAACACCATTACCATTCCGTTCAACGACGAAGCTGCGCTGGAAGAAGTTTTCCGCACGCAGGGCGAAACCATTGCCGCCGTTATTATGGAACCGACGCCCGGCAATATGGGTTTGGTTCTGCCGAAGGACGGCTATCTTGCCAAAATCCGTGCCATTACCAAAGAATACGGCGCTCTCCTCATCTGCGACGAAGTTATGAGCGGCTTCCGTTCCTGTCAGGGCGGCTCGCAGGCACTGTACGGCATCGACCCCGATATCACCTGCTTAGGTAAAGTTATCGGCGGCGGCCTGCCGGTAGCTGCTTACGGCGGCAAACGCGAAATTATGGAAAAGGTTGCGCCGGTCGGCCCGATGTACCAGGCCGGTACTTTAAGCGGCAACCCGCTGGCCATGGCAGCAGGTATTGCCAACCTTACTTATATGGAAGAACATAATGTGTGCGCCACTCTGGAAAGCCACGCGGCAATCCTCGTCGGCGGTCTGGAACGTGCGGCAGCCAAAGCAGGCGTGCCTGTTCAGTGCCACCGTTTAGGCTCTATGTTTACCGTTTTCTTCAGCGATAAACCCGTTACCGATTACGCATCGGCCTGCGCCAGTGATTTGGACGCTTTCCGCATTTACTTCCACAGCATGCTGGAACAGGGCATTTACCTGCCGCCGTCCCAGTTTGAAACCAACTTCATCTCGCTGGCACATACGCCGGACGACATTGCCAAAACCATTGCCGCCGCCGAGAAAGCCTTCCGCGATGTAGCGGCAAGCAAAAAATAAAAACCAAAAATTAAACGCCATCAGAAGTAAGCAAAATTATTCCTGATGGCGTTTTTATTATTTATTTTTTGCATGAAAAAAGGACGTGTTGCAGCACGCCCTGATTTCGTTACCTCATGAGAGATTCGGTTTATTTGTATTATTATAATAAATCCAATCCGTTTTTTGTCAAGCGATAGCTTATTTAACAATTACATTTTTAACAGCCTGGCGGATTTTATCCATGCCGTTTTTGGTGGAAGCAAGGCTGTCGATGTACATCATGGAATACTGAGCGCCGATGTAGTTGCGGAAGCGGTTGAAATGTTCGCCTTCCAAACCTGCCTTGCTCATGCCGTAATCTTTGGCAGCAATTTCTTTAAGTATTGCCACGGATTTCTGACAGGCCGGGCCGCTGAGCACGAAGTCATGGTCGCCGAGGCTGGTAATATAGCCTTCCTGTTTATGCGGAGTCGGGATGGTGTCTTTGGAAGTAACAAGGCCGAGTTTTTCGGCGTCCTTACCGGCAATTATAGCGGCTGCTTTCAGGTAACCGGCAACAATCTGCTCGTCCTTGCCGCTGGGAATGGTATGCGCGCAAGCCTGCGCAACAATTTCTTCAACCGGGAAGCCGCGGTAAATGACTTCGGCGATACTGAAAATATGATGCGCGCCGGTGCCTGCAATCTGATATTCGGTCAGAGAGGACTGATCTTTCTGCCACTGGAACACCAGCGGTTTTGCCAGATCGTGCAGTGCCTGTGCGGCTATTACAATGTCATGGCTGAGGGCACTGTTGAACAGGCCGGTATAGGTGTTGTAAATGCCTTCGGAAATTTGCAGGTTGGCTGCAGTATGCGTTGCAAGCCCGCCCGGATAAGCGTGGTGGCTGGCGTAACCACTGCCCGGCGCGGAATAAAACGGCTGCGGCAGGCTGCCGTTGTACGGAGGCATAAAGTTTTCCAGCGAGGTTTTGCTGCTGTCAAGGAGTCCTGCTGCTACCAGCTTATTATAAACGGTACGTTTGCTGCCCGGCAGCTGGTAATTGTTCATAAATGTCGGCACGGGATTGTTGATGATGTCCATCGTCATGCGTGCCAACGAACGGTCCTGAATGGTTTTAACAGCGTCTTTAATCTTCTGGTAAGAAAGCTGCACCAGTTCGGAATCAGCTGCCATCGTAACAGCGTCCGGCAAATTGTTGTAAGCGGCTGCCTTAACTTTAGCGCCTGCCGCAAAGCTCATGCCCGGCATGTTCAGCATAGCTGCGCCGATAGCGGCACCGGCAGTCATCTGCAAAAATTTTCTGCGCGACATTTTGTCGTTCAAATTCGTCATTTTAACTCCTCCAATTTCAAGAGTATTCTAAACTATTTTGATTATAACGAATGATTATTTAAACTCCATTAAGCCGGTGTAAAAATTTAAGTGCCCCAACAGCCGTTTACGTAAAATTGTGCAAAAAAATAAGGCACACGCCATAGCGCATGCCGTAAATTTTTTATTTTATTCTGCGTTTTCCTGTTCTTCTACCTGAAGCGCTGCCAAGCTGAACTCGGTGATTTTTGCGTTTTTGTCCAGCGTGAACACGATGCTTACGGCCGGTTCGCGGTTAAAGGATGCAATATAGGTCAGGCGATCAGCTTTGTCAAAGCGTTCAAACGCAAAGAATTTGGTTTCCTTATGGTTGCCGAATTTTTCCTTAACCTGACGCTGCATAGCGATAAAGGTGTTGACGTTCATGTTTTTGGCAAGGTCTGCGCTCATAGCTTTTTCAGCGTCCTTGTAGCCCAGCGTGTCACTGGCAACCAGCGCCGTAATAACCTTCTGCGCCGAATTTTCCGCGCTGTTCAAGGCGCTGCTGTTTTCAGTTGCAAAGCAGCTTGCCGCAAAAGCCAACGTTAAAAGCGTAGTCAGCAAAACAATAAATTTTTTCATAAAATCGCCTCCGGTTTAATTTTAATATTTAACCGCTTGCGCGGATTATTTACTGCTTAACATATACATCGGGTCAACATACTCGCCGTCAACCAGCACTTCAAAATGGACATGCGGGCCGGTGCTGTAACCGCTGCTGCCTGCAAAGCCGATAAAATCGCCCTTGCGCACAGCCTGCCCTTCTTCAACGGCAATGCCGCTCATGTGCCCGTAGGCAGTTTCGTAACCGTTGCCGTGGTCAAGTTTGACGTAACGGCCGTAGCCGCCGTTCCAACAGGCCATCTCCACCGTGCCTGCCGCCGCTGCATACACCGGCGCGCCAAAATCAACGGCAATGTCGATGCCGGGGTGCCAGTCGTAGCCGCCGCCAATCGGCGCCATGCGCCCGCCGTAATCCGAACTGATTACGCCGCCTTCCGTCGGCCATAAATCAGGAAAAGCGTTCAGCGAATTGCTGCGTTTTTCCATCGCCGCCAACAGCTCCTTCATCGAAGCTTTTTTATCGTCAATCTGCTGTTTGATGTTTTTGTTCTGCACTTCCAGAACGCCAAGCCGCTCCGGCATGTTCATCTCGGCCGGACCGCCCTGCCCCATGTATTCCGGCTTCACTGCCGTGCTTTCGTCCTGTGCTGCCGTGCCCAGCTGCAAACCTGCTTCCGGGTCGCGTATCAGCGCGCGGCGCAGACGGCTTTCCAGCGTCGCCATTTCGTTCATGTCGCGCAGCATTTTTTCGTTGTCGTCCAGCAGGTTCTGCATTTTTTCTTCGTATTCCGCCTTATGCGCGCGGTAATCGGCAAATTCCTGCTGCAAGCCGTGGTAACGCATAAACGCATACGCCGCGTAAACGCCAAAGCCCACTGCCGCCACAGCCAGCATCGCCGCTGCCTTAAACGCCAGCGCAGGTATTTTGCGCGTTTTGCCTTCCGGCGATGTAAATGTATAAAACTTATCGCTCATTATAGTTCCCTCTTATTTAAAATAACCAACACGCTGACCCAACGCCAGCACCCTGCGCCCGATGAACGGGATGTCCTCAAGGTCGTCCTTATTCAAACCGCCGACGCCTGCCAGCGCAACTGCGTACACCGGCATGGCAACAGCCATTGCAGCCAAGATTGACCATGCGCCCCAGCCCGCGCCGATAAGCAGCACGCCGTACACCGCCGCACCCATAGCCGCCGATGCCAGCGCCGGTTTGATAATGCCGCCGATGCTTAACGAATAGTGCGCGTGTTTGTAAATAAACAGCATGTTCAGCACAGCCGCAATGCCAAAATCGGCCAGCGTCGCTATGGAAGCACCGTTAATGCCAAGTTCAGGCTGCGCCGTCAGCACCCAGCTTAAGCAAACCTTAACCGCCGCCGCAAAAATCATGGCGATAACCGGCAGCGCCGTTTTGCCAAGCCCCTGCAAAATGCCGGTGCTTATCTGGTGCAGACCCAAAAGGAAAATGCCAAAGCTCATGGTGCGGATTGCGCCCGCCGCGCCCGGTGCGTTATAAATCAGCGCCGCCACGTCGCCCGCCAGCAAATACAAACCGACTGAACACGGCAAGGTAATAATCATCGCCACGCGGAAGGCCGTGCTGATTTTTGCCTTAATGCCCGCCGCATCTTTCAGCGTGCGCGATTCGGAAATCGCAGGCACAAGGTTTATCGTCATTGCCGCCGTAAAAATGGTGGCAAGGTTTACCAAAGGCACCGCCATGCCGGTCAGGTAGCCAAACAGCTCCGTCGATTCGCCGACGGAAAAGCCAGCTGCTTCCAACCGCTGCGGCACAATAAGCAAATCCAGATTGGCAACCACCGGCAACATCAGGCTTGACATTGATACCGGCAGCGCCAGTTTTAACAATCTTGTAATAATCTTGCGGGCGCTTTCCGGCTCTTTCGTCATCGCAGCGCCCTGCATTTTATCTTTCAGGCTGCGTTTAAGGCGCGCGTAAAACCACATCAGCACCAGCAGTGCGCAGAACGCACCCACGCCTGCGCCCATGCTTGCGCCGCCCGCCGCGTATTCCAGTCCGTACGGCATAAACATATAGGCAAAAACAATCATCGTCACAACGCGCATCAGCTGCTCCACCACTTCGGAAGCCGCCGTCGGCGTCATAATCTGCCAGCCCTGCAAATATCCGCGGAAGCTGGCAAGGAAGGTTACAAAAAATACCGCCGGTGCCAGCGCGATAATGGAATAATAAGCGCGCGCGTCGCGAATCCAGTGGTTCTCAATCAGCCAGCCCGCGCCGAACCACAGCGCCGAGCTGAACACCAGGCCGCTTAAGAACAACAGCCGCAGCGATACGTTGAACACCCTTTTCGCGCCGAAGAAATCGTTCTCCGCCACTTTTTCAGCCGTGATGATGGAAATAGCCACCGGTATGCCCGCCGACGAAACCGTTATCGCCATCAGGTAAATCGGAAAACCCATCTGGTACAGCCCGATGCCCTCGCCGCCGAGGATGCGCGAAAGGATAATCCAGTTCAGCGAGCCGATGATTTTAACCACCATGCTGGAAGCCGTCAGGATTAACGTGCCCTTCAAAAATTTTTTGTTGCCTGTGCTGCCATTATTTTCTGACATACGCGCCGTCCTGTTCTACAAATAAATACTCATTATAATTATCTCTTTAAAAACGTATTTTGACAAGTCTTTTGCAATTCTTTTCACAAATTCTTCCGCTTTGGCGGATAGCTTATTGCACTTTGGCCGTTAAATTGCTACAATTAAATATATAAATTACGGACGGAGGTTAAACGATGAAAAAATTACTTGCTTGTTCCCTCATCGCCATGCTGGCCTGCGGCGCACTTTTAACAGGCTGCGGCGGCGATAAAAAAGACGAAGCGGCTGCCGGTAAAACCAAAGCTGCTTTTGTTTATGTAAGCTCTGCCAAGGACGGCGGCTATTCCATGGCGCACGAACTGGGACGCCAGTACGTTGCCAAAAACATGCCGGAAGTACAGACTTCCTTTATGGAATCCGTACCGGAAGGCGCTGACAGCGAGCGTGTTATTAACCAGCTTGCCGCTCAGGGCAACAAAATCATTTTCACCACCAGCTTCGGCTATATGGACCCGACGATTAACGTCGCCAAAAAATTCCCGGATATCACCTTCCTGCACTGCTCCGGTTTTAAAACCGCAGAAAACGTCGGCACTTACTTTGGCCGCATGTACGAAGCGCGCTATGTAACCGGCATCGTTGCAGGCAAAACCACAAAAACCAATACCATCGGCTTTGTTGCCGCTTTCCCGATTCCGGAAGTTATCCGCGCCATCAACGCCTTTACCCTTGGCGTACAGAGCGTGAACCCGGACGCAACCGTTAAAGTTTTGTGGACCAACACCTGGTACAACCCGACCACCGAAAAACAGGCTGCGCTTACGCTGATTGACGCCGGCGCGGACGTTATCGCCCAGCACCAGAACACCCCCGGACCGCAGCAGGCTGCTGAAGAACGCGGCGTGTACGGCATCGGCTACAACGTAGATATGTCTGCCAACGCACCGAAGGCTTCCCTGACTTCCGCCGTTTGGAACTGGGGCCCGTTCTATGAAAAAACCATCAAAGAAGTTGAAGCAGGCACCTGGAAATCCTCCGCTTACTGGGGCGGCATGAAAGATAAAGTTGTCGATATCGCTCCTTACGGCCCGGCCGTATCGGACGAAACCAAACAGCTGGCTGACGCTGCCAAACAGAACATCATCGACGGCAAACTCGTTGTATTCGCAGGCCCGCTGTATGACCAGACCGGCGCAGAACGCGTACCGGCAGGTCAGGCTCTCAGCGATAAGGATCTCCTTTCCATCGACTGGTTCGTTAAAGGCGTAGACGGACAGATTAACAAATAATTTTATTTGCAGGCGGCTCATGGCAATCCATGTGCCGCTTTTGCTTTAAGAGGAACTTACCATGGTTGATAAAATTAAAATCCGCGGCGCGCGCGTACACAACTTAAAAAACGTCAACGTCGATGTGCCGCTGAACAAAATCGTCGGCATTGCGGGCGTATCCGGCAGCGGCAAATCGTCGCTGGCTTTGGGCGTGCTGTATGCCGAAGGTTCGCGCCGATATCTGGAAGCGCTCAGCACCTACACACGCCGGCGCATGACACAGGCCGCCAAAGCACAGGTGGACGAAGTGCTGTACGTACCGGCGGCGCTTGCACTGCACCAGCGCCCCGGAGTGCCCGGCATACGCAGCACCTTCGGCACGGGCACAGAACTGTTAAACAGCCTGCGCCTGATGTTCTCGCGCCTTGCCAGCCACCGCTGCCCCAACGGGCATTATGTGCCGCCGACGCTCGCCGTCGCTGCCGAACAGCAGTTAACCTGCCCCACCTGCGGCGCTAAATTCTGGCCGCCCGGTGCGGAAGAACTGGCGTTCAACAGCCAGGGCGCGTGCCGCACCTGCGACGGTACGGGCATGGTGCGCACCGTTGACCGCAGCACGCTGGTACCGGACGAAAGCTTAAGCATCGACGAAGGCGCAGTTGCCCCGTGGAACTCGCTGATGTGGTCGCTGATGACGGACGTGTGCCGCGCCATGGGCGTGCGCACCGACGTGCCCTTCCGCGATTTGACGGACAAGGAAAAGGATATTGTTTACAACGGGCCTGCCGAAAAGAAGCATATTTTTTACAAAGCCAAAAACAGCAATCAGGCGGGCGAACTTGACTTTACCTATTACAACGCGGTTTACACCGTAGAAAACGCGCTGGCCAAAGTTAAGGACGAAAAAGGCATGAAGCGCGTGGAAAAATTTTTGAAGCAGGATGTTTGCCCAGACTGCCACGGCACCCGTTTAAGCGACGCCGCACGCGCGCCGAAACTGCGCGGCATCGGGCTTGACGAAGCCTGCCGGATGACCTTGACGGAACTAATCAAATGGGTGGACGGCGTGCCGGAAACGCTGCCCGAACCCATGCGCCCCATGGCCAAAAGCATTTGCGAATCGTTCCAGAGCGTCGCCAAAAGGCTGATGGATTTGGGGCTGGGCTATTTAACGCTTGACCGCGCCGGCAGTACGCTCTCCACCGGCGAACGCCAACGCATGCAGCTTGCCCGCGCCGTGCGCAACCGCACCACCGGCGTGCTGTACGTTCTGGACGAGCCCTCCATCGGGCTGCACCCCTCCAATATCGTCGGGCTTACCGGCGTTATGCACGATTTAATCGCCGACGGCAACTCCGTCCTGCTTGTCGACCACGACACGCAAATTTTAAAAGCGGCGGACTGGCTGATTGAAATGGGGCAGGAAGCAGGCGCAAACGGCGGCCGCGTCATCGCCGAAGGAACTATCAATGACATTGCCGCTGACAAAAATTCCAAAATCGGCCCGTTTTTATCCGCCGGGGCGGATTTACATGTGCGCCCGCAGACACCGGCAGAAAAAATGTTCAGCGAAGGGCTCCTACACCTTGCCACCGGCGCAATCCACACCGTTAAACCGCTGGAGGTTGACATACCCAAAGGCAGGCTGACGGTTGTAACCGGCGTCAGCGGCAGCGGCAAAACAACGCTGATATTGGAAAGCCTTGTGCCGGGGCTGACCGCCGCCATAAACGGAGCCAAGCTGCCTGAACACGTGCTGGCGGCCGAAGCGGACGGCATTAAAAACGTAAAACTGATTGACGCCACGCCGATTGGCATTAACGTGCGCTCCACCGTTGCCACTTACGCTAACGTGCACGACGAGCTGCGCAAAATTTTTGCCCGCACCGCTGCTGCAAAGGCGCTTGGCTTTACGGCAGGCGACTTTTCATACAACACCGGCAAACTGCGCTGCCCCATCTGCGACGGAACCGGCGTTATCAACCTTGACGTGCAGTTTCTGCCGGACGTGCAAATACCCTGCCCGGACTGCCGCGGCAGCCGCTACGGCAAAGACGCGGGCAAAGTTGCCTACACCAACAACGCAGGTAAGGCGTACACCCTGCCCGATTTGATGGACATGGACATTACCACCGCCCTTACCGCCTGTGCGGATTTAAAACTGGTGCGCCAGCGTTTGCAGGTGTTGCAGGATTTGGGGCTGGGTTATTTAACGCTGGGCGAAGAAACGCCGAGCCTTTCCGGCGGCGAAGCGCAGCGATTGAAACTTGCCAGCGAAATGGGCAAAACGCAGAGCGACGCTGTCTTTATCTTCGACGAACCGACCATCGGCCTGCACCCGCTGGATGTGCGCACACTGCTTGGCGTGTTCCAGACGCTGATTGACAGCGGCGCAACGGTTATCGTCATCGAACACGACCTTGACGTTATCCGCAACGCCGATTACATTATCGACATGGGCCCGGGCGGCGGCGAAGAAGGCGGGCGCATTGTCGCCACCGGCACGCCGCAGCAGATTAAAACAACACCCGCCAGCATCACCGGCAGGTTTATTTAAAACACCATAAACGCATACAAAAACTGCTGTCTGAACTTTAACCTTCAGACAGCAGTTTTTTAATTTCAGCCTATTTCTCTTTCCAGTTCTGTGCCGCGCACCTTCATGGGTTTGTTGTTTTCGTCAACCATTACAACCTTTGGCACAAGGCTCAGCGCCTCCTGCTCCGTCATCTGCGCGTAAGCCATAATAATAACTTTGTCGCCCGGCTGCACAAGGCGTGCCGCCGCACCGTTAAGGCAAATTACGCCGCTGCCAGGCGCGCCCGCGATGGTGTAAGTTTCAAGGCGCGAGCCGCTGTTATTGTCAACAATCTGTACGCGCTCGCCCGGCAAAATGCCTGCCAGCTGCATTAAATCGCTGTCGATAGTAACGCTGCCCATATATTCAAGGTTGGCTTCCGTAACGGTAGCGCGGTGGATTTTGCCGTGCATCATTGTGTAAAACATTTATTTTGCCTCCAAAATTACGTTGTCAATCAGGCGGGTGCTGCCAAATTTTACGGCAACCGCCAAAAGATACTGCCCGGTTGTTAAAACTTCCGGCACCGGTTTCAGCCCCGGCAGGGCATACATTTCCACATAATCAATATCGGCTATGGGCTCGTCGCCGATAAGCTTTTTAACACCTTCCACCAGCTTTTTGCTGTCGCGCTCGCCTGCGCCGAATAAAGTTTGTGCGGTTTCAAGGCTGCTGCTTAAAACAACTGCCGCCGCGCGCTCCGCCTTGCTTAAATAGGTGTTGCGCGATGATTTTGCCAGCCCGTCTGCCTCGCGCACAATCGGCATAATGCGCAGCTGCACGTTAAAGAACAAATCCTTAACCATGCGCTTGATAACCTCTGCCTGCTGCGCGTCCTTCTGCCCAAAGTAAGCGTGGTCCGGCTGCGTCAGGTTAAACAGCTTGCTTACCACGGTGGTTACGCCGCGGAAGTGGATGGGGCGGGTGCGCCCGCATAAAACTTTGGTAATATCGCCGGTAACTTCAACCCATGTCATGTCCTCACTGGGGTACATTTCCACCGGGCTCGGCGCAAACACAATGTCCGCACCCATACTTTCCGCCAGCTTGCAGTCTGCTTCCAGCGTGCGCGGGTAAGCGTCTAAATCCTCATTAGGGCCAAACTGCGTGGGGTTTACAAACACGCTTACTACCACCAGTTCGTTTTCCATTGCCGCCGCTTTTATAAGCGAAGCGTGACCTTCGTGCAGCGCGCCCATAGTCGGCACAAGGCCGATAGTTTTTCCGGCAGTTTTAGCCAGCGTAATTTCTTCGCGGAGTTCCGCCACAGTTTTGCAAAGTTTCATTTCCGTTCTCCTTTATCAGTACAGTTTATCCAACACGTCGTCGTCAATTTTAAAGGTATGCTCCGCCGCCGGGAAGCTGCGCGACTTAACGTCGGTGATGTAGCCCTTAACAGCGTTTACAATCTCACCGTGCACATTGGCATAGCGTTTAACAAATTTGGGGCAGAAGCCCTCCGTAAAGCCCAGCAAATCATTGCACACCAGCACCTGCCCGTCGCAGTATTTGCCTGCGCCGATGCCGATAGTCGCCGCCGTACCCAAACTTTCCGTAACCTTTTTTGCCAGAAGCTCCGGTACACATTCCAGCACAATGCTGAACGCGCCTGCCTGCTCCAGACTGCGGGCATCGTCCAAAAGCTTCTGCGCTGCTTCCGCACTTTTGCCCTGCACTTTAAAGCCGCCCAGCTGGTTTACCGATTGCGGCGTCAGCCCAATGTGCCCTACTACTGGTATGCCTGCCTGCGTCAGCTTATGCACCAGCTCGCACACCTCGCTGCCGCCCTCCAGTTTCACTGCCGCGCAGCCTGTTTCCTTCAAAAAGCGGGCGGCGTTGTACATACCATCCACCACGCTCGCCTGATAGCTCATAAACGGCATATCGCCTACCACCAGTGCGCCCTGAGCCCCACGCATAACAGCTTTGGTGTGGTGAATCATCTCGTCCATCGTTACCGGCACGGTGCTGTTGTAGCCAAGCACCACATTGCCCAGCGAATCGCCCACCAAAATCATTTCAATACCGGCCTCGTACACGTTTTTGGCCATGGCGTAATCATACGCCGTCACCATCGTAATCGGCTCGCCGTTCTGCTTCATCTGTTTTATCGTCGCCGTTGTAATCTGTTTCATTTAGTTGCCTCCGTTAATAAACTTTCCATTTCCGCTGCCGCGGATGGCGTTATGCTGCCGTTTTCCGCCGCCAGCTTTACCGTTTCTTTGCCAAGGGCGCAATAGGCTGATAAAAATTCCTGCGGCAGTGCTGCAAGATGCGCCTTTACCGTTACCGCGTCGCCGCGCGCGATAGGGCCTGTAAGCGCCTGCACAGCCGTGTCTGCGTTTTGCAAATTGTTTGCCGTGCCGTTAAACAAAGGCAGCAGCAATTTAAATGCTTCTTCTTCGCTTGCCGCCCAGCGGCTGAGCAGTTTTTGCGCCAGCGCCACCACTGTTACGGCGTAGTTGCTGCAAAAGCACGCCGCCGCGTGGTACGCCGCCCTTTCTTCAGCAGGCACGTTAAACGGAACTGCGCCTGCAAGCCGCGCCAAATCGTTTGCCAAAGCCTGCGCCTTAGGCGTTCCATCCACCGCCATGCCGATGTTTGCCAGACTATCGCGCGGCGCAGCAAAGCTCTGCAAAGGGTGCATGCTGCCCACTTCCATACCCAGCTCCGCCAACGGTGCTAACACATCACACTGCGCGCTGCCGCTGACGTGATAAACAAATTTGCCCTGTACATCAATTCCGCTGCGCACAGCTTCTGCCGCCAGAGCTTCGGCAGCTTCGCCAATCGCCCTGTCAGGCACGCAGATAAAAATTACATCCGTCCTTTGCGCCATTTCGCCCGGCGTAATAAGCGGTACGCCAAGCGATTTTGCTTTTTTATCCGCGTAAGCGCCGCCGTAAATGCCTGCGCAGCGTAAACCCGCCGCGCAAAACGCCTTAACAAACGATGCTCCAACTTTGCCCGCGCCTGTTACGCCAAAAGTTAAATCCATAACAACTCCTTTCTGCAAGGATTACCGGAAGCATAAAAAAAGCGCACTCCACCCGGAGTACGCTAAAAATACGCATAAATGCCCAATTTCAGTCACGTCCCGGCAATTAAGTCCAAGCGGTTTTACGACCAGTTTTTTTGCTTTTGCCGCAGCATCTCTGGTACAGCCCGAACGGTGCTGCCCTGCCACTGCAAACGCATGTACATAATAGCACAAAGCAGTGCTGCGTGCAAGTAATTTTTTTAAATTTATAAACGCATACAAAAACTGCTTCCTGAACTTCTACCTTCAGACAGCAGTTTTATTATTACCTTAACGAATTATAAAAAGTCTTTATTTTTTCAGCCATCAACTGGCGTCGCAAATTTAAAAATTCATTATAGTTTGAGTAATCCATGTTAAAGATTTCTTCAGGTATGCAATTCTCTTTTAAATTCTTCTCTAATTTTTGCATACTATTTATACCGCCATAGCCATTAGGCTTACCTTCACATTGTTCTTTTACTTTACCCATATAATCTTTTGGTGCCTGATCTTTTATTCTTATATTAATTTCAGACTGGGTGTAAACATAATTAGCAATTTGATTATAATTTCCGCGTTCATTAATACCATTTTTCTGCAAATACTTTTTAGGGAAAATGTGATGAATATCTCCACGCTGCTCAATAAGCGATTTCACATCTATTTGCTCAGAAAGGAATCCTTGATCACCCATTTTTATTTGCGCCATTAAAAATACATGAAACATTGGACTGCTTGCAACAGATGTTTCAAGCTTTGTTACTAAAATATTATTCCAGAAAGCATCAGATAACTCTCCGGCTTCTGTATGTTCCAATATACTCATCGGATCGTTATTGTAAAAACGCTTAATATCATAATCGAACATGGATTCCGGAGATCCGGAATATCTGCCGATTAAAATACAAAGTAATATCCATCTTCTGACTACTTTTTCAATTATTACAGAATCTACTTTCTTGTTTTTCAACAAAAGATAAAGAGCATACCCAAAATTAAGAACATTTTGGGAACGTATCAAAGACGGTGATATAATACCTGCTGATTTTACAATCATTAAATATCTTTCGAAATTTGTTTGATTTACAAATTCCAAAACGCCTTCTTTCAAATTATTAAATGATTCTTCGGCAATACTTTCCTGATATTCTCTAGTAGTAAAATCACGTCCTGATAACAAACTTACCAAATCCGATATACGCCCGCGTAAAAATTTAAAAGTAAATGCAACCCTGAGAACATCAGTATAATCAGGCATAAATATATCTTCATTTTCATTAACAATCCACTTTATTTTATTAAAATATTCCGATTGTACAAAATCAAGATCATTTTCATATATTGCATTTAAATCTTCCGGCTTTTGCATTAAATGACAAAAATAATCTATTATTTTGCGAATATCATTACCGCCAAATTTTTCATCTGCTGATATTTTGGACATTGCAAAATCAGATTGAGATAATACAACGCCTTTGGAATTTATGCGAATGAATATTTCTGTAACTTGTGTTATATCCAACTGATGTGATAACTCAATCACGCCAATGTTATTGTTTTCTATTTGCTGTAACTTTGTTATAACAGAATTTATATTGCTTCTTTCAGCATCACTATTTAAATTATTCTTAGCGCAATAATTGATTACAAAATTAAAAGAATCAAATCCCGGCTGATATAATTCAGCAATATTAGGTATCCATGCACTATTTTTTTCAATAGCCGGATTAGAAACCTCAAAACATTCTTCAATTGGATTGAAAGCTATTTTTATCGGTTTCTTCTGATAATTACTCATAACAACAGGGCTTCCTACTATTGCTGCTTGAAGCGCGGTAATACGTTGCTGCCCATCAATCAATATCTTTTTGCCAAAAGATATACTCCCATCTTTCAATTTAATGTCAGGATTTTTCCAAACAATAATATAACCTACCGGAAATCCTGAATATAACGAATCTATTAAATCACGGACTTTAGTCCCATCCCATACAAAAGGACGTTGAATTTCAGGTATTGCAACCTCACCGCAACGAATCCAAGATAATAAATCCTGAATAGACGTATTATTAACCTGATATTGAGCCATAGCTTAAAACCTCTCATAATAATTTTTAAAATAAAAAGCTTCTGTACAATATTTAATATATCATACAGAAGCTCTTATAACAATTATATTTTATTTTGAAAGATAACAACATAATTTTTTCCTGTCGGTTTTGCCGCTTTCGTTTTTGGGCAGGGCGTCCATAAAAATTATGCGCTTGGGCAGTTCGTGCTCCGTCAGTTTGCCGCGCAGCATTTGCCAAAGCAGTGTTTTAGTTAAGCCCTTGCCCACAACAAAGGCTGCCAGCATATCACCGCTGTCGCTGTGCATTGGCAGTACCGCCACATCCTCCACACCTTCGCAGTCCAGCAGCGCGTCCGTCACCTTCAAGCCGGATATTTTCAGCCCGTTGATGTTGTACATATCGTCGCGCCGCCCCAAAAAGTGCAGCATGCCGTCCGCGTCAATGCTGCCGCAGTCCCCCAGCGTACAGGGGCGCAGCCTGCCGATGACATGGTACGGCGTGTCAATGTAAATTTCGCCGTCCTTAACGCTAACGCCCACGCCGTTAAACGGCCTGCCAATCAGCGTGCGGTCGTCCGTCATTTCCGCACCGGCAATGTAGGTAATATAGTTCAGTTCGCTTGCGCCGTAGTACAGCGTCATTTCCGCGTTAGGCATAATGCGTTTCACCGCCGCCATATCCCTGCGGTCAAAGCCCTGCGACCCGGCAATAATATTTTTTACGCATGCCAGCGGCTCTTTGGCGCTGCGTGTAAGCAGGCGCAGCTTGGCGGGTATCAGGTACACCACGTCGCAGTTATACCGCGCAATCATCTCCTGCCACAAACGCGGGCGGAACTTATCCGCCGCAGCGATTGCCGCCCCTGCGTGCAGCACGCCCATGTACAAATTAAGGTTGCCGGTAAACGCCAGGCTGCCCTGCGCAAACACGCAGCTTGCTTGCGTTATGCCAAACACACGGTTCTGCTCGTCAAAAAAGCCCGCCCAGCTTGCAAAAGTGCGGAACAGCACCTTCGGCCTGCCGGTTGTGCCGCTCGTCATTACGCCCATGCAGGCTTCCGCCGGGGCGGATATATTTACAAGGTGCGCGGTATCAGCTTCCTGCGGCGTAAGCACCGGCACCAACGGCGTGCCGCTCAGCGCGATAAATTCAATCAGCTGCTCTGCTATCGTCTGTTTTTTGATGAAGCAGACACCGCTTTGCCCCTGCGTTTCGCGCCGCCGCTTCTGCGCCAGTTCCGTCAGCCTGCCGTAGGTATAAACCCGTTCTTCTGTTATTAAAGCCGCCTTTTGGGGCGGCTTTGCTGCTATTATATCTAAATAATCCATATTAACATCTCTCAATTAACAGCGCCGTGCCAACGCCGCCCGCCGCTGCAACCGAAGCCACGCCGTACCTGCCGCCGCGCTTTGCCAGCGATTTTAACAGGTGCAGCAAAATAATCGCGCCGGAAGCGCCGTAAGGGTGCCCGTATGCCAGCGCGCCGCCGAAAATATTGTAGCCGTCCTCGTGCCCGGGAAACGCACGGCTGAACAGCACGTCGATAACGGCAAATGCTTCGTTCAGTTCAAAACAATCTATCTCATTATGCGTAATCCCTGCTTTTTGCAGCAGCGCCTGCACCGCCAGCACCGCGCTTTTGGGGCTCACCAGCGGGTCGCCGCCCACGGCCGCGCTGCAACGCACTTTGGCCTGCACTGCAAGGTTGTGCGCTTTGGCGTAGCCTTCACTCGTCAGCAGCACAAACGCCGCGCCGTCATTTGTCAGGCAGGCATTGGCCGCATTGGTAAACCTGCCGCCCTCCAAAACGCAGGGCAGCCTGTCCAGCAAACGCTGGCTCATTCTGGGGCGGATGCCTTCATCACGCACCGCGCCGAAGCAGGGCACGATAATATCGTTTAACACGCCGTCCGCCGCTGCCTGCGCCGCCAGCTTGTGGCTGCGCAAAACCCACGGGTCGCTTTCCGCACGGCTGATGTGCTCGCGTTCCGCCGTCAGCTCCGCGCCCTCCAGCATCACCGTTTCGCGGTGGATGTCAGGCATAAACTTGGCGACGCTGTACGTTTCTTCGCCTTTATAATCCGGGTGGTTGGCGTTGTATCCGCGCCGCGGCTGGGTACTGGTGCTTTCAAAGCCACCGGCGATAATCACGTCCGCCTCGCCAGCTTCTATTTTAGCCGCCGCCATCGCCACGGCTTCCAGCGCGCTGCCACACTGCACATCGACGCTTACGGCGGGTATCGTTTCATCAAGCCCGGCCTCCAAAGCCGCCAGCCTTGCAATGTTGCCGCCTGCGCCCACACCGTTGCCCGCAATAATCTGCTGCGGCACAGCGTTATATTTTTTTACAACTTCTTTCAGCACCGCCGCGCCCAAAAGTTCTGCCGGTACGTGCTTATACACGCCGCCTGTCAGCCCCACATAGGTGCGCAGCCCGCCGATTAAACAAACCCTGTCCATCAACGTCCGCCGCCAATCGCCCTTTGTACCGGCGCAGTGATGTACGCCGCCGCCACGCATTTAACAATGTCCATCGGGATGAACGGCAAAGCGCCGGTAATAATTGCTTTTTCCCAGCCGATACCGGTCAGCAGGTTAAGCTGCGCCACGCCGAACAGATAAATTACCGGTATGCCGACAACCACGCCCAGAAAGGCACAGCGTTTAAAGCCGTAATTATTGCCGCGCAGCCAGCTGATGACAAACGCCGCTGCCATAAAGCCAAAAATATAACCGCCGGTCGGTCCAAACAGCTTGCCCGGGCCGCTGGCACCGCCGGTAAACACCGGTATGCCCGCCAGCCCCATCAAAAGGTATGCGCTCATGGCTATCACTACCTGGCGCGGCGTCAGCAAAAAGCCCAGCAGGTTAACAAACACCGTCTGCAACGATATCGGCGACAGCGAAAACGGCAGCGGGATAATGACATACGCCGACACGCAGTTCATCGCCATTAAAAGCGCCATCTTTACCATATCGCGCGTGCCGCCTGTTTTTGCCTGTACCATGTTACCGCCCCTTTACCGCAATGCTGAACAGCTCGCGCCCGCCGCAGTAGCCGTCCAGTGCTTCGCCGTTTTTATATACGTCAATCGTTTCGCCTGCAAACGCCGGCATTTTAAACTTCACATCCCAGTTCAGCGGCATCGGCTTATCAAGCTCGCGCCACAAGCGCTCAACCATGCACAAGCCCGGCACAACCGGGTTATCACCGCGGTGGATGGAATTGGTATCGTTCACCGCGTCAAGGTAAGCGTTAATTTCGTCCTTGTCAATCACAAAGCTCAACAGCTTTTCGCCCTGCGGCACAACCTCGGGCATCTCACCGGCGCGCACCAGTGGACGCAGCAGCGTAACCGTCAACGAAGCAGCGCCTTCGCGGTAAGCTTCCATCACGCCCATGCGGGGCGGAGCCATTTTTACCGGGCGCGTTAAATATTCACCGTTTGATAAATCTGTTGCGCGGATTGCGGCCTTGGCCATTACCGCGCCGTCGTAAGTCGGGCCGTTGTATTCTGATAAAGCCCTGATAAGTTTTAACATAGTTCACCACACCTTTACGTTTTAATTATAAGTTTTGCCGTTTTTATTGTCAACCTTTTATCTCATTGTGGTTAACATTATTTTTTCAGACTTTTGCGAATTTACCGCCGCAGGCATTTTTTTACATTTATATGCTTGTAAATGCCATGCAAACTGCTATAATAAAAGATATTTTTCCGTACCAAAGGAGCATATCATGCCTAAAATAAAACACGCCGAAGGCACACAGAAGCTTTCGGTTTTTAAAATGACCTGGCCTATTTTCATCGAGATACTTTTGCAGATGATGGTCGGCAACGTGGACCAGTTCATGCTCAGCCACTACTCGCAGCACTCCGTCGCCGCCGTCGGCAACGCCAACCAGATAATCAACATCGTCATCCTCGCGCTCAGCGTTATCAGCATGGCGGCAACCATTTTAATTGCCCAGCACCGCGGCGCGGGCAACAAAGAAAAAGTCGCCGAAGTCTGCACCGTTTCGCTGCTGGCAAATATGGTTTTCGGCGTAATCATCAGCGCGGCGCTGTTTATTTTTGACGGCTTCTTTTTGGGGCTTCTGGACGTACCGCCGGATATCTGGGACGAAGCGTCACTGTTTTTACGCTACATTGGCCTCTTTATCGTCGTGCAGTCGGCGTATATCTCGTTCATCTCCTTCTTCCGCGGCTATTCGCTGCTGAAAATCACCATGATTTGCTCCGTTGTGATGAACCTTATCAACATCGCGGGCAACTGCGTGCTTATCCACGGCCTCGGGCCGATTCCCTCCATGGGCGTTCTGGGCGTAACCATCAGCACCAACACCAGTAAAGTGCTGGGGCTGCTGCTCATATTATACTTCTTCCGCAGGTTTATTGATGTTAAACTTTCGTTTAAATATCTGCGCCCCTTCCCCAAAAACACGCTGTATAAAATTTTATACCTCGGTTTGCCCTCCGGCGGCGAATCGCTTTCCTACCAGATTTCGCAGATGGTTATTATGCGCTTTGTCAACGTCATGGGCATCGTCGTCATCACCACCAAAATTTACGCCTACATCATCGCCATGTTCTCGTACATCTATTCGCAGGCGCTGGCCATGGCAACGCAAATTATCGTCGGCTTTTTAATCGGTGCGGGCGACCTTGACGCTGTGGAAAAGCGCGTATGGAAAACCATCCGCCTGTCGGTTTTAATCAGCACCACGCTTACGCTGATTTTATTTTTTAACAGCGACCGCATTTACGGCATTTTTACCGATAACCCCGAAGTGCTGGAGCTGGGACGGCACATCTTTTTGATTGAAGTGTTCCTTGAAGCCGGGCGCGCCGTAAACATGGTAATGGTTATGAGCCTGCAGGCGGCAGGCGATATCAAATGGCCGGTAACGACGGGGCTTGTTTCCATGTGGAGCGTGGCAACGCTGGGCGCGTGGTTCTTCGGGCTGCATCTCGGCTGGGGCCTCGTCGGCGTATGGCTTGCCATGTGCCTTGATGAATGCCTGCGCGCGCTTGTCTTTATCTACCGCTGGAAAAGCGAAGGCTGGCGCAAAAACAATTTGCTGGAGTGATTCCTATATACAAAAAGAGTCTGATACTTTGATATGCTCTTTTTTATTTTGCCTGAAATACACACCACCCTTGCATGTTTTTCTGTATACAAGGATACTTCTGTTGAAACTATTGCAATTAGTAACTTTTTTTAATAAAATATGTACAGTGCTATCCGAAGGAGGGTAAACTATGCAAAAAATTAAGTCTGTATTGGTTGCCAACCGCGGCGAAATCGCCATCCGCGTTTTCCGCGCCTGCAATGAGCTTGGCATCCGCACAGTAGCAATTTATTCAAAAGAAGATACTCTTTCGCTTCACCGCAACAAGGCGGATGAGGCTTACCTCGTAGGCGAGGGCAAAGGCCCTATCGACGCTTACCTCGATATCGAAGACATCATCCGCATTGCGCATGAGCATGATGTCGACGCTATCCACCCCGGCTACGGCTTTTTGAGTGAGAACAGCGACCTTGCCAAACGCTGCGCCGAAGAAGGCATTATCTTTATCGGCCCGCGCCTTGAGCATTTGATTATGTTTGGCGACAAAGTTAACGCACGCGAGCAGGCCAAACTTGCCGGCATCCCTATGATTCCGGGCAGCGACGGCCCTGTTGACAGCATTGAAGATGTGTACCGTTTTGTGCAGGCACACGGCTTCCCGATTATGCTGAAAGCAGTTAACGGCGGCGGCGGACGCGGCATGCGCATGGTTAACAGCAACGAGGATTTGGAAACCGTTTACAATATGGCCAAGTCCGAAGCTAAAAAAGCTTTTGGCAGCGATGAAATTTACCTTGAAAAATATCTGGAAAGCCCGAAACATATTGAAGTACAGATTTTGGGCGATATGCAGGGCAACATTGTGCATTTGTTCGAGCGCGACTGCTCCGTACAGCGCCGCCACCAGAAACTGGTAGAAATCGCACCGGCGTTCTCTCTCAGCCCCGAGCTGCGCAATGATATCTGCAACGCAGCCGTTAAGCTGATGAAAAACGTAAATTACCTCAGCGCCGGCACGGTTGAATTTTTGGTTACGCCGGACGGCAAGTTCTATTTTATTGAAGTTAACCCGCGTATTCAGGTTGAACATACCGTTACCGAAGAAATTACCGGTTTTGATATTGTACAGACCCAGATTAAAATTGCCGAGGGTTATTCCCTGCACAGCAAGGAAATCGGCATCCCCGAGCAGGACAAAATCACCAGTTTCGGCCATGCCATTCAGTGCCGTATTACCACGGAAGACCCGGCCAACAACTTTATGCCCGATACCGGCAAGCTGATTGCTTACCGCAGCGGCGGCGGCTTTGGCGTGCGTCTGGACGGCGGCAATGCGTTTACTGGTTCTGTTATCACCCCGTATTACGATTCGCTGCTGGTTAAGGCTACCACCCACGGCCTGACCCATCAGATTGCCATTACCAAAATGCTGCGCTGCTTAAAAGAGTTCCGTATCCGCGGCGTTAAAACCAACATTCTGTTCCTTGAAAACGTACTGGAACACCCCAGCTTTGCGGACGGCAGCTACAACACTTCGTTTGTTGATGAAAACACCGAGCTGTTCATCTTCCCGAAGACGCTGGACCGCGGCACCAAACTTTTGCATTACATTGCCGATGTTACCGTCAACGGTTACAACAACGTCGGCGTGCAGCCGAAACCGGAATTTGCGCCGCTGAATATGCCCAAACCGTTTAAAGGCACTTTGCCGGACGGCACCAAGCAGATTTTGGACGCGCAGGGACCGGAAGCGCTCTCCAAATGGGTTATGGACCAGAAGGAAGTGCTGTTTACCGATACCACCTTCCGCGATGCGCACCAGTCACTTCTGGCAACCCGTATGCGTACCAACGATATGTTAAAGGTTATCCGGACCACGGCGGGCAAGCTGCCCAACCTGTTCAGCTTTGAATGCTGGGGCGGCGCTACTTTTGACGTTGCTTACCGCTTTCTGGACGAAAGCCCGTGGAAACGCCTTGAGCAGTTCCGCGAAAAATGCCCGAACATTCTGTTCCAGATGCTGCTGCGCGGCGCTAATGCCGTTGGCTACACCAGCTATCCGGACAACGTCGTTAAAGAATTTATCCGCCTGAGTGCGAAAAACGGCGTTGATGTGTTCCGCGTGTTCGACAGCCTGAACGGTATTGACAACATGCGCCTGTCGCTGGACGCTGTACGCGAAGTTGGCAAATTTGCCGAAGCAGCACTGTGCTACACCGGCGATATTCTGGACCCGCGCCGCGATAAATACGACCTTAAATACTATGTAACGATGGCGCAAGAGCTGGAAAAAACCGGCGCTAACTCCATCTGCATTAAAGATATGGCAGGTTTGCTGAAACCTGAAGCTGCTTACCAGCTGGTTGCGGCGCTGAAAGATGCCGTTAACGTGCCTATCCACCTGCATACGCACGAAGGCAGCGGCAACAGCATTTACACCTACGCACGCGCTATCGACGCAGGCGTTGACATTGTAGACGTTGCCATGAGCGCTATGTCGAACGGCACTTCGCAGCCCAGTGCTGCCAGCCTGTACTACGCATTAAGCGGACATCAGCGCCAGCCGCACCTTGACGTTAACGCACTGAACGAAATGTCCCGTTATTGGGAAACCGTGCGCCCGTATTACAAAGCAATCGACAACACCGTTTCTTACCCCAACCCGGAAGTTTACATCCACGAAATGCCGGGCGGCCAGTACAGCAACCTGCAGCAACAGGCTAAAGCAGTCGGCCTCGGCGAGCGTTGGGAAGAAATTAAGGACATGTACCACCGCGTTTCCATGATGTTCGGCGATATCATCAAAGTAACGCCGTCCTCCAAAATGGTTGGCGACATGGCACTGTTCATGGTGCAGAACGACCTTACCGAAGAAGACATTTACGCTAAAGGCGAAACCTTAAGCTTCCCTGCTTCCGTTGTGGAATTCTTTGAAGGACGTTTAGGTGTTCCGTATCAGGGCTTCCCGCAGAAATTGCAGCAAATCGTTCTGCAGGGACGCAAACCTCTCGACGGCCGTCCCGGTGCTTCCCTGCCTCCGGCAGATTTTGAAAAAGTACGCGCTACCCTTGCGGAAATGGGCGCGCCTACCAGCGACGAAGCCGTAAGCAGCTACTGCCTGTATCCGAAAGTATTCAGCGACTGGGCAGTGCGCAACGCAGAATACGGCGACGTTTCCGTACTTGATACCCCGACCTTCTTCTTCGGCATGAAGACCGGCGAAGAAATCAAGGTTGAAATCGAACAGGGCAAAATGCTCGTCATCAAGCTGCTGCAAATCGGCGAAGCAAACGAAGACGGCATCCGCACCATCTTCTTCGAGTTCAACGGTCTGCCGCGCGAAATTGACGTTAAGGACCGCAATGTAAAATCCACCAACGTCACCCGCAAAAAAGCCGACAAAACCAACCCTGGTGAAATCGGCGCAACGCTGTCCGGCTCCGTTGTTAAACTGCTGGTTGAAAAAGGCGCCGCCGTTGAAAAAGGCACGCCGCTTATCGTAACCGAAGCCATGAAGATGGAAACTACCATCGCAGCGCCCATCAGCGGAATTGTATCGCAAATCCATGTATCCGCAGGCAGCCGAATCGAAAGCGGCGACTGCCTCATGGAAATCGAAATCAAGGCTTAAGGCAGATAAACAAAAATTACATACCGCACATATAAACAAACCACCCGCAGAACAATCTGCGGGTGGTTTTGTGTTTACTTATTCAATTTAGTAATAAATTTACAGTACCGGCTCTTTTCTCATATCAGCTGCTTTTTCATAAGCACGCGCAAGCAATAACAAGCGTTTTTCAGACCACGGTTCACCAATAAATTCCATGCCTACCGGCACGCCAATCGGCGCAGTATCTCCTGCCGGAGCAAAACCTGCCTGCACAACTACCGATGGGAAACCGGTTACAGAACACAATACGCCGTTACGCTGTTTCTGCGAGTCCCCTATTTTGCAGACAAGCTGTTGCTGGTGCGGATAAACTATGCAATCAAGTTTGTTATCAGCAATAAGCTTTACAATCTTATTTTTAACTGCTTGCTGTCTTAATAATTTTTCATTATAGTGCGCAGAATGAGTGGAAAGTTTCAACGCATCTTCCATATTTCCTTTATCTACCGGATGATATTTACCACTATCGTAAAT
>CALXRU010000011.1 GCA_944390935.1 Acidaminococcaceae bacterium
AATTTTTATTACCATTTCTTTATCGCTTAAGCTTTCCGGAACCCCGCGTCTAACGCGGGGTTTTCTACATACAAAAAGCGGATGGCATAAAGCCATCCGCTTTGATAGTTCTAACTATGAGTAATCGTTAATACTATTTAGATTAGAAAGTGAAGATAACTTCGGACCAAATGGTTTCGGTGTTAGCGTCGCCTTCACGGGAATCAAGGTTGTAGTATTTAACACCAGCAACGATGTTCTTAGCAAGGGTCAGGTTTGCACCGGCTTCAATACCTTCATAACCATCGCCGTCATGAGCAGCAGTTACAGGCATATATGTGTAGGAAGCAAGGGTCGGATAAATTACGGTGTTAGCCGGACGATCCATGTAGTTTACATAAGCGCCCCAGCTGCCAACTTTGGATGCTTTAGCACCTGCATAGTTCAGGCCTACCATCCAGCCGTTGTCATCGCCATCGCTGTCGGATACGTCACCGTTGTACCAAGCACCTTTCAAAGTCAGATCATCCATGAATTCCCAGCCAGCTGCTATTTCATAAATATCCTGATCATATTCGGTGTCTACTTTGTAGTAGTTAACAGCTGCGTCTACAACGCCCATTTTAGCTGCTACACCAGCTACATATACGCGGTCATCAGAGGTCAAACCTTCTTCTTTAACACCGGTAATATCGCCAGCCGCATTATAAGTATAGGTTTCAGCTAAATCATCGGAACCTTTCAGTGCCCAGCCATAAACTTTAACATCGCTGCCATAAGCAAGTTTAACGCCATCACCACGAGTATCGATTACAGTACCGCCAACATTGGTGAAGTCCTGACGGCCAGCATCAACTTTAACGCCGCCAACACGACCGGATACATAAGCCCAGTTCAGTTTTACATCGTCAGTACCTTCGTTGTCATCAAGATACTGATTGTTTTCGAAACGGCCGGTATAGGTCCAATCTTCGTTAATTGCACCGTTTACGAACAGACGGGTACGCAGACGGCCTTGAGAAAGACCATTGCCATCATGTTTGTCAACGTCGGTATCACGATAGCTCATACGGATCTGACCGGTGATTTTTACGTTGTCAGCTTTTTTCTCAAGGTTAGCTACGCGAACACCAAGGCTGTCCAGTTCGTCTGCGAATTCAGCAGCCAGTTTGTCTACGTTTGCGCCGTTTGCCATAGCTTTTGCTACGATCTGTGCCATTTCATAACGGGTCATCAGTTTGTCGCCACCAAAGGTGCCGTCAGGATAACCGGTTACAACGCCTTCTGCAGCCAGTTTGTTAACTGCATCATAAGCCCAGTGGCCGGCCGGTACGTCGCTGAACGGGTTAGCTGCATAAGCGGAAGCAGTTACGCCAAGAGCCATAGCCATTGCTAATACTAAAGATTTTTTCATTTTGTTTTCCTCCCTTTTGTTTAGAAAAACACTTTGTATTTTATAAAACGCAGCGGGAAGAAACTTTAGTTTTTAACATTTGCTTAAAGTGCGAGTCTCCTGGTTTCCTCTACCCGGCAAATATTTACTCACTGCCGCTTCTTCTTTTTGCGGTTTATAACGGTTGTAAAGGCCTTGCCCCTGAGGAAACGGCGAGGCCTTGATGCACAAAAGAGGTACTTGCAATAGGACACTCCTAAAAAAGCGTTCCTGAGGAGAAGGCTAAAATCTTGTGTCCAACCCTTTTGTACGAATCCATTATAACACATCTGCCCCCCCCAGTAAAGACCTGTTTTGTAAAAATTCAAACATTTCTACTTCAAGCCGATATGGTGCTGGTACGGCACTCAAACTTTCGGCGTAAAAATAAGGGGCAACCGTTAGGTTGCCCCCGCGCGAAGCGCGCCCGACAAGGGTAATTGCAGCCTGCAGCTGTAATTACCTTAGGCGAGGCGAAGCCTCGCCGCCGATTTTAAAATTTTGATTTTATTTTTTATCTTTATTTGATTACTTCTTTGCAGTTACGATATTATTTTTAATATTTTAGTTTATTACTCATGTTCATTCTTTGTAACCAAAGAACGAACCAAGAAAGTTCCGCGGCTAGGCGGATTTTCCCGCTTCACCGCTGGCGCGGCTTGCTACGCAACTATTAGCATAACAACTACAAAAATACGAAATTCGCTTCGCTCAGGTTCGATTTTTGCAGTTGTTCTTCAATAAATGTTGCTAAAATCCGATGCCGCGTGTTGCCGAGCGTCATACTTCGTGACTGCTTTTTGATTGCTCAACGCACATCGTAAAAAAGGCAAAGGATTGTGCTATAAAACAGCAGACAAAAACTGCGGCGGCAAAAATTAAGGCACTTCTTTTCGGGAGGCTGGCGCGTAGCTCGGGCGGAATCGGAGGAGACGCAGCATTTTTGCGCTGTTGCAATAGTGCAACCTTTGCCTTTACTGTAAAATCAAAAATAACACCCTTTATTTGACTTTTCGTTTATGTTTGCTATAATAATTATAGAAATGCAAATGTGCTGCCGATAGACGGTTAGCCTCGAATACAGTTTCTAAAAGAAATAGCCGTATCCTTGGCGGGGCGGCTATTTCTGTTTATTAGATATGCAAAAAAGGCAAAGGTTATATTATTTATAATCTTTGCCTTTTTAATTAAACCATTATTTTACAGCAATTACCTCAATCTCGCAAAGCACTCCTTTGGGGATTGCTTTTACAGCTACGCAGCTGCGTGCCGGTTTGCCGGTAAAATATTTGGCATATACTTCGTTAAATGCGGCGAAGTCTGCCATATCTGCCAAAAAGCAGGTAGTTTTTACAACATTGGTATAATCCAGCCCTGCTGCGGCTAAAATAGCGCCGACGTTTTTGCAGCTCTGCTCCGCCTGTGCAGTAATGCCTTCCGGTACTTCGCCGGTGGCAGGGTCAACCGGGATTTGCCCGGAAGCAAAAATAAAATTGCCGACTTCCATTGCCTGAGAATACGGTCCGATAGCAGCCGGTGCTTTTTCGGTATTGATAACTTTCATTAATAAACCCTCCTTAAAGTCTTTCTGTTTAAAGTATATCAGCAAAACGCTTTTTATGCAAAGCCGCTTTGCCCCGCAAAATAAAACAGCCGCCGTAAACACGGCGGCCACAGCAGCATTGCGCAACCCCAACACGCACTGCCGAGAGGAGTAGAGAATGAAGCACTTGAGAATATCAATAAACGGACGCGTCCTGTACAACCAATATTCCGCCCTGCAAAAGCGCAGTTAAGATAAAAACCCGTCTTTCCAGAAACGAAAAGACGGGTTCTAATGTTTATCAATCAAAGGGCCCTGCCACTCTCACATAACAAAGCCGGTTGGTGAGTGAACATCTCCTTCCTGTCTCCCGCAGGTCAAGCAGTGATGCTTATACAGGCTGCTCGCTCGGCTTCGGCTTTTATTGCCGTTACGGCGACGGGATCGCATCGGATTTGCACCGATAAACATTTAAACTATCGTACCTGTACGAAATATTGATTTGCTGACTTAATTATAACTATTACTAATAACGCTGTCAAGCCTTTTGGTAAAAAATTACCATTTTTATTTTTGCGTGAACAGTTACTATTTAGGTTTTATTTATCTTTAAAATACCACATCAGCCCGTAAGGCACGGTTACGTTTAAAATAATCATGCGCACCAGCTGATAGGTTAAAATAATCGATACGTTTTCGCCCATGCTCATGCCTGCCAGGCACATTTCGGCAATGCCGCCGGGTGCCATGGCAAGAAAGGCGGTGATGATGGAAAACCCGTACACGCCGGATAAATAATACGCCATGCCGATGCTGACGGCGATGATAATTAAAATGCCGGTGAGAATGAACGGCATCAGCTTGGCGGTTTCGCGTATACGCTGCGGGTCAAGCAGCATTCCCATATACAGGCCGATGCTGATTTGCGCAACCATCATCAGCGGGTCGGGCACCGGCTGCAAGTTGCCGAAAAAGTACGAGCAGGCGGACGCGGCCAAAATCGGCCCGAGCAGGCGCGGCGTCGGTATGTGCAGCTTCTCCAGCGTCAGCGCACCGAAGGCAGCAATCGGCACCAGCCACAGCCAGCTGTGCCCCTGCGCAATTTCAGGCGCTAAAACAGCGTCCTTAATTTCCGCGCCAAGCCCGTGCACAACCAAAAACGGCACAATTATTATCGCGCCCATTAAGCGCAAAGTCTGCATTACCATTACGGCGCTGAAATCCACGCGCGGGTCAGTTTCGCTCATCAAAAGCATCTGCGTCATGCCGCCGGGCATACAGCCCATTACGCAGCTTTGCAGATTGGCATAGCTGTGGCGCGAAGTCCACCACGCAATTACAACGCTTGCGCCGACGGTGGCAAAGGTTGCTTCAAACACACCCAAAGTCTGCATGGAAAGCTCGTGCAGAGTATCCGCCGTAAAGTTGCGGCCAATGCCGTAACCGGCGACGCACAAGCCAAGCTCACGCCACTGCCGCGGCCAGTACACCTGCGCGCCGATAACCTTCCAGAACATGGCAGACACAATGCCGCCCAACAAAAACGGAATCGGCACCGCCAGATATTCCAGCAGCGCGCCGATAAGCATCGCCATGCCGAACATCATCAGCTGCCTTACATGCAGCATTGTATTAATTCCCATACTTAACCACTCCCCGGCGGTCAAAAAATCAGTGGTTTTCCAAAACAGTCATAATACGGTTGATAAGCTCACTGCGCATAGTGTTCTGCGTTACGGAATACGTCATAATGCGGCTGTCGTCAAGACCCAGCTCGCGTTTAAACAGCGCCTTCTGCGCCAGCGCCGCGTTTTTGGAAAGCTTATCGGCCTTCGTCAGAACAATCTGTACGTTCAGCCCGCAGCCCAGCAGCCAGTGGTAGCACTCCATGTCGCTTTCCATCGGCTTATGCCGGATATCAATCAGCTGGCACACCATTGCCAGATTATCCGAACCGGACAGGTATTTGCTGATAAAGCCGGACCACAAATCCTTGTTGTTTTTGCCGGTTTTGGCAAAGCCGTAGCCTGGCAAATCGACAAGGTAGAACTGAGCGGTTTCTGCGCCGTCCTCCAGCGTGCGTTTGGCATCCAGCAGATAGTAGTTGATGGTTTGCGTTTTGCCGGGGGTTGCGCTGACGCGCGCCAGCCCGTTGCGGCGGCACAGCGAGTTAATCAGCGACGATTTGCCGACGTTGCTGCGCCCGATAAACGCTGCTTCAATCAGCGGCGGCGTGGGGTACTGCTCTGCCTTAACGGCAGACGTGACAAAGTTCGCGCGGATAATATCCCAAACTCCTTTGTTCATCGCATTCAATCCTCCAATGCTATTTTTAACACCTCATCCATATGTTTAACGGGTATAAAGTTCATCTTTTCGCGCACGTTTTTGGGCAGTTCGTCCAAATCCTGCACATTTTTGGCAGGCATAATAATGGTTTTAACGCCGTAACGGTGCGCCGCCAAAAATTTTTCCTTAATGCCGCCCACAGGCAGAACCCTGCCGGACAGCGTAATTTCACCGGTCATGGCAATATCTTTTTTAACCTTACGCCCTGTCAGCGCCGATACCATCGCCGTTACCATCGTAATACCGGCGGAAGGCCCGTCTTTAGGTATTGCGCCCTCCGGCAGATGGATATGAATATCGGTCGTTTCGTAAAAATCCTTGGCAAGCCCAAGTTCATCCGCACGGCTGCGGATATAGGTATAGCCCGCCTGCGCGGATTCTTTCATAACGTCGCCCAGCTGGCCGGTAAGCGCCAAATGCCCCTTGCCCTTGCAGGCGACAACTTCAACCTTCAAAAGCTCGCCGCCGACGCGCGTCCACGCAAGGCCGGTGCAAATACCGGCTGCGGCTTCAAGGCTTACGTCGTCCTCAAGGTAAATAATTTTACCCAGATATTTATGCAGGTTTTTAGCCGTTACTTTTGCCGTTTTGGCTTCGCCGTTGACAATACGGTGAGCTGTTTTGCGGCAGACAGCGGCAATTTTGCGTTCAAGGTTACGCACACCGGCTTCGCGCGTATAGCCGCGGATAATCAGGCGCAGTGCGTCTTCGGTTATCGTCAGCGTTTTGGTGCTTAAACCATTGTTGTGGCGTTCCTTCGGCAGCAAATGCAGCTCGGCAATTTTTACTTTTTCGTCCTCCGTATAGCTGGAAAGCTGTACAACTTCCATGCGGTCCAGCAGCGCGGGCGGGATGGTTTCCACCGTGTTGGCGGTTACAATCCAGAACACCTGCGACAGGTCGAACGGAATTTCCACATAGTGGTCGCTGAAAGTGTTGTTCTGTTCCGGATCAAGCACTTCAAGCAGTGCGGAAGCCGGGTCGCCGCGGAAATCGGACGACATCTTGTCAACTTCATCAAGCAAAAATACCGGGTTCATTACGCCGCAGGTCTGCATGCCGTGTATAATACGCCCCGGCATGGCGCCGATGTAGGTGCGGCGGTGTCCGCGGATTTCGGCTTCATCATGCACGCCGCCCAGCGACATGCGTGTAAACTTACGGTCGATAGCGCGGGCAACGGACTGCGCCAGCGAGGTTTTCCCGACGCCCGGAGGCCCGACGAGGCACAGGATAGGCCCTTTACCGCTCTTGGTCAGCGCGCGCACCGCCAGGTATTCCAGAATGCGCTCCTTAACCTTTTCCAAGCCGTAATGGTCTTTATTCAAAATCTTTTCGGCTTTTTTCAAATCAAAATTATCCTTGCCGTAAATGCCCCACGGCAAGGCCAGCAGCGTTTCTACATAGTTGCGGATGACGCCGCTTTCCGCCATCATCGGCGGCATTTTATAAAGGCGGTCCAGCTCCTTGTTCAGCTTGTCGGTAACTTCCGGCGGCAGGTCGCGCCCTTCCATCTGCTTTTTGTATTCGTCAACTTCGGCCTGGCGTTCGTCACCGTCGCCAAGTTCTTTGTTAATCACTTTAATCTGCTCGCGCAGATAATATTCACGCTGGTTTTTTTCTATCTGTTTACGCACTTCCTGCGCGATATTTTTTTCAAGCTCGGCAATTTCCTGCTCTTTGCACAAAAAGGCATACAGTTTGTGCATGCGCTCTTTAACGTCGGCCAGCTCCAGCAGTTCTTCCTTTTCGTCGATGCTGATGGTTAAATAACCGGCGATAATATCGGCAATCTCACCGGCGGTGGTAATGTTTTTAAAATTAAGCATAACCTCCGTCGTTACTTTTTTGCCGGTAATCAGCCATTTTTCAAAGCTCTGCAAAAGTATGCGGCGCATAGCTTCGGTTTCGGCGTTTTCCTCCGGCTCAATGCTTTCAAACGGCTGCACAAAGCCTTCAAGGTAAACATCCTTAAACGGCGCGTCGATAACAGAGGTTACTTCCACGCGGTTCAAGCCCTGGATTAAAATGCGCAAAGCACCGCTCGGCAGCTTCAAAAGCTGTTTAATTTCGGCAACAACGCCGAAGCCGTACAAATCTTCGCGCTTCGGGTCAGCCGTTTCGGCGTCACGCTGCGTAACCAGCAGTATTTTTTTGTCAAGCTGCATGGCAGCGTTAACGGCATTTATTGATTTATCCCTGCCAACGTCAAGGTTTACCGTCATCCCCGGGAAAACGATAATCCCCCTCAGCGCCAGCAGCGGCATTAATGTTCCTGATGCTTCCATTGTATATTAGCATCCCCCTATGGTAAAAATAGTCAAAGCATTCGGCTCTTGTACTAATTGTATCACAAAAGCCCCATAAAACCAAAAAGGGGAAGGATATTTTCCCTCCCCCATTTTTTAATTTCAGCTTGCTGCCACAATCATTTTCGGCTCCGCATGGTTGCGGATGCAGTCAGCAGTTACAATACATTTTACAACATCGCTGCGTGAAGGCACGTCGTACATTACGTTGCGCATTACCGTTTCGATAATGGCACGCAAACCGCGTGCGCCGGCACTGCGTTTCAGTGCTTCTTCGGCAATGGCGTCCAGCGCGTCGGGTTCAAATTCCAGTTCAACATTATCCATAGCCAGGAAATGCTGGTACTGTTTAACCAGTGCGTTTTTAGGCTCCTGCAAAATCTTAATCAGGGCAGCCTTGTCAAGCGCTTCCAGCGTTACAACAACAGGCAGGCGGCCTGCAAATTCCGGAATCAGACCAAACTTCATCAAATCCTCCGGCAGCACCTTTTTAAAGGTATCCGTCAGGCTGATTTCATCTTTGGTTTTGATATCGGCGCCAAAGCCCAGATTTTTTTTGCCGGTGCGCTGGCTGATAATGCTCTCCAGCCCGTCAAATGCGCCGCCGCAGATAAACAGGATGTTGGTCGTGTCAATCTGCAAAAATTCCTGATGCGGATGTTTGCGCCCGCCCTGCGGCGGAACATTGGCAACAGTGCCTTCAAGAATTTTTAAAAGCGCCTGCTGCACGCCTTCGCCAGAAACATCGCGGGTAATGGACGGATTTTCGGACTTGCGCGAAATTTTGTCAATCTCGTCGATGTAGATAATGCCGCGCTGTGCGCGTTCAATATCGTAATCGGCATTCTGGATTAAACGCAGCAAAATGTTCTCCACGTCCTCACCGACATAACCCGCTTCGGTAAGCGCGGTAGCATCGGCAATGGCAAAGGGCACCTGCAAAATTTTGGCCAAAGTCTGCGCCAGCAGGGTTTTTCCGCTACCGGTCGGCCCCAGCATTAAAATGTTGGATTTTTGCAGTTCAACATCCCTGTCGCCTGCGTGGTTCAGTTCGTAGTCAATGCGTTTATAGTGGTTGTAAACGGCAACGGCAAGAGTTTTCTTGGCTTCCTCCTGGCCGATGACGTATTCATCCAGAATAGCCTTGATTTCCTTAGGTTTGGGCAGCTCGGCAATATCTGCGTGCTGCACTGCTCGTGCCCGCATTTCTTCTTCAAGCATTTCATTGCAGAGTTTTATGCACTCATCGCAAATAAACAAATCACCTTCGCCCAGCACCTTGCTGAACATTTTGCTGACCTGCGCCTCGCGCTTGCCGCAAAAAGAGCAAACCGGTGCATCGTGGTGATTGTCCCCACCGAATTTCATTTCAAATATCTCCTTAAAGCCTTTATTTTTCATTTGCAGGCTGCTTACGCGTTACAACTTCGTCAATCAGGCCGTATTCCTTGGCCTGCTGGCTGGTCATGTAGTTATCACGGTCAGTGTCCTGCGCAATCTTTTCCTTGGTCTGGCCGGTATGGCGGGCTAAAATGCCGTTCATCTCGTCGCGCACGCGCAAAATTTCACGCGCGGTAATTTCAATTTCGGAAGCCTGCCCCTGTACGCCGCCCAACGGCTGATGAATCATCACTCTGGAATAAGGCAGGGCAAAACGCTTGCCCGGAGTGCCTGCAGCCAGAAGCACGGACGCCATGCTGGCAGCCATGCCCATGCAGATTGTGGAAACATCAGGCTTTATGTACTGCATTGTATCATAAATCGCCAGGCCGGCGCTTACGCTGCCGCCCGGGCTGTTGATATAGAGATGGATATCCTTATCGGGGTCTTCCGACTCTAAAAAGAGCAGCTGGGCGATAACGAGATTGGCCATAGTATCATCTATTTCGCCGGTAACAAAAACTATCCTGTCCTTTAAAAGGCGGGAATATATATCGTAAGAGCGTTCGCCGCGGTTGGATTGTTCTACAACTATTGGCACATAATTCATTATTGTCACACCCCTTTTCTGTGGTCTGCTATGCGCTTAAATTATTTTGCGCTGTCAATAATTACATGGGCTGCTTTGCGGCGCAGAATGTTTGCAAGCAGGAGGCCCATGGTGCCGTTTGCTTTAATGATTTTCTTAACGTCTTCCAGAGTTGCGCCGTGCTGGGAAGCGATAGCGGAAAGTTCGCTGTCAACGTCTTCCATGGAAACCTGAATGTTTTCAGCTTTGGCAACAGCATCCAGAACGAGGTCGGTTTTAACGTTTTCAACAGCAGCGTCATGCTGGCGTTCGCGGAGCTGTTTCATGTCGATGCCGCTGTACTGCATGTACTGTTCAAGGCTCAGTTTGCGGGTTTCCAGGCTCATGCGCATTTCGTCAATCATCTGGGTAATGCGGTCTTCAATCATGATTTCCGGAACTTCAAATTCCGCATTGGCAACAGCAAGGTCAATCAATGCTTTTTCGTAAGCGATTTTAGCATTGTTTTCTGCTGCTTTCTGCATGCGTTCTTTATAGCTTGCGCGCAGTTCTTCAACGGTTTTGCAATCGCTGTTTGCTGCTACGTATTCGTCAGTCAGTTCGGGCAGTTCTTTGCGTTTAACGTCCTGTACGTTTACTTTGAAGATAGCCTGTTTGCCGGCCAGTTCTTTAACAAAGTATTCTTCCGGGAAGGTTACGTCCACATCGGTGGAATCGCCTTTTTTAAGGCCAACGAGCTGGTCTTCAAAGCCCGGGATGAAGGAGTTGGAACCAACTTCCAGCGGATAGCCTTTGCCTTCGCCGCCGCTGAACGGTTCGCCGTCAACGGTGCCTGCAAAGTCGATAATTGCAAAGTCGCCTTTTTCAATTACAGCGCCTTCTTCAGCTTCTACCATTTTTGCATAGCGGTTGCGCAGGCCCTGTACCTGTTCTTCAACAGCTTCGTCGGTAACTTCAACTGCTTCTTTTTCAACATGCAGTTCTTTGTAGTCGCCCAGTTTTACTTCCGGTTTCAGGGTTACTTTAATGGTAAGTTCCATATCTTTGTTTTCTTCAAATACGGATTCTTCTACTTTCGGGTCAGAAACCGGAATGAGTTTTTCCTGTTCCAGAGCCTGGGTGTAGCACTGGTTGGCAACCAGTTCAAAAGCTTCCTGTTTTACGGCTTCTTTGCCATAGTGCATTTCGATAACGTTGCGGGGGGCTTTGCCTTTACGGAAGCCGGGGATGTTTACCTGGCCTGCGATTTTTGCAACGGCTTTTTTATAGCCTTTGTTTACTTCCTCTGCGGGCAAAGTGATTTTAAGAGTTGCGTCGTTGCCGACTCTTTCTACTGTTACGTTCATTAATAAATCCTCCCTTAATTTATGTGCTGGTTCTTACAGCGTTTTGTTTGCATCGGTTTTAATTGTTAAAAATGCAGCTGTTTACACACATTGCTCATAATATAATATCACAACAAAAGGTAGTTGACAAGAATTTTACTGCTTTTCCTACAATAATACCGTGCTTTTTGCAGAATAAATTTAAAAAACCCGGCAGTAAACTGCCGGGCTGAAAATTCGTGGAGCGGAAAACGAGATTCGAACTCGCGACCCCCTCCTTGGCAAGGAGGTGCTCTACCACTGAGCTATTTCCGCGTTTCTCAACAACGAAGTTAATTATAGCGTAACAACATGGCTTTGTCAACACTTTTTTATAAATTATTTTAGAAAATTCCCAGTACAATCTGGCTGATGTTTTTGGAATGGTCCGAAACGCGCTTCATGTTGATTAAAATTTCCATCATCAAAAAGCCTGCCACAGGGTCGCAGCGTTTTTCGTTCAGGCGCACAATGTGGTTTTTGCGGATTTCCTTCTGCATCTTTTTAACCTGACGGCAGACGTCCCACGCCTCCTGCGCCAGCGCCTTATCGTTAGCTGCCAATGCTTCCATCGCTTTGCCGCTGGCTTCCAGCACCAGCTTGCCAAGGCTGCGCAGTTCTTCTTTCGCTTCGTCGCTGAATTTTATATCGTCCTCAAAAATGCGGCGTGCGTCTTTAGCCAGCGCTTCGCCGTGGTCGCCGATACGTTCAATATCCGTGCAGGCGTGCAAAAGGCGCGTATGCTCTGCGGAAAGCGCACCGCTCATTTCCTTCTCGCTCATTTTGGTAAGGTAGCGGGTAATGTCCTCCTCCAAAGCGTCGATAACAGGCTCGTGCTCCAGCACGTATTTGATTTTTTCCGGGTCTTTGTCTTCCAGCGCCGCAAGGCCTACTTCCACATTATGGCGCGCCATGTTGCCCATGCGCACAATTTCCTTAACGGCAAGGCCGATAGCAATGGAAGGCGTTGCCAGCATTTTCTCATCCAGAAACGCAGGCTTGCGGGAGATAATTTCACTCTTGCCCGGCAAAAGTTTTTCGATAAATTTAATATACAAACCGGTAAACGGCATGAACAGCAGGGTGTTTACTACGTTGAACGCCGTATGCGCGTTGGCAATCTGGCGGGCAATATCGCCTGCCGGGGAAATGGCCAGCACCAGCTTGATAAACAGCCCCATAAAGGTGATGAAGATGATGCTGCCGATAAAGTTAAACATTACATGTGCCAGCGCTACACGTTTAGCCGTAATGTTGGCGCGCAGGGAAGCCAGCACCGCCGTAATACAGGTGCCGATGTTGTCGCCCAACAGCACGGGGATAGCGCCTTCCAGCGGAATAAGGCCCTGGTTGGCAATGGCAATCAAAACGCCAATGGTCGCACTGCTGGACTGAATAACCATCGTCATTACCAAACCTACAAGCACTCCCAAAAGCGTATTATCCGAAAAGCGGTGGATAAAATCAATAAAGCCCTGATATTCGCGCAAAGGCATTACGGAGCTGCTCATCATTTCCATGCCCAGCATTAAAATACCGAAGCCCAGAATTACCTGACCGAGGTATTTGCCGCGGCGGCGTTTGGCAAGAAGCTGCACCGCAAAACCGATAGCTAAAAATAACGTAATGTAATCCGTCAGCTTAAAGGCAATCAGCTGCGCCGTCATCGTCGTGCCGATGTTTGCGCCCATAACAACGCCGAAGGCCTGTTTCAGCGTCATCAGCCCGGCGTTTACAAAGCCGACCGTCATAACCGTCGTCGCGCTGCTGGACTGCAAAATGCCCGTTACCACAGCACCCAGCGCCACGGCAACAACAAGCACGCCGGTCAGTTTTTCCAGTATCTTCTGCAATTTTTCACCGGCTGCGCGCTGCAAACCTTCGCCCATCAGCTGCATGCCGTATAAAAATAACGCCAGACCTCCCAAAAATCCGAAAAAGTAAACCATAAGTCCTCCCCCGCTTTGTTGTTTAACATGGTTTTTACTTATATTTTACATTTATTATACAGGATTATAGCGCGGCGGCACAAGCGGTTTTGCAAATAAATAAACAAAAAGGCCCTGCACATGGCAGAGCCGTTAAAAACTTAAATTTTAAATTATTCCTGCGCCTCTCCGGCGGATTTATAGTGTCTGGCTTTCCACTGTTCAAACTGCATGTACACAACCGGCACAACCAAAAGCGTCAGCAGCGTGGAAGTTACCAAACCGCCGACCAGAACAACGCCCATCGACTGGCGCAGCTCCGCGCCTTCACCAATGCCCATTGCAATCGGCAGCATGCCTAAAATGGTGGACAGCGTCGTCATAAGTATCGGGCGCAGACGCAGCGAGCAGGCTTCCAAAGTCGCGCTGCGGATATCCATGCCCTTTTCGCGCTGCTGGTTGGCATAGTCAATTAACAGAATTGCATTTTTGGTTACCAGACCAAGCAGCATGGTAAAGCCAATCATACTCATCATGTTGGCCGTCTGCCCCGCCATTAAAAGGCCCAGCACCGCGCCCACAATGGCAAACGGCAGGGACGCCATGATGATAACCGGCTGGCTGAAGCTTTCAAACTGCGCCGCCAGCACCATATACACGACCACAACCGCCAGCACAATCGCCTTCACAATCTCGTTGAACGAACGCGCCATCGTGTCCGCCTCGCCAATCAGCTTGTAGTTGTAGCCCTGCGGCAGGTTCATGCTTGGTATCAGTTCGTTCTGTATTTTGGTAATCAGCTCGCCCGGCGAAGTGCCTACCGTGTTGGCATACACCACAATCTGGCGCTGCTTGTCCTCGCGTTCAATACGGGTCGGGCCGCTGCCCAAAGTAATGTCGGCAATATCACCCAAGCGGATAAATTTGCCGTCCGGCGACGATACGCGCAGGTTTTTAACGTCGTTGATATCGGTGCGCTTGCTTTGCGGCAGCTGCAAAATAATATCGTAGTCGTTATCGCCGATGGTGAAGCTGTTGCCGGTGCTTTTGCCCATGAAGGCCATTTCCACAACTTCGCCGACGGAATAGGAATCAAGCCCCAGCAGGCTGGCGCGCGCCTGGTCAAGTTTAATCAAAATTTCCGGCTGCTCGTCGCTGTCGGAAATATCGACGTCCGTCGCGCCCGGCACCTTACGCACCAAATCAGCCAGTTCCAAAGCATATTCTTTCAGCTGCTTGATATCGCTGCCGCGCAGGCCAATCTGCACCGGACGGCTGTCGCCGCGACCGCGCCCCTGATTGGAAACGACGGTAACGCTCAAGCCTTCAACATTGCGCACGTCGGCACGCAAATCGTCCATAATCTGCTGCATACTGCGCTCGCGCTCATTGCTCGGTATCAGACGGATATCAATCGAGCCCTGGTTAACCGGGTTACGCCCGTTGCCGATATTGAGCGCCGCTATTTTTACCTCCGGCATGTCTGTAATAGCCTGTTGCAAAGGCGTTGCCAGCTGCACGGTCTTTTCCATACTGGTACCAATCGGCGCTTTAAATTTAACACTGAACTCGCCGCTGTCATACGTCGGCTGATATTCCGTACCGACAAACGGCAGCAGCACAAGGTTTAACGCCAGCGAAACAAAGCCCGCTGCTATAATTTTTTTCGGGTTGTTCAGCGCCGCTTCCATAATACCGTTATACAGCCCGCGGAAAATCTGGAAGCCGTTTTCAAATTTATCCAGCGCAAGCTGCACATATTTGTTGCGGTGGCTTTCGCCCGGCTTTTCTTCCTTAATCCAGTAGGCGGAAACCATTGGCGTCAGCGAAAACGCTACCAGCGTGGAAAAAGCAATGGCAAAGGCAACCGTCAAGCCGAACTGCTTAAAATACTGGCCGATAATTTCGCCCATGCTGCCGACCGGTACAAACACCGCCATTAAGGACAGCGAAGTTGCGAGTATTGCCAGGGAAATTTCTTCCGTCGCTTCTTTAGCCGCCACAAACGGCGTTTTGCCCATCTCGATATGGCGGAAAATATTTTCGATAACTACAATCGCGTCGTCTATCAAAATGCCGACAGCCAAACTCAATGCCATCAGCGACATGTTGTTCAGCGTAAAATCCAGAGCCTTCATCATAAAGAAAGTGGCTATAATGGATGTCGGTATGCACAGGCCGCCGATAACCGTGGCGCGGAAGTTACCCAGAAACATATAGGTAATAAACAGCGCCAGTGCGCCGCCGAAGAAAATCGTGTTCCACACGTCGGCGATGTTCTCGCGCACGTAGGTGGACTGGTCACGCACGATATCAACCTTGATGTCCGGCGGAATAACGCGCTGCTTCAGTTCTTCCATTTTGGCATTAACGCGGTCGGTAACGTCAACCGTGTTGGTTTTGCTCTGCTTGCGCACAAAGGTCATAACGCAGGGCACGCCGTTGGCGCTGGCAAAGGTATCCTCGTCCTCCCAGCCGTCAATAACGTCCGCCACGTCGCTGATGTACACAGCCTTGCCGTCGTGGTTGGCAATAACAACCTTCTTCACGTCGTCGATGCTGTTGTACTTGCCAATCGTGCGCACGGTAATTTCCATATCGTGGTTCTTGGCCTTACCGCCCGGCGTGTTGTAGTTCTCGTCGTCTACCTTTTCCAGCAAATCCTGAAACGAAATGCCGTATTCCATCAGCTTGTCAGGCTTCGCCACAAGGCGGATAACGCGCTGGCTGGCGCCGACTGCCGTTACTTCGGCGACGCCTTCAACCATCTGCATCTCGTCAAGGATACTGTCCTCAATCAAACGGCGGATTTCACCACGGCTGCGCGAATCGGACGAAAAGGTATAAGCAACAATGGACTGCGAAGTTAAATCAACCGTCTGTACAACAGGCTCGTCGATGTCGTCCGGCAGGCGGTTGCGCACACTGGCAACCTTCTCGCGTACTTCGCTCGCCATGTCCTGCGGGTCAACGCCCATGTTAAACTCCAGCACCGTTTCGCTGTAGCCTTCCAGCACCGTGCTGGATATCGTTTTATAGCCCGCAACCTGGCTGACGCGGTTTTCTATGGGCTTTGTAATAAGCGTTTCCATTTCCTCCGGCGACGCGCCGTCGTAAGTTACGCGCACGCTGACGATAGGCATGTCAACGTCAGGGTTCAGGTCAACGCCGATTTCCGGGTAGCAGCGGATGCCGAATACCACCAGCAGCAAAACAAGCATGGTGGTAAAAACCGGCCGGCGGATAAAAGTACCTATCATAATCAATTACCTGCCTTGTCAGTAACTATCTGGCTGCCCTCGCGCAGCTTGTTGTGCCCTTCGGTTACAATTATTTCATCGCCGTTCAGGCCGCTTAAAACTTCGGCAATCTTATCGTCAAAATAGCCAATGTCCAGCACCTGGCGGCGAACGGTATTATCTTCGTTAACAACGTAAACGGTTTTCTGGTCGTCGCGCATTACAATGGCATGCACAGGTATCGTCAGCACGTTTTCCTTCGGCTGCGCCGTTAAACGCACCGTTGCAAAAACGCCCGCCAGCAGCCCTTCCGTGTTGTCCACGCTTACTTCCGCTGCAAAGGTGTGCGCCGGTAAATCCGCCACCGGGGCGATGCGCGTTATTTTGCCGATAATCTTATGACCGGCGAAAGCAGGCAAATCAATTTCCGCCTCGTTGCCCACTGCCACGCCGCTGATATTGCCCTCCGGAATATTGATAACGGTTTTCAGCACGCTGATATCCGCCACAGCGAACAGCGGCGTACCTGCCGTTGCATAATAACCTTCCTGATGATAGCGTTTGGCAACAATCCCATCCGCCGGTGCGACAATAACCGTGCCTGCGGACTGCGATTCCATAGCCTGCAAGGTGCCGCGCGCCGCATCCAGTTTCGCCGCCGCATTGTCGCGCGCAAAGGCGTAATCATCTGCAACCTGCTGCGAAACCGCCCCCTGCTCGTACAACTTGCTGTAACGCTCAAGGTCGCGCTCCGCCTTGCGCAAACTGGTCTGCGCATCCATGTAATTGCCGCGCGCTTCAAGTAAGCTTGCGTCGGTGTCGCGCTGTTCCAGCTCTGCCAGCACCTGCCCTTTGGTCACGCGGTCGCCTTCGTTAACATACACGCGTTCCACACGCCCGTCAACCTTGGCGGCAACATCCGCCTGCCATTCAGGGTCAAGGCTGCCGCTGAACTCCAAATCCGGCACAATCGTCCGGCGTTCCGGCCGCGCCGTAACAACAGCCACCGCCTGCACGCGGCTCATGCGTTCCGCGCGCTCGCGCTCCGTCTGAATATTATCAAAAATACGGTAGCAAACTATCAAAACAACGGCAATGCAAATACCGATTAAAATTTTCATGTTGCGGTTGTGCCAATCCATGTCCGTTCTCCAATCAATATAATATAGTTATTATAATTATATAACTTTTTTTGTTGCCTTCGCAAATAAAAAACGCCGCGTAATTGCAACAATTATGTAAAACCGTCTTGCACTAATCCGCCTGCCGAATTATAATGGCGGTGGGAGGCGAAATTATGGAAACCTTAACGCTGTTTGAAAACAATTTATCCCAGCCGCTGGCCGCGCGCCTGCGCCCGCAAACGCTTGAAGAATATGTAGGGCAGACGCACCTTCTGGGCAGGGGCAAAGTGCTGCGCCGCTTAATTGAAAGCGACCAGATTTCCTCCATGATTTTCTGGGGACCTCCCGGCGTCGGCAAAACCACGCTGGCGCGGATAATAGCCAACACCACCAAAGCCGCTTTTATAGATTTTTCTGCCGTTACCAGCGGCATTAAAGAGATACGCGCCGTAATGCAAAAGGCGGAAGGCAACCGCCAGTGCGGCGAAAAAACCATCGTTTTTGTGGACGAAATCCACCGCTTCAACAAAGCCCAGCAGGATGCCTTTTTGCCGTTTGTCGAAAAGGGCAGCATTATTTTAATCGGCGCAACGACGGAAAACCCTTCGTTTGAAGTTAACAGCGCACTACTTTCCCGCTGCAAGGTTTTTGTTTTGCAGGAACTTAAAACGGACGAACTGGTGCAGCTTTTAAAACGCGCGCTCACCGATGAAAAAGGCTTCGGCAGCCAGCAGATAAACATTGATGACGAACTTTTGGAAATGATTGCCGTGTTTGCCAACGGCGACGCGAGGACGGCGCTTTCCACTTTGGAAATGGCTGTTTTGAACGGAGATGTTGATAACAGCGGCGCAACGACGGTAACACGCGAAACGCTGGAGCAATGCACATCAAAAAAATCGCTGCTGTACGATAAAACCGGCGAAGAACATTACAATTTAATTTCTGCGCTGCACAAATCCATGCGCAACAGCGACCCGGACGCCGCCGTTTACTGGCTGGCGCGCATGCTGGAGGCGGGCGAAGACCCGTTATACATCGCGCGGCGCGTAACACGTTTTGCCAGCGAAGACATCGGCCTTGCCGACCCCAAAGCGCTGGAAATTGCCGTTGCCGCTTATCAGGCGTGCCACTTTATCGGCATGCCGGAATGCAGCGTGCATTTAACGCAGGCCGTTGTGTATATGTCCGTCGCGCCAAAATCCAACGCGCTGTACATGGCGTATGAGCACGCCAAACGCGACGCCGCCAAAATGCTGGCAGAACCGGTACCGCTTGTTATCCGCAACGCGCCAACCAAATTGATGCAGGAACTGAACTACGGCAAAGGCTACCAGTACGCGCACGACAGCGCAGACAAACTAACCAACATGCAGTGCCTGCCGGATTCACTGCTCGGCACAACTTACTATAACCCCACCACGCAAGGTCTGGAAGCGCGCGTTAAAGCCCGCCTTGATGAAATAAAACGCTGGAAAAAACAACACACCCAAAAATAATCCATAACACACAAAAAGCCAAAGCACTACCTAAGTAATGCTTTGGCTTTTATTTTACCCACTAACCGCCAAAGGTTATACTGTCGCAGCGGCGCAAAAATGCTGCGGCTCCTCCGATTCCGCCCGGGCTTCGCGGCCGTGCTCCCGAAGGTTATTACCCTAAATTTTGCCGCCGCAGTTTTTGTCTGCCGCTTTACAGCATAATCCTTTGGCTATTTTTATTTTGCTCTAATATAATCGTAATTAAAAGAATACTTTTTTATCAACCGGCGCGGTGGAAGCAATCAGTTTGCCCTTGCGGTAGTTGCGCAGTACCGGCACGTCATAATTCAGTGCATTATACCAGTTTTCAGCATCCAAAATTACAAAGTTTGCGTCCTTGCCTTCGGCAATGCCATAAGCGTCGCCAAGGTGCAAAGTGCGCGCCGCGTTTTCCGTTACAAATTTATAGGAATTGCAGATTTCCTCGTAACCGAGCATATGCCCCGCATACAGCCCCATAAATACCTGGTCGCGCATTTTGCCGTTGCCCAGAGGGTTCCACGGGTCAAAAATATCGTCCGAACCGAAGGAAACATTCAAGCCTTCTGCGGTAAGCTCTTTTACGCGCGTCATGCTGCGGCGTTTCGGGTAAGTATCAACACGCCCGCCAAGGTGTACGTTAACGCACGGGTTAGCCACAAAGTTAATGCCCGACAGTTTCAGCAAACGCATCAGGCGAACCATGTAAGCGTTATTGTAACTATGCATTGCCGTTGTGTGCGAAGCCGTTACCATATCGCCCATACCGGTTTCATAAGCGCGTGCCGCCACAGTTTCCAATCCGCGGGAAGCTTCGTCGTCAATCTCGTCGCAGTGAATATCAATCAGCTTGCCGTATTTCTGCGCCAGCTCAAAGCAAATGTTCAGCGATTCCACCGAATATTCGCGCGTAAACTCAAAGTGCGGAATTGCACCGGCAGCGTCGGCGCCCATTTTCAGCGCTTCTTCCAAAAGCTCACGTCCGTGCGGATAGCTTAAAATGCCGTACTGCGGGAAGGCGACTATCTGAATATCAATATAATCCTTCACCTCATCGCGCAGCTCCAAAATCGCCTGCAACGCCGTCAGCTTCGGGTCGTTAATATCCACGTGAGTGCGCACGTACTGAATGCCGTTGCCCGCCTGCAAGCGGATAGCCTTGTTGACGCGCTCCTTAACTTCGTCTTTGGTAAGGAAGGGTTTGTATTCTTCCCAGCGCTGAATCCCCTCAAACAGCGTGCCGGAAAGGTTCCAGTGCGGACGGCCTGCGGTCAGGCAGGTATCCAGATGCACATGGGATTCAATAAACGGCGGCAGCACCATTTTACCGGCGCAGTCCGCAACAACTTCTTCGCCAGCCAGCGGCTCAAGCTGGGGCGCAATGGCTTCAAATTTGCCGTCCGTTACGCGGATATCCACCGTTTCCGTGGCATTTGCCAGATATAATTTTTGCAGCAGCATAGTATTTCCGTCCTTTCTGTGTAAAACCGGTTATTTTTTGTTGCCAAGCATTTCGCCGATAAAGAAGAATACTGCAGCAACCACCATGGCGTTGATGGCGGCGATGCCCCATTGCAGCAGGTTTGCCACAACAGCGCCGAACACAATGCCTGCAATGTTGAACCAGTTGATGGTGTATTCCTTAAAATCGCCGGTAAATTTTTTGCCGTTGAAGAAATAATCCAGAATAACGATAATGCCGATAGGCGGCAGAGCGCAGTTAAGAATGCTGAGCCAGCTTACAAAATTATAGTACAGCCAGATTGCCAGCGCCGTGCCGACGATGCCGGAAATCCAGGTCGTCCATTTCATGCGGATGCGGGAAATGTTGGAAATAGCAAGGCCGCCGGTGTACAGCGCGTTGTTGTTGGTCGTCCAGATATTCGCGCCCAGTACAATCAATGCCGGAATAGCCAAGCCCTGCGCAATCATAACGTAGAAAATATCATCCTTGCCGGTGTAAGCGCCGCCGACAGCGCCGAAGCAGAACATCAGCGTGTTGCCGAGGAAGAAGGCAATAATCGTCGTCCACACGGCAATGCTGCTGTTTTTGGCAAAGCGGATAAAGTTAGGCGTTGCCGTACCGCCGGAAATAAACGAACCGATAACGTAGCCGATGCCGGTAAACAGCGTAATCTGCCCCGCAGACTGCGCAAAAATGTACGCCAGCCCGCCTCCGTCAGCCGCAGCGGTTACCATGGAATAAACGCCCAGCACAACAATCAGCGGCACGGAAATGTAGCTGACAATTTCCAGCGCCTTCATGCCGGTAGCAGCGGTCGCCGTCATTAAAAGGCCGGCAATAATGGTCAGCGTCCATTCACCCATGCCCATCAATTCCGCCGCCGGGATAGAAAACATTGCCACGCCGACGCCGAACCAGCCAATCTGCGTAAAGCCCAGAATTGCAGAAGAAAGGTACGAGCCTTTGCTGCCGAAAGTGCGGCGGCAAAGCAGGTCCATGTTAAGGCCGGTTTTAGAACCGATAAAAGCCAGCACGCCGCAATACGCCGACAGGATAACGCCGCCGATAAGGCAGGCCCACACAAAGCCGGACAAATCCAGACCGTTGCCGAGCTTTGCACCGACGCTCATGCTGGCAGAGAAAAACGTAAAGCCCAGCATAACAAAGAACATCTGCCAGAAGCCTTTGCGTGCAGATTCAGGCACGGCCTCCAGCGAATAGTCCGCATCCACAGCGGCGGATGCGTTTTGTTTAACAGGTTCGCTCATTAAATAACCACCCTCCAGAATAATAACGTTTCAGGCGCAGCATTTTTACTAAACCGCACCTGCAAAAAATACCTCTTATACTATAACATTGCAGGCATGCTTTGTCCATATATTACATGTTAACAATATGCCAAAGATTATACTGTTGCAGCGGCGCAAAAATGCTGCGGCTCCTCCGATTCCGCCCGGGCTTCGCGGCCGTGCTCCCAAAAGTTATTGCCCTAAATTTTGTCGCCGCAGTTTTTGTCTGCCGCTTTACAGCATAAATCTTTGGCATTCCATAGTTGGCTGTCCGCATGCAGGCAAAATAAAAAAGCAACCTAAAAATTTAGGCTGCTTAAAATTCGTTTTGGTGCGGTTGGTGGGATTTGAACCCACACGGGTCTCCCCGCCACCCCCTCAAGATGGTGCGTCTGCCGTTCCGCCACAACCGCATTGGGGTATTGCTATTAAATTTAAATGGTGCGGTAGAGAGGATTTGAACCTCCACGGGGTTGCCCCCACTAGCTCCTGAGGCTAGCGCGTCTGCCGTTCCGCCACTACCGCGTCAACATTGATAATTATAGCGCCTTATCAAGCATCTGTCAATAGTTTTTTATCTTATTTTTATAAAAAAGATAATATTTGTCGCGGTCGCGTAAAACTTTTTTTACATATTCGCGCGTATCGGGGTAAGGAATGTCCTCAATACGGTTAAAATTATAATCCCAGCCGTTCCCCTGCATCCACGCGCGCGTGTTGCCGCGCCCCGCGTTGTAGGCAATCATCATCAGCACCCAGTTGCGCTGAAACTCATATTCCAGCTCGCCCAGGTACCAGCAGCCCAAACGCACATTATATTCCGGCGTATGCAGCGCTTCCAAATCAAAATAATCTAGCCCCATCTGTCCGGCAATCCATTCGCCTGTTTCCGGCATTATCTGCATTAAGCCAACCGCACCGGCGTGCGATACCGCTTCCGTGTCGAAGCCGCTTTCGTTTTTAATTACCGCCGCCACCAAAAACGGGTCGATTTTATTTTTGCCGCTGTATTCCAGAATTTCTTCCTGATACGGCCACATATATACAAAGCGCGTCTGCACCGCTTCGCTGTTCCAAATTTTTATGCCGGCCTCGCCGATGAGAAAAACGGCGGCAGCAACCATTAAGAATTTTACCCACCATCTGTCGATAAATTTTTTCTTTTTCCGCCTGCCCAACTTATGCCTCCGCCGTAAAATTTTTCCATGCTGCGGCAACGGCTTTTTCCGTTTCGGCAAAGGTGCCGCTGTTGTCAATTACAAGGCTGGCATAAGCCTTTTTTTCTTCCAGTGTCATCTGCGCTGCAATGCGTGCCTTAACTTCTTCGCGCGTCATGTTGCTGCGTGCCATGGCACGTTCTATCTGCGTTTCGCTGTCTACGGCAACAAGCCACACGGCATCAACATCTTTATACCAGCCGCATTCAATTAAAAGCGGTACATCAAGCACTGCCGCCGGCAGATTTTTACTGCGGCATTCCGCCAGAAAGCTCTGCGCAGCCGCCAGTACGTTTTTATGAATGATTGCTTCCAGTTTTTTCAGCGCTTCTTTATCGTGGAAAACAAGTTCCGCCATTTTGGGGCGGTTAAGTTCGCCGCCGTCCGTAAGGTATTCAATGCCAAAGGTAAGGGCTATTTCGTTAAGCGCAGCACGCCCTTTGGCAACCAGAGCGCGGCTTTCAGCGTCAGCGTCAAACACAGGCGCGCCAAGGCTGCGCAGTAAATTTGCAATTGTACTTTTACCCGAGGCTATGCCCCCTGTTAAACCTATTACTTTCATTTTTTCACCGTTTTATTTTTGGCAGTGCGGGCAGTATGTTGTGCCTCGCCCGCCTACTTTGGTGCCCAAAAGTTCGCCGCCGCACATTTTGCAGCACAAGCCTTTGCGCCCATATACCAGCAAATGGTTTTGGTTATCGCCCTTGTTGCCTTCGCCGTCTTTGTAATCGCGGAAGGTTGTGCCGCGGTTGGCAATGCCCTGCGCAATAACCTTGTTTATGGCATCATGCAGGCGGTCAATTTCTTCGTCCGTCAGAGTGTTGGCAGTGCGCATCGGCAAAATGCCGGATAACGCCAGGCACTCGTCGGCGTAGATGTTGCCAAGCCCTGCGATAAAAGTCTGCTCCAAAATCAGAGTTTTTATGGGCATTCTGCTTTTGGCTATAACCGGGCGCATGTAACCGACCGTAAAGCCTTCGCTTAAAGGCTCGGGGCCTAAAGTTTCGTAGCCTTCAATATACGCGTCATTATTAGTAACAAGGTACAGCGTGCCAAAGGTGCGGATATCGGTAAACCACATCGTCACGCCGTCCGTCAGTTCAAATTTAATCTTGGCATAAGGCGGCGCGGGTTTGTCCGCCTCCTGCGCCATCAAAGCGCCGGTCATGCGCAAATGTACAATCATCTTCTGGTCAGCACCGGTTTTAAGCACCAAATACTTGCCGCGGCGTCCCACATCCTCAATCGTGCGCCCTGTTAAACCGCTAATAAAGCCTTGCGGCGACGGGTGCTTAATCAGCCTGTCCAGATAAACTTCTACCTTTTTTATGGTTTTGCCTTTGATATGCGGCAGCAGGGTTTTGCGCACCTGCTCCACTTCCGGCATTTCCGGCATTGTTATTCCCCCTATTTTGCGTTGGCCCAGTTAGTGCCGTAGTTAACGTCGGCAATCAGCGGCACGCTTAATTTAACGGCTGCTTCCATCGTCTGTTTTACAAGTTTGCCGACTTCTTCACGCTCGTCCGCCGTAACTTCCAGCAGCAGTTCGTCATGCACCTGCAATAAAATACGGCTCTTGTAATTACCCTGTTCCAGCATTTTCTGCACGTTAATCATGGCAATTTTAATAATGTCCGCCGCCGTGCCCTGTATCGGCGTGTTAATGGCGGTGCGTTCCGCAAAGCCGCGGATGTTGAAGTTGCGGCTGTTAATATCCGGCAAGTAGCGCCTGCGCCCGAACAGCGTCTGCACATAGCCGTTTTTGCGCGCACTTGCCACCATGTCGTCCATATATTTTTTAACGCCCGTATAGCGTCCCAGATAATTTTCAATATAACGTCCGGCCTCGCTGCGGCTGATATCCAGCTGCTTGGCCAGCCCAAAATCACTTATGCCGTACACAATACCGAAGTTTACCGCTTTGGCGCGTGTACGCATCGTGCCTGTTACTTCGCCCAGCGGCACGCCAAAAACTTCCGCCGCCGTGCGCGCGTGTACATCCTGCCCATGCAGGAAGCTTTCCAGCAAAAGCTCATCCTGCGCAATATGCGCCAGCACACGCAGTTCCACCTGCGAATAATCGCAGCTCAGCAGATAATCGTAGCCTTCGCCCGGCACAAAAATCTCGCGGATTTGCTTGCCCAGCTCCGTGCGCGTCGGTATGTTCTGCAAGTTCGGATCGGTACTGCTCAAACGCCCCGTTACCGTCACCAGCTGCTGAAAATGCGTATGAATACGCCCTGTTTTAGCGTTAATCAGCGGGCGCAAACCTTCCAAATAAGTGCTGTGCAGCTTGGTCAGCTTGCGGTGTTCCAAAACCGTCCGCACCAGCGGATGCTCGTTGCGAAGCTGCTCCAATACCGATACGTCCGTGGAATAGCCGGTTTTGGTCTTTTTGATTACCGGCAGCCCCAGCTTTTCAAACAAAACCACGCCCAGCTGCTTGGTGGATTTTAAATTGAAGCTTTCGCCTGCCTGCTCCACCGCTAGAATTTCCAGTGCGGCAATCTGCGCCGCCATTTCTTTGGTAAGCTTTTCCAGCAGCGCCACATCCGGCTTAATGCCCGCCAGCTCCATTTTAGCCAGCGTGCGTGCCAGCGGCAGCTCCATTTCTTCATATAATTTTATCTGCTCGTGCTCGTTCAGCTTGGCGCGCAAAACAGGTACAAGCTCGGCAATTGCCTTGCACTCCTGCGCATATGCCTGCGGCAGATAATCCGCACTGATGGTTTTTACACTGTAATTACTGCGTCCAGCGTCCACAAGGTACGCCGCAATGGCAACGTCGTCCACAATGCCGCGCGCCTCAACGCCCATGCACAGCGCAGTTTTTATAATCTCCTTGCTGTCACAGCAGGCTTTCTCTTTCGTTTCATCCGCCAGCCAGGCGTTAAACTGCGCCCAACCCGCGCCGCCGTGCTTAAACACATACACGCGCCCGTCGCACAAAACTTCCGCCTGCGCAAAATATAAATCAGGCAATGTGCCGCCAACCTGCACCGCCAACGGCGTAACCTCACGCCTTGCGGCGATTAGTTTAAACAAAGCTTCCGCATCGTCGTCAGAAGCGATAACTTCTTCAGGCAAAGCGTCAGTCGTTTCTTCAATCTCCTCGCCGAACAGGCCGAAATCGCCTTCATTTGCACCCATAACGGAAGCAAAACGGTCGTACATATTGCGGAACTCCAACAACTGCATCAGTTCGCGCGCTTCCGGCTGCATGCCGCGCAGCTCATAAGCAGCCAAATCTGTACTTACCGGCACATCCGTAAATATCGTCGCCAGCTTTTTAGAAAGCAGCGCCGACTCTTTATTGTTCAAAAGCTTTTCGCGCAGCGCCTTGCCGCTGATATTTTCAGCATTCTCCAAAACATTTTCCACGCTGCCGTATTCGCTTATCAGCTTCAGCGCCGTTTTAGGCCCAACGCCCGGCACACCGGGGATGTTATCCGAAGTATCGCCCATCAACCCTTTCAGGTCGATAAGCTGTTTCGGCGTAAGGTTTTCGTACTCCTCGGCAAAAACCTGCGGCGTATAAACCTTCAAATCCGAAATGCCGCGCTTGGTAAAATACACGCTCGTGCGGTCGCTTAAAAGCTGTAACTCGTCGCGGTCGCCGGTAACAATAATTACCTCCGCCTGCTGCGGCGCGTGCACGGCAAAAGTGCCGATGATATCGTCCGCCTCGTAATTATCCAGCTCCAGCACGGCAATGTTCATTGCCTCCAGCACCTTGCGCGCCAGCGGAAACTGTTCCGAAAGCTCGCTCGGCGTCGGCTTGCGCTGCCCCTTGTAATCGGCAAACATCTCCGTGCGGAAGGTTTTGCGGCTCTTATCAAACGCTACCGCCAGCCACTTGGGCTGAACATCTGCCAAAAGCCGCAGAAGCATGTTGCAAAAGCCATACACCGCGCCTGTATGCACGCCGTTTTTTGTCGTCAGCGGCGGCAACGCAAAAAACGCACGGTGAATCAGGCTGCTGCCATCTATAACCAAAAATTTATCTGCCATAGCCGTTCCTTTCGTATGTAATCATAATAATATATTATACCACACGCGCGAGGGTTGGTAAAATTGCAAAAAATAAAGCCCTGCAATGCAAGGCTCAAATCATCCACGCGGGTATGTATAAAATATTTTTGGCGTCCGTGCCAAACTCCGGCGCAAGGCAAATAACGCTGCCACCTGCAATTTGCACATCTTCGCACGCTGCAAAAGCCGGATTAACAATATTAAAACGCTTATACATTTTTTGCGGCTGCGCGCTTTTGGCTATAACGCACGGATACAGCACGCCGTTATGCAAAATTAACAGCTCAATTTCCTTGCCGTTAAAATTGCGGTAGTAATACAGCGGCGCTTTTTCACCGGCGGCAGCATAACTTTTGTAAACCTCGCCGATGACCCAAGTTTCAAAAAACTCCGCGCTCATCGCTCCCATTTCCAGCGCATCGGCAGTGTTCCAGCGTAGCAGGTACGCCGCAAGGCCGGTATCCGTAAAATACAGCTTCGGCGTTTTTACAACATATTTAACACCGTCAAACGCCGCAGGCTGAAGCAGGTAAACCAGCCCCATCTTTTCCAAAATGCCCAGCCACTGCTTGGCGGTCGGTATGCTGATGCCCGTTTCCTTCGCCATAACGGCATAGTTTAAAAGCTTTGCCGTCTGCGAAGCCGCCGCACACAAAAAGCGGTAAAACTTCATCTCATCGTTAAGCTGCACAAAATTGCGGATGTCTCGCTGCAAAATATCCTGCACCAAACGTGCGTAATAACTTTGCCAATCTGCACCTTCGTTGTACATTGCAGGTTTATCGCCGCACCAGATACGTTCATAAATCTCGACAATGTCATGCGGCACTGCATTTTGCATGCGTCCCGCAAGTGCGCCCATCTCCGGCAAAAACGGTGTGCTTTCGCGCCCGTCAATTTCTGCACTGCTTAACCCGCAAAGCTCAAGGCAGGTAAACTTATCGCCAAGCTCCGCAAAAATAGCGTTTAACTTGTCGGCGTACTCCTTCGGCGCAATCAGCCAAAAATCACCCGGCTTGCCATTATGCAAAATATAATCCTTAATCACCGGCACCAAATCCGGCGCATACTGAATATTATCAATCAGTACCGGCGGCGCATATCGTTGAAGGAACAACACAGGTTCTTCATTCGCCATAACACGCAAAGCAGGGTCGGTTAAATCGACGTATTTACGCTCAACATCGGCGAGTTGTTTAAGGAAGGTTGTTTTGCCGGATTGGGATAAGCCACAAAAAATATAAATGTCAGAAATATTATTAAAATATAAAATTTGATTAATTAAATTACGTTTATATATCATGCAACCTCTAAAAATTTCAATCTATGAATTCCATTTATTAAATTTGCAAAAATCCAATTTTATAAATTCATAACACAAATAGAATAAAAGAATTTTATAAATAGTTTCAGTCGAAATAATCCATAATAAAAATTTTTCATCATGAAAAGACAAAATTATAAAACCTGCAAAAGCCGCATACAACACTAGTGCAAACAAATTATTACTAATGTATTTATAATAATTGTATAAATATGAAAAAAAGTTTCCAAAAATAAATAAAACTGCACTCATTCCAATTATCCCAAAATCCCAATAATACCTCATGAATGCACTGTAAACATTAGTATTAACTCCATTAAATTCAACAAAAGGCAAAAATATTTTTACTTTAGGTAAATCGAAGCCTATACGATTCAAATTACTATAAATTCCTTGCAAAGTATGATTGGCTATATATGGTTCTTCAATAATGACTGATGATAAAAACTTATCAAAAGCCGGAAAAGATAGCCCTAAATAATGGGACAATATAACAAAAATACTTCTATTATCAGCTAATCCTTTACCCGTCAAAACTCCTGCAACTAAAAATAAAGTTAAAAACAAAAGCACAGAAAACATTCCTATTAAAACTATTTTACTTTTTGCCAAATTGCTATACATCTGCTTTTTTAACGTTATTAATGAATATATTAACGTAATATATATAAGTAAATTTAATATACCGTCACGACCTGTTGACAATATACAAAACATAAAACAAATTATTACAGGATAAAGATATTTCGTTCTAAATTTATTCAATAAAATAAAATTAGACATAAAACAATAAACACTTATATATGTAAAAATCAGAACAATATAATATCTGTAATTCTGCCATCTAGAAAAAGAAATTTCGCCCCTTTCCAAAGGATATCTAACTGCTTTGAGCATTCCAGTTATTCCATCAATATTGCCCACTTGCAAACTCAAATTATATACTTCCATAAAATTAAAATATAACAGTATAGTTATAAAAATATTCAATATTAAAAACTTGAATTTTGAAATATTTAAAATCATTTTCTTGTCTAACGGCTTTATATGTTTATAGTTTTTAAAACATTTATAAGCACAAAATATATCTCCGATTAAAAATGACACTATACCTATTAAAACAAGTATACATGTATAGCTTCCTATAAATAATCCCCATCTATCTACATTTAAAACAGCTAATAACATACTTATTGTCATGGCAATATTAAACAAATTGCATGGTTCTAAAAAATCAAAATTGAATATATATATTCCAATTAATGTAATGACTGCCATTAATATGAATAAAATATAAATCAAATTAGTGTCTTCCATTTCTAAAACTCATTTCCTTAACAAGCAGAATAACTATTCCAAGTAAACACCCAGCAATAAAACCGATCAAAGCATACTTCTTTATAATACTGTTTTTATCTAAGCTTATTTCAGTTGGATATACTTCAATTTCGTCTATAACTTTTATTTTTAAATCCGGTTCCAATTTTTGCAATTCAACTATCAATATATTAAAATAATCATTCAAAAAATTTTTAGCTTCTTTTTTTATATATTCAATTTCTTTAGGATCATTTTCATTTAACCAAAAAACTAATTCATAAGCGCCTAACCCAAAATCATTAATTGAAAAATGATTTTGGAGCCAATCATATTTTTGCATCTCATTTAAATTTCTCCAATTTAAATTGAATTTACTATAATCATAGCTTTCATTGGTAATTTTAATTATTTTTTTTTGCATAGAATACGTATTGCTAAAAGCATCAAAATTAAATTTCTGATTAGACTGATCAGAAAAGTATCTATCTGCATTCTCAATAGAAAATGTTTTAGTTATTACAACATTACCACTTTGCACAGTCCAATTATCAGATATGTTTTTTTCATAAGCCGATCCAGCTGAAAATAGTAAACCTAATAATACAACAAACCACCATTTTCTTTTTAAAACATTAATGAAAATTTTTAATTTTTCATTTTCTTGCATAACTATCCTCCTATATACTAAAAAATTTAGTTTCTTTTACTGCTTTTATAGACGCCAACGTAACAAAACTTTCTACAATAACAGCACATACACTTATGCCAATATCCTGATAAAAATAGACTAACGGAAATATTAATATTAAATTTATTATAGCTGCACACACCAATATTCTTGAAAAAGCATTTGCATATCCTATCGGAATTAAAATTTGTATCCCATATATATTACTTACTGTTATAATTACCGGCAGAAATGCCATAATCCTTAACAATAATACTGACTGCTGATATCCAGCTCCTAAAATTATTTCTACTATTTTTTCAGCAAAAAGAAAAACTACTATTGATAATACAAAACTCCCGCCGCCTAAAATAATTACAGCTTTCTTAATAAAAATCTTAGATTTTTCTTTTGATTCTTGCAGCAATTTACTAATATGAGGATAAGTTGCCTGTAAAATCGGCTCAAGAATCCTTCTTATATTATCAATAATTTTTTGCGCCCCACTATAATATCCAACTACAGTAGAATTAGAAAATAACCCTAAAATAACAACACTACTTGATGTATACGAATTTATCGCCAACATTGAAATAAAGACACTTTTCGCTTCTTTTATTGCAGTTTTCACATCACAAATTTTAGGTAAAACAAAAACCTCATTAAATTTACTAAACAGTATAATCCACGAGCAAATACCAGCTATTAATGGCACTACAGCCTGAAAAAAAGCAGCTGCTAAATAATCGTCAGGCGCTTTTACAAAATAAAAAATACCAGCTAAACAACAAACACGTGCAACTATATTAACTATAGTTATATAACGCATTTGTTGAATTCCCTGAAAAAACCATATTGGAAATATGACACTACCTATCACATTCAAATAAAACACTAAATACAAAAATATATCGATAGTATAAAATCTATTAGTTGCCAACACTAGAATAAAGAAAATTAAAGTCGCAATACAGAGTAAAAAAATTTTAGCTCCGAATATTCCGGCAAAAATTTCCCCACGTTTATTAATATCATCATTTTGTGCAATTACTTTAGGAGCATATAAATTAAATCCATAATCAGTAAACATCACAAAATAATTTATGATACTCTGTACAAACATAATCTTTCCAAAACCATCTACATGTAATGTTCTTGTCAAATATGGAAAAATTATAAATGCTAATAAATATTCCAATCCTTTTATTGTTGTCAACGATATTATATTTTCAAATAGTTTGTTTTTTAATATTATCATTAATTTTTATTTTTTAACCTTTTATACTAATAATACAATTTACAAACAAATTCATTATAGGCATTAGTGCCTATAATTTTTACTAAAAATCCAGCCGGCCAATAAGATTCCATTGTATCTTTTACTAATTTATTAATGTGTAAAAGATAGTAAATTCTACTATTATTTATTTGTACTAATCTTTCAAAAGTATCCCCGTCAAATCTATATTTTCCAATTAAATCAACATCTTTATAATTAGGTTTACAACCAAAATTCCAAAAATTTTGTATAGCTACATTAACATTAAAATACAAATTTTTAAATACATCTTGATTTATATTCCTAATAAAATCCAACGCTCCATTACGTAAATCACTAATTAACTTAACATCATATTTAAATTTATCTCCATCATAACAATATTTTCCTAATAGAGGCTCTATTTTACAATTAACACTTTTATATCCTTTTACACTTCCATGCGGTGCACTAAAAAAACATTCTAACAGCATATAGCAAAATTTCAATTTATAATTAGTATTTAAATTATGAGGACTCATATCAAGATATTTATTGACACCATCATTATCTTTCCGTGTTGTAAAATAAAAAACATTTATATCAACATTCAATTTTTCCTTATTTATAAAATCAGTAATTGCTTTTTCTATTGTTCCTCCTCCGTTTTCTACTATACCTACTCGGCCATAAAAATCTTCTTGTTTTAAATAGTTTTTAAATAAAATTGCTGTTTGTTTAGATTTCTCATATATTACAGGTTTTAACTTTTTAAAGCTATTACTGATAATTACAGCTTTATCTAAATTATTTAACTCGTATAGATTTTGTGCATTTATACCATTATCTTCTTTAAGTATTTTTTTATAATCTTCCGTATCTAACCCTAATTTTTCAAACAAATGCGCTGCATCAAATTCTTTAGGCCATGATTTGTAGTGCCTTATCATTTCTTCTAAAGTATCATCATATTGTAATAACGCTGTTATTATTGACCTTCTTGAAGCATAAAAGTAACTATTTTCAAAATCAGGATTTAAAATATTAAATGCTTTTTGCATAATATAACCATCTCTTGAAAAAAAGAATACTTTCTTTATTTGTTTTTTTTCTAATTTATCTATAAGCCAACATGTATAGCCATATAATAATGGTCCAAATATTTCATAACCAATTTGATAAGTACGAGAACACTTATCATTTATTGTTAAAGTAATAAATCTGTTAAGGATTTCATAAGTTAATTTTTCTTCTTGAGTAAGTCCATTATAAGAAAAATAACTTGATTTATTTAAATTATCAAAAACAAGATATGCCTGTAATCCTTGTTTTTTTGCCATATTATAATCGGCATGTTTATTGTCACCGATATGCACAATCTCTGTTCTATCTAAATTATTATTTTCTATAACAAAATTGAATAATTCTCCATTATGCCACTTTGTTTTTCTATATTCACAAGAAACATATAATTGTTCATAGCCTATATATCCGCATTTTTTTAGCATTTCTGCAACTGTATTATGCTGTAGATACATATCGGAAATTATAAAAACTCTTTTTTCATTTTCTATGCAATAATTAAAAACAGATTTTATTTCTTTATTTGGCAAACAAAAATCAATCTCAGTTTTTAACTCTAATTCTTTTAATCTATCACAAATATCTTTTTTATAATAAGTCAATAATTCTGTATATATCTCATCCAGATTTACCTCTGTATAAGTGTATTTTTTTCTCGCGTTCTTTTCTGCTTCCTTTCTTCTTTTAGCAAAATCTATTTTATCTCCGTATAAATTTTTATATCGAAGTTCTACAATATTAAAAATTTTTTCCGGTTTTTCAACATATCTTTTTATTAGAGTATCAAAAACATCAAAAAAAATTATTTTATTTTTATCAATTAATTCAATCAAATTATTTCTCATCTACTTCTCCAAATAAAATTTTTCAATCTTTTTTATTTCAGTTTTTATATCATAACCGGCCTTTTTTATTTCATCTGTCATATCTTTTCTTATATAATTTCTATTTGATAAAATTTGTTTTGCCCAATGTTTCGGAGCTTCTTTTAATGAAATAAAATCAACCAAATCGGTAATCTTAACTTCGTTTGTAATTACATCAGACAAATAAGATTTTAAACCTATACATTGCGCCTCTATAGCAACTAACGGAAGTCCCTCAAAATGTGAAGGAAACACAAAACAATCCATAGCCTGCATTAAATCAGGCACATCATTACGCATGCCTAAAAACAAAACTTTGTTTTCTATATTTAGATTCTTTACTTGTTCTTTGGCTTTAATTAAAAATTCATCATCATTCACGCTACTGCCCACTAGCATTAAAACAGATGCTGGCTCTATTTTTTGCAACTCATAAAACACATTTATTAAAAATTCGTGATTTTTTTGATACGCAAAACGCCCTACATGACCAACAACAAATTTATTTTCTATATTTAAAGATTTTCTTAAATTATCACGTTTTTCTGAATCAAATTTATAATTTTTACTATTAATTGCATTATGGATTACTGTAAATTTTCTATTCTTTCCAAACATCCACTCCCCTGCTTTTTGCGAACATGCCCAATAATCAGTTGCACTAAATTTCAAAAGAATTTTGTTAAAGGCAACAAGTACTTTCCTTAAAATGCCTGGTTCATTCTCATATCCAGCATTATGAGAATGTATTATCCTTACCGGTATTCCAAAAATTTTTGCTATAAACAGAGGAAAGACATAAACCAAACTATTAGAATTTAAAACTATAGCTTTATAAATTTTGCTAATCTTTTTTAATAACTGAATCCATTGCCAATAATGTCTTAGTGGATTTTTATGTCTGGAGCATATGTTGTAAATTAAACTGCCGCTATTAATAATTTTTTCTTCTTCAACAATCTTATATTCGCCTGTAATATTCACAAAATCATATTCTATTTTATTTCTGTCAATATTATCAAATTGTTGAAGTAAATAAGTTTCTAAACCGCCCCAGTTTTTGGTCATGCCAATTTGAAGAACTTTTACCATTTCAGTCATTTTATCCTCGCAAAAATTATAGGAAATCGTGATTTTATAAAACTAATAAATTTTACGAATTCTATAAATAAAAATTCATTTTTCCCTTTCAATAATTTAATCATTATTTTTTCTTTTAAACTTATCTGATTAAATTGAAAATTATAAAATTTTCCAAATAGTGCTGTCTTTTTAATATTTTTTATAAATCTTTTTATATCATCACTTTTAATATTTCTTTCAACTTCAGAATATACATATCTGTTATATAGCAAAAATAGAATCTCCATACTATTTTGATCTTTTATATTAAATTTTTCTAAAAACTGCTCAAAAGCTTCTACTTTCATTACATGCAATTTAAAATAATCTTTTTGTTTTTTACTTGATAAACTATTTTCATTATTTAACTTTCTATAATGATAGCCATTAAAACTTATACATTGCATATTATTAATATAATTAATATATTGTATATTAAAATCAAAATCTTCATTCATTGCCAAAATATTATTAAATTTGACGGTGTTATTTTTAATAATATTAAGCTTATAAAAACTATTCCACACATATCCAAATAATGGATATCGCTCTAATTTTATAGACTCTTTTAAAATATCCTTTTGGTCATCACAGAATTGATCTGCACATTGACAAATTTTTACATATTCTAATTCATTTTTTAAGTTAAAATACTCTTCAAATACACTATATTTTAAGTAATCAATATTTTTATCTTTTAAATGTTCATAAACCGTTTCTAATAACTTTTCTTCTAAATAATCATCAGCATCAAGAAATGTTATATAAACTCCTTTAGCTAAACGTATACCATAATTTCTAGTATCTGCAACGCCTAAATTTTGCTTATTCTTTTTTAAAACTATTCTTTTGTCATTTTTTAATTTTTCACAAATGCTATAACTGCTATCTTTTGAACAATCGTCTATAATTATCAATTCAAATTTAGTAAAAGTTTGATTTAAAACGCTATTTATAGATTGTTCTATATATTTTTCAGCATTATAAACAGGCATAATTATTGAAAAAAACGGTGTTTGATTATTCATTAGGCCTTTACCTAAACTTTCTTTTCAAAAACTCTACAATCTTCTTCGGCCAGTTTTGTTTTTCTAAAAACACTACCGGCATTTCTTTTACTTTTAACTGCTGTTTTTCAAGCCATACGTTTAAAAGGCGCTCCGATATAAAACCAAATACCCTTGCTTCGTATTGGTTGTAACCGGATATATCTATCCTTTTTTCCAGTTCAAAAAGTATGCTAAAAAGCCATCTGCAATATTCATCAAAAAGCTGCTTTTTCATAACAAGCATATTTAATATATGCAGCTTTGTCCTGCCCATTACTTTTGTAAAGGCTTCGCTGTATTCCGGGTAAAGTTCTGCTATTATTTTTTCTGTTTCGTCTAAATCATATTTGTTATGTGCATGTTCATACTGGCTGCGTACTGTTTCTATGTAATAGTTACGTTTTACCGGCAGTATTACATCATACTCTTGCAGCAGTTTTTCATAGTCCTGGCGTTTTAAGATGGCAGCTTTTTTCTTTTCCAGATCATTGCCATGGATATTTTTATCTGCAAAATACCTGCGGTAATGGCATAAGCCTATATAGTCACAATCTAAATTTTTCCATGCCCAGTAAAGACCTGTAAGTTCGCAGTAATTAGCGTTTTTGGCAGAGATGTTATCTCCAGTGTTATCGCCTAAGTAACCTAAATCTTCTTTGCCTTCCCTGCCTACATGTATTGGCAAGTAGATATCGTCATCAGGCATCCAGTATTTTTTATGTGCTGCTACAAGTATTTTTATATCCACTTATTTTATATAACTCCTTTTCTCAAACAATTTTCTTTAATAAAGGAATTCGTTTTAGAATTTTCACTGCTAGTAAACTTAATAAAAATACAAACAATACTCCAACGCTTCTCCAAATTATAGAGTGATTGGAAAAATGCAATATTTTAGGTAGCTTTATAACAAATATCATATGAACTAAATAAATTCCAAATGTATAATTTGTTATTTCTTTAACATTTACTTTTTTTAGCAAACTTGATAATTTAAATTTAAAAATATCATATTGGAAAAACACAAAAACAGCGATTGAATATGCTACTGTGGGGAGAAGCATTACCCCCCCCAAAGTATTTATGATTTTTCCTTCTTCTAACGACCAGAACAAAACCGTTACAATTCTACTGATTAATCCACAAAAACCTAAAATATATATTGCCACTCTTTGCTTTACGTTAAACTTAAAACTATTAACCAACAAATAACCAATCACCGGATATATTAAAAAGCCTCCACATACAGGAGCTGTAAATCCATAATTAAACGGCAACTTAGTTATATTAATAATCAAAGGTACAATAGATACGGTAATTAATCCATAATATAAAATATATTTTAAAATTTTTATTCTTTGTTCTTTAGTTGTATAACTAAAAGCAGGAATACTTAAATATATTGAAAATAATGGTATAAAAAACCAATAAACTCCTTGTGCTTTTGTATTAATAATCAAATCGAAAATTTCTATAATACTTTTATCTCTATTGGTTTTAGAAAAAATCACCCATGCTACAGACCAAAACAAAAATGGTATTACGGTTCTTTTAAATCTTTTAATAAAATAAGTTCTAGTATCATACTTATCCTTATAATCAAACAATGTAACACCAGTTATCATAAAAAATACCGGAACCGCAAAATAAAAAATACATTCGATAAAAACGCTTGTTATCCAATATCTTTCATAAGAAAATGACCAAAAACAGCCATTGCAATGCAAAGCAATTACAGCAATACAACAAAAAACATTAAGATAATCTATATAGTCAATACGTTTATCGTCATTCATATTAATCTAATTCCGATTCAACAATGTTTAATGCGCTTTCTATTACTTTATCCATGTCGTAATATTTATATTCGCCTAACCTGCCGCCAAAGATTACGTTCTTTTCTTTGTCGGCAAGTTCTTTATATTTAACATACAGCTCTTGGTTTTTATCGTCGTTGACCGGATAGTAGGCTTCTTCTCCCAATTTCCAGTCCTGCGGATATTCTTTGGTTATATACGTTACCGGCTGTTTGCCAAATTCAAAGTGCTTGTGTTCTATTATTCTGGTATAAGGCCTTTTGCTGTCTGTAAAGTTCATTACTGCTACGCCCTGATAGTTTTCCTGTTCCAATCTTTCGGTTTCAAATTTTAAACCGCGGTATTCAAGATGTCCTAACTGATAGTTAAAGTATTCATCTATAGCACCTGTATAGATTACTTTTTCCGCTATTTTCTGGTCTTTATCAAAGCAGATGTTATAGTCGCAGTTAAGTTCTACATCTATGCCTTCAAGCATTTTTTCGATTATTTTGTTATAGCCACCGATAGGAATACCCTGATATCTATCGTTGAAATAGTTGTTATCATAGGTATAGCGTACAGGAAGGCGTTTTATAATAAAAGCGGGCAGTTCTGTACATTTTCTGCCCCATTGTTTTTCGGTATAACCTTTGATAAGTTTGGTATAGATATCTGTACCTACCAAACTGATTGCCTGTTCTTCAAGATTTTTAGGCTGATTGGTAATAGCTTGTTTTTGTTCGTTGATTATTGCTTCTGCCTGCTGCGGTGTGCTGATACCCCACATTTTACTAAAGGTATTCATATTAAAAGGCAGGTTATATATTTCTCCGTTATAGTTAGCGACGGGGCTGTTGATGTAATTATTAAATTCAGCAAATTGGTTGACATAATCCCATACTTTTTTATTGCTGGTATGGAAGATATGAGCACCGTATTTGTGGATGTTGATGCCGTCTTTATGCTCGCAGTAAATATTGCCGCCGATATGGTTTCGTCTATCTACTACAAGGCATTTTTTACCTTGCTTTTTAGCTTCATGTGCAAATACGCTCCCAAAAAGTCCACTTCCAGCTATTAAATAATCATATTTCATCTCTAATATCTCTCCTAAATTATTTTGTAAAAAATAAAGTATCTATAGCCGATACTTTGAGTAACTTAATTCTTTAATATGCACCCTTACATTGCAGAACTATCTTGCCCGTCCTCCATAACAGCATTACATCAAGCCATACGCTCCAGTTACGCACGTACCAACTATCTAATAATACCCTCTGTGAATAGCTTGTATTATTTCTGCCGCTTACCTGCCACATGCCGGTAATGCCCGGTTTTACCATCAGATATTCGTTGATGTATTCTCCGTATCTTACCATTTCATCCCTTATTATCGGGCGTGGCCCTACCAGGCTCATTTCCCCTTTCAGTACGTTGAATATCTGCGGCAATTCGTCTAAACTTGTCTTGCGTAAAAATGCCCCGCTCTTTGTGATGCGCGGGTCATTCTTTAACTTAAAATCTTTCTCCCATTCTGCTTTTGCTTCCGGGTCTGTTTTTAACAGCTCTTCTAAACGCTCTTTGGCGTCTATACACATACTGCGGAATTTATAGCAGTTAAATTCTTTGCCGTTTTTGCCTATGCGCCTGTGTTTAAAGATTACCGGTCCCGGTGAGTCTTTATATATCCATAATGCTATTACTATAAGTATTGGGCTTATTGCTATTGTGCCTATTATAGTCAGCACGTAGTCGAAGATTGTTTTTATCCATCTGTTTATTGGCTTTGCAAGGTTGTTTTTAAGCCTTAACAGCATCAGCTTTTCGTTGAACAGGCTTTCTGCTTCTATGCCTCCCATTGGTACTCCTACAAGGTTTGGTATTACACCCATGCTTTTTACTAAGGGCTGTACTTTGTAGATTAGTTTTGTAAGTTTACCTTGTTCTAACCCTGGCGCTGCTATAAAGACGTGGTTAATGTTGTATTTTGCTATTACTTGTTCTGCATCGCTGAATTTGCCAAGCACAGGGTAGTTTTCTAATATTCCTTTTTCTACTTGGTTGTCTTCAAGTAAGCCTATTATTTTATAGCCCATGCCGGCGTCGTTTTTGATGCCTTGTACAAGTAGTTCTGCTGTTTTGCCTGCGCCTATTATTAATACAGGTATTTGCAATAACTGGTATTTTTCGAGTATCTTTTTTACTATGTAGCGGAAGATTACAAGCAGTATAAAGCTCAATATCCAGAATACTGCGATAAACATTCTTGAGGTTGAGCCTGCTATGCGCGCTATATAGAGTAATATGATAATACTTGTAACAGCGTAGCAGCTGGTGATAAAGAGTTTTTGTATTATCTGCCAGAACTGAGCACGGCGGTTATAGAGCTGTTCTATATTTAAGAAGATGAGATAAAGTAAGGGGAATACTATCCAAAAGTTGAGCCAGGAGATATGCAGGCTGGTGTTGCCTGTATACCAGTTGCGGAAGTTAAAGGCAAGGCTTTCGGCGCAGACGATAGCAAGGTAGTCGATAAATACAAGGACTACCGGCAAGATAAGGTTGGTATATTTGTTAATGCCTTCCAGTTTTTCTGACAATTTTACGATTCTCCACTTTTCGTTGACTTTAAAAAAATTTATAATTTTATTTTACAATAGTTTATGATGTTATTATAGCATACGTTTACCCCCCCGCAAGACATTTCGGTTAGCGTAAGTCGTACTTTTACTGGTCTTGGGGAAACTTTTTTCCTACCGGTAGTTTATGGTTGGCCAACCACTTTACGGTAATATTTACTCCCCACTGTGCGTGGTTAAAAGCGCGCCACCCTAATTTTTGGCAGAAAAAATTACCAGTTAGCTTAACCTGACAAGGGGGCTTTAAAAATTTTTACTTAAACGCAAACAACCCCGTTTACTTTCGTAAACGGGGTTGTTTATAGTTACTTTACTGCTGATATTTACTTTTTATTGCTTGGTTATTTACTTATCACTGCTCCGTGCCGTGTTCTGCTTCGGCGCGGTTGATGGCGCAGAGGATGCCCTGAATTGCGGCGACGTTGATATTGGCGTTAATGCCGACGCCGAAAATATGTCCGTTGCCGGGCACTTTCAGTTCAATGTAGCAGATACCCAGCGCGTCACTGCCGCGGCTAATAGCATGTTCATGGTAGTTTACAAATTCGTAGCCCACAACGCCGATGCTGCTGATTGCCTGGAAGAAGCTGTCAATCGGGCCGTTGCCGCTGCCGACAATCATCTTGATTGCGCCGTTGTCGTTAATATATCCTTCAAAGCGCGTTTCCGTCGAGCCGTCCAGCTCGCGCAGTTCTGTAAAGCGATGCTGCAATAAGCTGTATTTGCCTTTAAAGTCAAGGTATTCCTTATTAAACAGCTCGACAATCTGGTCTTCCTTTAGCTCGTCGCCGTAAGCATCGCTGGCAGCTTTGACGATTGCGCCAAATTCCGGATGCATTTCCTTCGGCAGACGGTAACCGCAGGCATGTTCCAGTACAAAGGCTGCGCCGCCCTTACCGGACTGGCTGTTGATACGGATAACCGGCTCGTATTCGCGGCTGATATCCGCCGGGTTGATGGGCAGGTAAGGCACTTCCCAATACGGCGTGCCGGAATTTTCCATATATTCGTAGCCTTTGCGGATAGCGTCCTGATGGGAGCCGGAAAAAGCGGTAAAAGCCAGTTCGCCCGCGTAGGGCTGGCGTTCATGCACGTGCATTTTGGTGCATTTTTCGTAAATCTTTTTAATTTCCAGAATGTTGGTAAAGTCAAGCTGCGGGTCAACGCCCTGCGTAAACATGTTCAGCGCCACGGTAACAAGGTCAAGGTTACCGGTGCGCTCACCGTTGCCGAACAGCGTGCCTTCAATGCGTTCCGCCCCAGCCATCATGGCAAGCTCTGCCGATGCCACCGCCGTGCCGCGGTCGTTATGCGGGTGGATGCTGATAATCGCCGCCTCGCGGTTATGCAGATTTTTGCAGAAGTATTCAATCTGGTCGGCGTAAGTGTTGGGCGTGCTCATTTCCACTGTGGAGGGCAGGTTTAAAATTACCGGGTTTTCTTTGGTCGCGCCCAGTTCTTTCATAACCTCCTCGCAAATGCGGATGGAAAAATCAATTTCCGTGCCGGTAAAGCTTTCCGGCGAATATTCATAGCGGATGTTCATGCCGCTTTTGGCAACTTCTTCTTCCGTCAGCTTGCGGATAAGGCGCGCGCCTTCAACGGCGATATCGACGATACCGTCCATATCCTTTTTGAACACAACCTTGCGCTGCAAAGTACTGGTGGAATTATAAAAATGAATGATTACGTTTTTAGCGCCCTTTACTGCTTCAAAGGTCTTTTTAATCAGCTCGGCGCGGGCCTGAACAAGTACCTGCACGGTAACGTCGTCCGGAATATAATTGCCTTCAATCAAAGTACGCAGGATTTCGTATTCCGTTTCGGAAGCAGACGGGAAGCCCACTTCGATTTCCTTAAAGCCGATATCAACAAGAGTTTTGAACATCAACAGTTTTTCATCCAGCTGCATGGGCGTAACCAGTGCCTGGTTGCCGTCGCGCAAATCGACGCTGCACCATACCGGCGCTTTGGTGATAACTTTGTCCGGCCATTCGCGGTTTGCCATTTTTACCGGCTGGAAAGGAATGTACTGTTTGTTGGCTTTTTGCATTTTAAATAACCTCCGTTCTTTTGTTCTGAGCGGAGAAACAAAAATCCCCGCTCCCTACTAAAGCATAGGGGCGGGGAATAATTCCACGCGGTACCACCCTAATTCAGCCGCAGGTGCGGCCCTCAGCAGCCTCTAACAAGGCCCGGCTTAATAACGCTGCCACACGTCCGGCCCTACATATCGGGCAGGCAACTCCGGGATGAGCTATACATAAACTTTAGCCGCTGCCTCGCACCAACCGGCAGCTCTCTTACGGCGTTACGGTTCATCTTGTTCCCTTCACAGTCTTTAAGGTGAATGTTTTTTAAGTTGTTACAATTTATTATAAATACTCAGCGTTTTTCTGTCAAGACGTTTAATCCTGTTTTTGGATGCTGGCTTTGGATTTATTTACGGAATAAATGGTTTCGAACGCAACCAGCACGGAAAGGATTACCAGAATAACGGAAACAACCGGTACAGCGGGGTGGCCAAGGCCGAGAACCCAGCCGTCGTAAATGCTGAGCATAAGCGCCCAGTTTGACATTAAGAACATCAACACCGCCGGGATGCAGGCCGCCATCCAAACTTTGGATTCGCGGCGGGTGTTGTACAGCCAGATGCTGATACCAATCAGCGCCAGCGCAGCCAAAAGCTGGTTGGAAGCGCCGAAGGTGTTCCAGAAGGTTTTCCACGCCGGAATGACATTGCCTTTGGCGTCCGTCATGGTCTGGAAGATGAAGAAGATAGGCACTGCGGAAGTGAGCGCCGTACCGAGGATTTTGCCCTTCGTATCGCGCCAGCCGGTAAGTTCTTCGATAACATAGCGGCCAAGGCGGGTGCAGACGTCAAGGGTATCGTAAACGAAGGTAGTAAACGCCATCAGGCCAAAGCTGATGCCGAAAGCAGCCGGGATGCCGATAAGTTCCATAAAGCTGCCGATGCCCATAGCGTAAATAAAGTTAGGCGCTTTGTGGATGAGTTCGGAATCCTGCGCCAGAATCATAACGCAGACGATGGATACAACCGCAACCATGCCTTCCAGCAGCATTGCGCCATAGCCGATAGCGGTAGCGTCGGTTTCTTTAGCCAGCTGCTTGCTGCTGGTACCGGAAGATACCAGTGCATGGAAGCCCGAGCAAGCGCCGCACGCAATGGTGATAAACAAAATCGGGAACATCGGCGTCCAGAAATGTTCGCCCAAAGTGCCGTCCGGGTTCAGGTTGGTAAATGCCGGATAGTTGATTTCGTAACCGCCAAACATAATGCCGATAGCGGCAACAACAAGGGCAATGTACAGGAAGTAACCGCCCAGCGCGCCGCGCGGCTGCAACAGGAGCCACATCGGCATCATAGCCGCAACAAGGCAGTAAACCAAAATCAAAACGCCCCAAACCTTCTGCGCCGTTGCCGGGTCAGAAACAGGCAGGCTGAGCGGCAGGGATTGACCTGCCCAGATAGCAACGCCAACCAGCGGCAGGAAGATGCAGACCGCAAGGTTTTCCTTTAATCCGCCAAAGCGCATTAAAAGGCCCATAATAATAGGCAGCGCCAGATACATGGCAGAAGAACTTGCAATGCCCGCACCGGAAACAACTTCGCCGTTTTCCAGCGTTACGTTGCCGACAAAGGACGACGCGGTAATATCGGTAAACGCTACAATAACGTAAACCAGCGTAATCCATACAAATATCATAAACAAAATCCACGCGCGCTGCGATACGTTAAGGCGCACAACTTCGGTAATGGATTTGGCTTTGTGGCGCACGGAGGCAACAAGGCTGCCCATATCGTGAATACCGCCGATAAAAATACAGCCAAGGATTACCCATAACAGTGCCGGCGCCCAGCCGTAAATTACCGCTGCCAAAATAGGCCCGTTAATAGGCCCTGCCGCCGCAATGGCGGAAAAATGCTGGCCAAGCAGCATGCCCTTTTTAGCAGGCACATAGTCTACGCCGTCTTCCATTTCAACAGAAGGCACGGGATTTTTGTCATCAAGCTTAAAAACAGTGTTGGCAAGAAACTTGCCGTAGGTAAAATACGCGGCTAATAAAATCAGCGCGCTTGCCACTACAATAAACAGTACCAATTGCGATTCCTCCCATCATCATGGCGTCGTTGCCATTTTATAAATCATCATCTGCTTCCGCTTCAGGCTGCGGCAGCTGCGTAACCAGAACCTTGTCCACGCGCGTGCCATCCATATCTACAACCTCAAAACGGTAGCCTTCCCACTCAAAGTAGTTGCCCGCTTCCGGAATATGCCCGATATTTGTTACCACAAAACCGGCAACGGTGTTGTAACCGTTCTTTTCTTCCAGCGGCAGCTCCTCAAACTCAAAATAATCCTTAAATTCGCTGATGGGCAGCATGCCGTCAACCAGCCAGCTGCCATCTTCCCGCTTAACTACTTCCTGCTTAACGTCCTCGTCATACGAAGGCAAATCGCCGACAAGGTGTTCGATAACGTCCCTTAACGTTACCATGCCTGCCAGCCCGCCGAATTCGTCCATAACCAGCGCCACTTTAATGCGCTTAACCTTAAACATGTCAAGCAGGCTTTGCGTGTGCATGGCCTCCGGCACAAACAGCGGCTGCTGAATAAATTTGCGCAAATCGCGTTCGCCGCCGTGCAGCCACGAAGCAAACACCTTTTTGGTGTACACAACGCCGGCTACATGTTCAAGGTCGCCGTCTGCAACGACAAAGCAGGAATACATCTTTTCTGACATTTCTGAAAATTGTACATCTGCGGGGTCGTTCAAATCCAGCCACTCAATCTTGGTACGCGGCGTCATAATCTCGCTTACGCGCAAATCGTCAAGCGCAAACACGTTCTCAATCATCATCTGCTCACGGTCGTCAAACACGCCGTGCTCGCGTCCCTGCTCAATCAAAACGCGTACTTCTTCTTCCGTTACGGGCGGCTCCTCGTTCGGCTTAACGCCGATAACACGCAGCAGCACCGTGGTGGATACGCTTAAAAAGATGGTGAGCGGGCGGAAAACGGTGATTAATGTTTTGATAAAGCGGGCGAAGAACATGGAAACCTTTTCGGGGTTGTTCAGCGCCAGCTTTTTGGGAAGCAGTTCGCCCAGGATAAGGCTTAAATAAGTTACAAGTACAACTACTGTGGCGTACGAAACAAACGCTGCGTAAGGCACCATAAACGGTATTTTGCGCAGCAGCACCTCAAGCGGTGCGGCCAGCATCGCGCCGCTGTATACGCCCGTGCCGATACCGACAAGCGTAATGCCTATCTGCACGGTAGATAAAAACACCGTAGGTTCATCGGCAAGTTTGGCAATATACGCAGCACTTTTGCTGCCTTCTTCTGCCAGCTGTTCCAGGCGGCTTTTGCGCGATGACACCACCGCCATTTCCAGCATCGACAGTAAACCGTTCAATAAAATAAGGACTAAAACAATAATACACTCAAGCACAGACCCAAGAGGATCCATATAACCAACTCCTATTTATCCCCTTATTTTGCCCACACAAGGCTCATCAAATTGGGGTATTCTTCTGTTAAATGCCTTAAAATTACGTCGATAACGGTATGTACCAGCCTCGGGTCGAAGCTTTCTTCGGTATCTGTCAGGCAGCTGTCCAGGCAGATATCGCCGTTATCGGTAATATAATATTTAAATACCTTGTATTTGCCGTTCATGGCATTGATGTGTGCCAGCACAGCCTGTTTGTTTTCGTCGTTGACAACGGCTGCGGCAACGCGCACCTGAATCATGGTATAAATGCTGTCGTCGGTTACAACCATCGTCGGCAGCATCTGCCCACTAACTTCCATATGCGCGCGGTATACAACGGTATGCAGGTCATTTTTTACTTCTTCCTTGCTGAAGCAGGTAATTTTATTGTCTGCTAAAAATTTGTCAAATTGCTCAGCTTTGCTCATTGGATTAAGCCTCCCTAAAATAATGGTTATTACTATGATACACTATACAGCTAAATTTGTACAGATTTTAAATAAATTTAACGTGAATAATAATATCACGCGTGTACAATATGTAAATATTTTAACACTCTGTATTTTTTAACTTACAGCGCGTACATCTTGCAGCAAATTGCTCTGCCGCTTTCCGTTTTAAAAATACGCTCATAAGCTGTCTGCACGGCTTCCCTGCTTACGCCGTCCTCATACAGGTTTACCAGAAAGTCCGCTTCCACCAGAATCCGGTAATCTGCGCCTTCAATATTGTTATATGTGTGGTGGTGCGCAATCAGCCAGCATACGCGCTCAATAATATCTCCGTCAAAATCAATGCTGCGCAGCAGTTTTTCCGCTTCCGGCGGTCCTTCCAGTTCCTGCTGTTTGCCGTTGCAGCTACCATATTTCTTTTCGCTGTTGCGGATGCCGATATCATGCGTCAATGCCGCTGCTTCCAAAATATACAGCGTTTTGTTATCCAATTTTTCTTCTTCACCGATAAGGTTTGCCAGCGTATGTACTTTCAGCAAATGTTGGATGCGTCTGGCATCGCCGCAGTTGTACTCAATCATTGCCAGCATTAATTTACGCAGTTTTGCGTCCATAAAAATCCCCTCTTACACAACCTGAAAAATATAAAACTTCAAATAATACGTTTCCGGCACGTTCCACAAAACCGGATGGTCCGGCGACTGCTGGCGCGCTTCAATCTGGCGCAGGCTGACGCTGGCGTCGCGCGCCGCGTCCTTCAACATCTGCACAAAGTATTCTTCTTTCATAAAGTGCGAGCAGGAACAGGTTGCCAGATATCCGCCGCGCGGCAAAAGCTTCATGGCTTTAAGGTTAATTTCTTTATATCCGCGGATAGCGTTTTTAACCGTGCTGCCCGATTTGGTAAACGCCGGCGGATCAAGGATGATAAAATCGTAAGCGTGCGATTTTTCTTCCGCCAGCTTCGTCAGCAGGTCAAACACATTGGCTTCCAGCGGTTTAACAACATCTTTAAAGCCGTTCTTTTCGGCGTTAATGCCCGTCATGCGCACCGCCTCGGCAGATACATCCACCGCCGTTACGGAAGCAGCGCCGCCCGCCGCCGCATTCAGCGCAAATGCACCGGTATGGGTAAAGCAGTCCAGCACGTGCTTGCCTTTGGCAATGCGCGCCACCGCCTGCCTGTTATACTTCTGGTCAAGGAAGAAGCCGGTTTTCTGCCCGTTTTCCACGTCCACCTCATAGTGGATGCCGTTTTCCACAATCTCCGTCAGCGGGTTTTTATCAGCAACGGTTTCCGGCATAAACCATCCCTTGTTTTCCGTTAAGCCTTCCAGCTCGCGGATTTTCACATCGTTGCGCTCGTAAATGCCGCGGATGTTTTCGCCCTGTTTACGCAGAAGTTCCAAAAGCTGCGTAAAAATCATTTCCTTGCGCAGTTCAATGCCCAGCGATAAGGTTTGCGTAACCAGAATATCGTTAAAGCGGTCCACAGTCAGCCCCGGGAACATATCCGCCTCGCCGAAAATCAGTCGGCAGCATTTAAAATCGTCGCCTGGCATAACGGTGCGGCGGTAATCAACAGCATACTGCAAACGGCGTTGCCAGAACGCAGCGTCAAACTTATCATTGGTGTTAGTGGATATAATCCTTACCTTTATTTTGCTGTTGTCGTTAATAAAGCCTGTGCCAAGGTATTTGCCCTTGTTTGTTACAACGTCCACCAAATCGCCGTTGGCATAACGGCCTTCAATATTGGTAATTTCATCGGCATAAACCCACGGGTGCCCGCCCCTTGCGGCACGCTCGCCCTTGGGCGTAATGTATATTTTTGTGTATTCGCGCATAAGCTGCTCCTTTATGTTTTTAAAAATATTATACAATACCGCGGCAAAATAAAAAAGCCTCCCGGCGCAAACCGGAAGGCAGTTTGTTTATATCAGTGCAAATGGCATACGCGGTCGGCAACTTCCGCTTTTTTAGCGTCGTTAAAGCGCGGCAGCGTGCTGAGATAGCCGGTAATGCGGCGTACCCTTACGATGGTATCGTAATGCGGTTTTACAACAACATTATCGCCGTTCAGGCTTAAATCCATCGAAAGCAGGGTTTCGTGCGGTCTTACCTGCAGCTGGTCTTTTAAATAAATCGCGGCTTCTTCTCTGGTGATTCCGTCCGCGCAGTTAACTTTGATGCCGTCCATTTCGTAGGTCATAAAACTCACTCCTCAATTTGTTTCATGACCATATTATAAAACAATAATAATTATTTGTAAAGCCTTTTCTACAAAATATTGTAGTTTTTTATTTTGCTAACCGCAATATTTTGTAGCTCATTCGATAATCGGGCGTCCTTCCATCAGGTTCACCTGTTTGCAGATTGCCCATTTCATAATGTCAACGGGGTCCTTCTGGTTGCCCATCGGCTCTACATCACGTTCGTAAACTTCCTTTTTGCTGAAGCGGTTGCCGTCATGCCGGTACACATAAATATCCGCGTTGGCGATAGTTTCAATGTAAGTATCGTCAAAATCATTGCGGAAACCAAAGAAACGGTTAACCATGTACGAATCCAAATCATCCACCATTACCAGCACCAGCGCTTCAAGCTGCGCTTCTTCGGCAATGCTCTGCATTACGGCAGCGTCAATTTTTACCTTGCCCTTCGGCGTAAAAATTTTTTCGGCAGCAACGGCTTTGGCAGTAGCGTTATCCACCATTTTAAAATCGGGGAAGTGGTACGCCCACCTTACCGGCTCGCGCCAGCTGCGGTAAACGGACTGCGTTACGTTGCCGCTGCGGTCAAACACCACCAGCGTGGCCGGCTGCTCCGCAAAGGCGGCAAAAGCGCGCGGCGTTACGCCGATAAAGGCGCAGCAGATGAATGCGATAACTACAAATATATTCAGCTTTTTCATGATTTCACCCCTCATCTATTTTAAGCTGTAAGCCGTGCCGTGTGCCAGTTTGGGCGCACCAAGATATGCGGCAATAGTCTGCCCGATGCAGCTGAATGCAGGCATCGGCGCAAGCTGCTGCGGCTTAACACCGCCGCCGTAAAACAGCACGGGGATATGCTCGCGCGTGTGGTCGCTGCCCTGCCACGTCGGGTCGCAGCCGTGGTCGGCAGTTACCAACAGCAAATCGTCCGGCTTCAGCAGCAACAAAATCTCCGGCAGACGACTGTCGAAATATTCCAACGCCTCACCATAGCCCAAAGCGTCGCGCCTGTGCCCGTAGGATGAATCAAAATCAACAAAATTGCTGAACACAAGCGTGTTGTCCAGCGCATCGCTAACTGCCTGTTTGCTGGCGTTAAAAATAACTTCCAGCCCCGCCGCCGGGTAGTGTTTGGTTATGCCGCGGTGCGCAAAAATATCGGCAATTTTGCCAACGGCGTACACATTGGCGCCCGCCTCCGTCAGCTTGTCAAGCAGTGTCGCTTCTGGCGCGGGCACGGCGTAATCGTGCCTGTTGCCGGTGCGCACAAAATCAGCGGCACAACTGCCCACAAACGGGCGCGCAATAATCCGCGCAATGCGGTAAGGCTTAACCAGCTTGTAGCAAATCTTGCACAAATCATACAAGCGCTCCAGCCCGAAGGCCTGCTCGTGCGCGGCAATCTGCAACACGCTGTCCGCGCTGGTATAAATTATCGGCTTGCCGCTTTTAACATGCTCCTCGCCCAGCTCCTTAATAATTTCCGTGCCGCTGGCGTGCTTTTCACCCAGTACGCCGGGCAGCGCGCCCTCGCGGATAATTGCGTCAACAAGCTCCTGCGGGAAGCACTTCGGCTTATCGGGGAAGTAACCCCATTCAAAATCGACCGGTACGCCCATCATTTCCCAGTGACCGCTTAAAGTATCCTTGCCGCGGCTGATTTCCTGCGCGTAGGTGTAAGCGCCTTTTATAGTTTCTGCTCCGCCAATGCTGTGCGCAAGTTTCTGCCCGCGGCTCAGCTCAGCAGCTTTTTCCAACCCCAGTGCCGATAAGTTGGGCAGGTGCAAAAGCTTCGGGCTGCCATCCGCATTTTTACGGTTCGCCGCCATCCATTCACAAATATGCCCCAGCGTATCCGCGCCTTTATCGCCAAAACGTTCCGCATCTGCCGCATGGCCGATGCCGAACGAATCAAGCAGCAAAATTATTGCCCTTGCCATAATTATTCCTCCCTTAAAAGGACGTGCAGCGCATGGCTGACCACATTGCAAAAACGCTCGCTTGCCAGCGCGTAAACATCAGGCGGCGCCACGCTTTCGCTTTCCGTGCGTTTGGCAACAACGCCGCAGATGGAAGCAGCGTGCAGCCCAAAGGCCTGCGCCACAACAAACAGAGTTGCCGTTTCCATCTCATAGTTCTGCGCGCCCAACTGCTGCCACTCCTTCAAAGTTCCGCGCAGCGCGTTGCAAACATAGCCTGTAAAGCTGTCGTAACGCTCCTGCCCCGGCCAGAAGGTGTCGGAAGATACCGAAATGCCAACGTGATGCGGAATTTCCAGTTCTTCGGCAGTATAAACCAAAGCGTTGGTCAGTTTTAAATCCGCCACGGCGGGGAAGTTTACCGGCGCATAATGTGCGGAAGTTCCGTCCAGACGCACAGCGGCGTTGTTAATAATAACGTCGCCAAGGTTGACATGCTCCTGTATCGAGCCCGTCGTACCGACGCGGATAAAGTTTTTAATGCCAAGGCGCGCCAATTCTTCCAAGCCGATAGCGACGGAAGGGCCACCCATGCCGGTAGAACATACCAGCACTTTTTTGCCCTCAACATCTGCCAGCCAGCTCGTGTATTCGCGGTGCGCCGCCAAAAACTGCGCCGGGCCGATAGCTTTGGCAAGCATTTCCACTCTGCCCGGGTCACCCGGCAGCAGCGCATATTCCGCGCCTTGCAGCATCTCACGCGATAATCCAACATGATACATTATTTCATTTTGTTCAGCATAGTTTTTCATTGTCTTGCCTCCAAACAATCGCTTTAACTTTTATTGTATTATAATAATTTCGGCATTATTCAGGCCTCTCCTGCTTTATAAAAGCAAAGCTTATGTGAAAAACTTTCTATTCCGTCTTTTAGAAATAGAAAACCCCAAAGCCATAGGCCTTGGGGTTTTGGTTTCGCACAATATCCAAATATTAGCGTTTGGAGAACTGGCTTGCTTTACGGGCTTTCTTCAAGCCATATTTACGGCGTTCTTTTTCACGCGGGTCACGAGTAAGGTAACCTGCTTTTTTAAGAGCCGGACGGAATTCTTCGTCAACTTTCAGGAGAGCGCGGGCAATACCATGACGGATTGCGCCTGCCTGGCCGGATACGCCACCGCCGATAACATTTACGAGTACATCGTATTTGCCTTTGGTTTCGGTGAGTTCAAGCGGCTGGTTTACGATTAATTCCAAAGTTTTCAGTCCAAAATAATCGTCAAGCTCACGCTGGTTGATAATGATTTTACCTTCACCCGGAACCAGGCGAACGCGTGCAACTGAAGATTTGCGACGGCCGGTCGCATTATAAGTAACTACTGCCATTTACGTTTCCTCCTCCGGTTATTATCTTACGTTAATTTCAAGTACTTCGGGTTTCTGTGCTGCATGCGGATGTTCAGCACCTGCATATACATGCAGTTTGGTGAAGATTCTGCTGCCAAGACGATTATGCGGAATCATGCCTTTAACGGCGAGTTCAACCATTCTTACAGGGTTTTTGGCAAGCATTTCACCAGCGGTAGTGAAGGTGGTGCCGCCAAGATAGCCGCTGTGACGGAAATAAGTTTTCTGAACGAGTTTTTTGCCGGTCAGAACTACTTTATCTGCATTGATTACGATTACATGATCTCCGGTATCCATATGCGGAGTGAAAGTCGGTTTGTGTTTTCCACGAAGGATTTTTGCTACTTCTGCGGCAAGACGGCCGAGAGTTTTATCAGCTGCGTCAACAACGTACCATTTGCGTTCGATGTTGGACGGGTTAGCCATAAAAGATTTCATCCTTATGTCCCTCCTAAATTATTTCCTGTTCAGTGTGCTTTGTTAACTTCTCTTGGGGCTAATAAGATACGTCACAAAATCACGTATATATATTTTATACACCTGCTGGGCGTTTGTCAAGCCTATTTATCGCTTTTTGCGGCAAATATTCGCTGTAGCCTACATAATCAAGGTAAAGCCCCTGCGGCGGCGCGGGCGATATTTTAAAATGCCGCTCGGCGCTGTCAAGTTCTTCTTTAAAACGCGCAGCGGTTTTGTTGCCAAGGCCGACTTCAACAAGGTTCCAAACAATGTTGCGCACCATACGGTACAAAAAGCCGTCGCCTTCAATGGTAAACAGCAAATTGCCGGGCGCGGTTTCCTGCCATATCGCTTTATAAATTGTTTTAACGGGCGACGTCTGCACGCTTCCGCTTGAGCGGAAAAAGGAAAAATCATGCGTGCCCAAAAGCATAGTTGCCGCTTCATTCATTAAATTTACGTTTAATTTTGTGTTTTGCATTTGCCACGCATAGTTGCGGATAAACGGGTCGTATTCATCGTTCAGCACGATGCGGTAGCAATAGCGTTTCCATTTGGCACTGTAACGGGCATGGAAGCTTGCTTCGGCTTCTTCGGATTTAAGCACCGTAATATCCGGCGGCAGGATGCTGTTCATAGCTTTTTTTACGTTGGCTGCCGGTATAGGGCACTCCGTTGCAAACGACACAACCTGCCCTTTGCCGTGCACGCCGCTGTCCGTCCTGCCGCTGCCGGCAACCGTTACTTCTTCGCCAGTAATGCGCGATAATGCTTCCTCCAGCACCTGCTGAACGGTTAAATCGCGCGGCTGGCGCTGAAAACCGTGGTAACCGCTGCCGTCGTAGGCAACTGTAAGTTTTAATGTCCTCATAAGCCAAGCCCCCAGCGCATAACTGCCAGCACAGCAATTAAAAGGATAATTATTGCCAGGGCAATGAAATCTTTGGCTTTATAGGCCAGTTCGTGCATGCGCGTGCGCCCTTCGCCGCCGCGGTAACAGCGTGCTTCCATGGCAATTGCCAGTTCATCCGCACGGCGGAACGCGCTGATAAATAGCGGCACCAGTATCGGCAACATGTTTTTTGCGCGCTGCAAAAGACTGCCGCTGTCAAAATCCGCACCACGCGCGGTTTGCGCTTTAATAATGCGGTCTGTTTCTTCTATTAAAGTCGGTATAAAACGCAAAGCTATCGTCATCATCATTGCCAGCTCGTGCGCGGGCACGCCGATGCATTTAAACGGGCGCAGCAACGCTTCGATACCGTCCGTCAGCACAATCGGCGACGTGGTGAAGGTTAAAATTGATGAGATGAGCAGCAAAAACACCAGCCGCAGCGACATTTTTATGCCCATGATAATGCCTTCGGTTGTCAGGCGCAAAAAGCTGTACTGGTATAAAACGTCCTTGCCTTCGCCGGTAAAGGCGTGGATGAACAGCGTCAGCACAATGATAATCCACAGCGGTTTGACGCTGCGCAGCACCATCAGCACCGGCAGGCGCGAAAGCCCGATAACCACTGCCACAAACAGCGCCAGAACGCCGTAGGAAAGAAGGCTGTCGGCAAAAAAGATGGCGGCGATGAACAGCAGCGTCGCAATGATTTTGGCGCGCGGGTCCAGCTTGTGGATGACGGAATTGCCGGGGTAATACTGCCCTAAGGTGATGTCAGTCAGCATGTTTTGCCCTCCTCAATTCCAGTATCTGTTTTTCCAAAGCTGCCAGTTCCGGCGTGCGCTCTACAGGCAGACCGTGGGCGTTAAGGCAGTCTGCCAGCTTGTACACTGGCGGCACGTCCATGGAAGCTGCCAGCAGTTCATCTTTGTGGTTGGTAAAAATGTCGTGCGGCACGCCGTCCAGAATAACCTGCCCGCCGGAAATTACCAGCAGGCGCGAGGCGTAGCGCGCTGCTTCTTCCATATTATGCGTTACCAAAATTACGGCAATGCCGCGTTTTTTGTACAGCGCCATTACCTCTTTAAAAACAGCGTCGCGCGAGCGCGGGTCAAGCCCTGCCGAAGGTTCGTCCAGAATCAGATAGTCCGGCTCCATGGCAATTACACCGGCAATCGCTACGCGGCGCATCTGCCCTCCGCTTAAGCGGAATGGGGAGCGTTTGGCAAAGCTGTCAAAATCAAGCCCGACAAAAGCCATAGCGTCACGCACGGCGCGGTCAACTTCATCAGGTCCAAGGCCTTTATTGCGCGGCCCAAAGGCGATATCTTCGTAAACGGTTTCGGCAAAAATCTGGTGTTCTGGGTATTGAAAGACCATGCCGACAGAGTTGCGCGCTTTTTTGGCGGCAGCGTTTTTAGCGTTTAAGTTTACGCCGTCCACGGTTACGCTGCCCTTATCGGGGTGCAAAAGCCCGCTTAAATGCTGCACCAGCGTGGATTTGCCGCTGCCGGTATGCCCGATAACGGCGACAAATTCGCCTTTTTCGATTTGCAGGCTGACGTCGCTCAGCGCCGTTTTTTCAAAAGGCGTGCCTTTCATATATGTAAATGTTACGTTTTGCAAATTTAACGGCATAATTCCTCCGTCAGCTCCTCGTCGTCGATAATGCCCTGCGGCAGTTTTACGCCCTTTTGGCGCAGGTCGTAAGCTGCCTGTGCTGCCAGCGGGGTTTCCAGCCCCATAGCGTGCAGCTCCTCTACACAGGCAAAAATTTCTTTGGGCGTGCCCTGCATTTTTATTCTGCCGCCCTCCATGGCAATGATGCGGTCGGCCTGCATGGCTTCTTCCATATAATGCGTTATGTAAACAACGGTAATTTTCTTTTCGCGGTTCAGCTTTTTAACGGTGCCGACTATTTCGCTGCGGCCGCGCGGGTCCAGCATCGCGGTCGGCTCGTCCAGCACAATGCAGTCCGGCTCAAGCGCAAGTACACCGGCAATGGCCACGCGCTGTTTTTGCCCGCCGCTTAATAAATGCGGCGCGTGTTTGGCGTAATCCGTCATGCCAACGGCAGCCAGCGCATTATCCACACGGGTGCGTATTTCCTGCGGCGGCACACCGATGTTTTCCGGTCCGAAGGCAACGTCTTCTTCCACCACCGCTGCCACAATCTGGTTATCCGGGTTCTGGAACACCATACCGACGTGCTGGCGGATGTTCCACAAATTATCGTCGTCAGCCGTATCCATACCGGCAACAATACACTTGCCCGCAGTTGGCAAAAGCAGGGCGTTTAAATGGCGCGCCAGTGTAGATTTGCCGCTGCCGTTCGCACCGATTACTGCCACAAACTCGCCGCGCGCAATGTCAAGGCTTACGCCGTCCAGCGCTTTGACTTCGTTGCCGTCCGTATCGGTATAGACATGCTCCAGATTTTTTATTTCAATTAAATTCTGCATAACAACCTCAAACAAAATGTATTTACTTAACTATTATATTATCGGCGGCGTTTTACGTCAACCTTTTATGAAAAATAAGTTAACTTACTGCAGCAAATTTTTAATGCGGCTGTACACGTTCAGCGCATTGGCATAGAAAAACTCCTCGTGGTGCTCCTGCGGCACAACGCGGCTTAAAATCGCAATATAATCGTGGATGTTTACCAACGGCCAGTCGCTGCCGTACATCAGCTTATCCCAACGTCCCAGATAATTCAGCCACAGGGCGAGGTAATCAAAATACGCCTTTTGCTTATCGTAAAAACCGGCGCCGGGTATACCCTCAAGCAAGCCCGATAAATCAATATACACATTGGGGTTCTTGGCAGCGACTTCGGTAGCATCGGCAAACCACGGGTTGCCGCAATGGCAGATGACAAATTTCACGTCCGGAAAATCGACGGCGGCTTCGTCAACCGTCAGCGGATGCGCGTAACGCAGGCGCGCTTCGGCCATAGCAGTATCGCCCGTATGCACCGCAACCGGCAAATCATAGGCGCGCGCCAGTTCAAACAGCGGCCAGTGACGCTTATCGTAAATATAAACAGGGCGGTAGCCCGGGTAAATTTTAATGCCGAGGCACTGCGGTTTTTTAGCGTAGTATTCAAATTCCAGCGCAGTCTTTTCGGCGTTCTCTATCGTAATAAGCTCGCTTTTAACGCCAAGGCAGTAGCCAATGTTGTGCGGCTGGCTGTAAACATTGTCGTCAAACGGCGCGTTTAAATCAATCAGCCTGGGGCTGATGCCGCCGAAACGGCTGGGCACGTCTTCCGTATTGCCCATAGCGACGCTGAAAACAATGTTGTTTTCTTTGCAAATCTGCTGCCAGCAGGCGGCAGTATTTTCGTAACCCGCATTAGCGGCGACCTCTTTAAAACCGTCAACATTAAAATAATGCATGTGCGCATCGATAATTTTCATTACTGCACCTTCTTGTAATCAAACCAAATAAGTAATCAAAATTTTTTAATCATGTAATTATTTCTGCGGTATTCAATATCATTATTATAACATTTTAAGGCAATTGCACAAATAAAAAAGCCCTGCTTAAGCAAGGCGTTGTAAATAAATATTACGGCTGATATAATTGTTGTAAGAACTATTGTTTAAAGACCTGCCTCTTTGGCTCACGTCGGAGCCCATAAGATTGCGCTTAAACAATAGTTTTATTTTGCAAATAATCCAATAAAGCTGTGCAGCCTTCGTAAATATCGTCATATGTAACATCAAAATTGCCGGTATACCACGGGTCAGCAATATTGCGTTCACTGCCGGCAAACTGCAAAAGCTTGTATACCTTGTGCTGTAGGTCGCTGCCAATAATGCGCATAATATCACGGATATTTGCCGTATCCATGCCAATCAGGTAATCGTATCTGGCATAATCTTCTTTGGTAAGCTGCACCGCTGTTTTGCCCGCGACGCTGATGCCGTACTGCGCCAGCTTAACCCGCGTCCCTCGGTGTACAGGATTACCAATTTCATAAGTACTCGTCGCTGCCGAAGCAATGTAAAAGTCACCGGCAATACCGCGCTTTTTAACCATATCTTTTAATAAAAACTCTGCCATCGGCGACCTGCAAATATTGCCAAGGCAAATAAAAAGAATTTTAATCATAAACGGCTCCCGCATTTGTATAATATGATGTGTTAATTCTATCATAATTAAACGAGATTAATCAATAATGTAGGCAGCTATCTATACGCAAAGTATGTTCCCTGCCCGGTCACATACTTTGCGAAGGCTCGCTGGCACGTT
>CALXRU010000012.1 GCA_944390935.1 Acidaminococcaceae bacterium
CCTTTTAGGCGTAGCTAGTAGAATAGCCTTTAAGGCGGTAAATGACAAACCACCGGCTACGCCGGTGGTTTTGATTGCGCCGTAAGGCGGGAGGGATTTTTATGGGGACTGTTTTGAAGTTTGAAAACGTAAATAAATATTACAGTAATAATGTTCATGCCCTGCACAGCATTTCGCTGGAAATCGGCGAAGGTGAACTGGTATCCGTCATCGGCCCGAGCGGCAGCGGCAAAAGCACGCTTCTGCGTACGATTAACCGCCTGATTGATGTATCTGACGGTGCAATTTTGCTGGACGGCGAGGATATTACGAATATCGGCGGCAAAAAGCTGCGTGCCGTACGCCGCAAGGTTGGCATGATTTTCCAGAACTACAACCTTGTATACCGTCTTTCCGTTCTGCAAAACGTACTGCACGGTTACCTCGGTTATCTGGACGGAATTAAAGGCATTCTGGGCATTTACCCGGAAGAACAAAAGCTGCGTGCCATTAAACTGCTGGAGGAAATGGGGCTGGGCGCGTTCTGTTACAACCGTGCCTCCGACCTTTCCGGCGGGCAGAAGCAGCGCGTAGGCATTGCCCGCGCAATCATGCAGCAGCCTAAAATTCTGCTTGCCGATGAGCCTATTGCTTCGCTTGACCCTTCCAGCGCCAAAAATATTATGGATATTCTGGCAGGGCTTGTTAAAACCAAAAACATTACCTGTATCGTTAATTTACATCAGCTTGACGTCGCCAAAAAATATTCAACCCGCATTATCGGCCTGTCCAAAGGTACGATAGTATTTGACGTACGCCGGATGAACTGACGGAAGATGTCGTCGAAAAGATTTACGGTACCGGCAGTGCCAATTTAATCGGAGGAGCAGAGCATGAAACGCAGCATTTCGATTATGTCGCCTGCTGAAAAAAGAGTTTATGACGTATTCTTTGCCGTAATTGCCGTACTGTTTGGCATTTGCAGTTATTTTACAGGCTTTTCGCCTTTCAGCGTTATCAGTAATTCTGACCAGTTCTGGATTTTTCTGGCGGAAGATTTTTTCCCGCCGGAAATCCCTGTGGGTAGCAGGCTGACGATTATTACCGACAGTGTGCTGGTTACGATAGCTATGGCAATTTCATCTACCACCATTGCCGGTATACTTGCGTTTTTTACGGCATTGTTTGCCAGTGAGCTGGTGTCGCCGTTCCCGAAAATGGCTAAATTTGTGCGCGGTTTTGCTACGTTTTTGCGCAATATTCCGGCGCTGGTCTGGGCGTTTATTCTGTTCTCGTCGCTGGGTATCGGCACCGGCGTCGGCTTTTTTGCCCTGCTGATTACCAGCTTTGCCTTTATGGTCAGGGCATTTACCGAAACAATGGAAGACATTTCCGTCGATTGCCTTGAAAGTTTGCAGGCGGTTGGCGCAGGCTTCTGGCAGCGTGTGGCGCACGGCATTGTGCCGAGCTGCATCAGCGGCTTTCTGGCGTGGTTTTTGTACTGCCTTGAAGTTAATGTCAGGGCGTCCACCATCGTCGGCATGGTTGGCGGCGGCGGTGTAGGCATGGTATTATTCTCCTACATCAAATCGTTTAATTACCACATGGCGTTCAGCATTATACTGATTATTGCGGCGGTGGTAATTATTGTTGACAGGATTACAGGAACGCTCAGAAAGGAACTGGAACGATGAAGGGCAATGTGGTTAATGTAACGCCGCAGGTAATTATCCGCTACGGCTATAATAATAAAATTAAAACCGGTTGTATTGATAAGAACAAGGCCATACCGTTTTTTATGGCAGGTACTTTGCTCTTGAGCCTGTTAAGCCTTGTTTACCTTGAAATCGACTGGGTTAAAATATTGGGGCGCGTGCCCGATATCGGCACCGTGTTTTACCGTCTGGCGCAGTTCGATTTTAAATTTATGGATTTAATCAGCGAGGCAATGTGGGAAACCATCTGCATAACAGTGCTTTCTACTTTGTACAGCGTTGTGCTGGGGCTGTTCTTCGGCATGTTTGCCGCCGAAAACATTTTCGGCATGCGCTGGCTGGCCATACTGGTGCAGTCGTGGTTTACGTTTTTGCGCGCCGTGCCTACCCCGGTATGGGTGCTTTTAATGATGGTATGCCTCGGTATGGGACCTGCCGCCGGTATTGCGGGGCTGTGCGTACACACAACGGCGTTTTTTACAAGGGCTTTTGCCCAAAGCTTTGAAAGCATACCGGCAGAAACTATTGAAGCGCTTGAAGCAACCGGCGTTGGCAGAATCGGCGTATTCTTTAACGCGGTGCTGCCTGCGGCTTTATCGCAGCTGGTAGCGTGGATTGCCATGCGCTTTGAAATAAACTTTTCCGAATGTGCTATTTTGGGCATGATTGGTGCGGGCGGTATCGGCTTTATCATCTCCCGCAGCATTCAGGGCTATGAATACGGTACGGCAGGCGTAGCCATACTTTTGGTGTTCGTCTTTGCCTACACTATTGAAAGGACGTTCATTTTCATTAAAAATAAACTGCGTTGATTTAAATTGCAATTTACCCGCAGCTTCAACAGCTGCGGGTATTTTTTTTGGTTCTTAGATATTTGGTGGTTATGTTATAATAAAGCTATAACTATATGCAGCGAGGTAAACCATGAACGAAATTCAGTTTTTGCTTTATAATACACCGGACGAAAACATAAAAGTTAATGTGATAGTGAAGGATGAAACGCTGTGGCTGACGCAGAAAGCAATGGCGGAGCTGTTTGACTGTTCAACCGATAATATTTCATTACATTTGAAAAACATTTATAATGACGGCGAACTGGACGAAATTTCAACTGCCGAGGAATTCTCGGTAGTTCAACGAGAAGGAAACAGGGATGTGCGCCGCAAGACTAAATTTTACAACCTCGACGCTATCATTTCCGTTGGCTACCGCGTAAATTCGCAAAAGGCGACGCAGTTCCGTATCTGGGCGACGCAGATTTTGAAGGAATACATCAAAAAAGGTTTTGTGCTTGATGATGAGCGTTTAAAACAGGGCAAAACCGCTTTCGGCAAGGATTATTTTCGTGAATTGCTGGAACGAATCCGCTCTATCCGCGCCAGCGAAAGAAGAATTTGGCAGCAGATTACGGATATTTTTGCTGAGTGCAGTATTGATTACGACTCTAAAGCCGAAATAACAAGACAGTTTTATGCTATGGTGCAGAATAAATTTCATTATGCCATTGCAGGGCAGACGGCGGCGGAGATTATTTACAGCAGGGCTGACCATACGCAGGAGCATATGGGTTTGACGACATGGAAGACTGCGCCGGGCGGGCGTATTTTAAAAAGCGATGTAACTGTTGCCAAAAACTATCTGTCGGAGGAGCAAATCCGCAGGTTGGAGCGTGCCATTACCGGTTATTTTGATTATGTTGAGGATTTAGTGGAGCGCGAAAACACATTTACTATGGCAGAATTTGCCGCCAGCGTGAATGAATTTTTAGCTTTCCGCCGCTATCAGGTGTTGAAGGACAACGGCAAAATAAGCAAAAAGCAGGCGGATGCTAAAGCCATTGCAGAATATAATGAGTTCAACAAAACGCAGAAAATAAATTCGGATTTTGATAAGCTTGTTGCGGCAAGCAATAAATTGCAGGCAGAGGAGTAAAAATGCTGCTTTCTTTTGCTTTTTAGCGGTAATTATTGTAAAATAATAAGATAGTAAGATTGAAAACCTAAGGAGCGATAGATGTGAGTACAAATTTAGAAGTAGGTATTGTCGGCCTGCCTAACGTCGGCAAAAGCACTTTGTTTAACGCTATTACCAAGGCTGGTGCGGAAGCCGCCAACTACCCGTTCTGCACCATTGAGCCGAACGTCGGCGTTGTAGATGTGCCGGACGCGCGTTTAAACGTGCTGGGCGAGATGTTCAAATCCAAAAAGATTGTACCGGCGGCGATGCGCTTTGTCGATATCGCAGGGCTGGTTAAGGGTGCGTCCAAAGGCGAAGGCCTCGGCAACAAATTCCTTGCGCATATCCGCGAGGTTGATGCCGTTGCACAGGTTGTGCGCTGCTTTGAAGACGGCAATATTACCCACGTTGAAGGCAGCATCGACCCGCTGCGCGATATTGAAATCATCAACACCGAGCTGTGCCTGGCCGATATGGAAACCGTGGAAAAACGCCAGGAACGCCTTGTTAAGCTGCTTAAAACCGGCGATAAAAAAGTGCCGGTAGAAAAAGCCGTGCTGGATAAGGTTATGGAAGGCCTTGGCGAAGCAATCCCGGCGCGCCGTTTGGGCTTAACCGATGAAGAAAAGGAATTTTTGACCGAGCTGCACTTACTGACGATGAAACCGGTGCTGTATGTTGCCAACGTAGCTGAAGACGAAGTGGCAACGCCGGAACAGAATCCGCATGTGCAGGCAGTTATGAAATATGCCGCCGAAGAAGGTGCGGAAACCATTACCGTATCCGCCAAAATGGAATCGGAAATTGCCGAGCTGCCCGACGACGAAGCAAAAGAGTTTTTGGAAATGGCAGGGCTTGAAGAAACCGGCCTTGACCGTTTAATCAAAGCGGGCTTTAAGCTTTTGGGACTGATGACTTATTTAACCGCAGGCGAAACGGAAAGCCGTGCGTGGACGATTAAGCAGGGCACCAAGGCACCGCAGGCGGCAGGCAAAATCCACAGTGATTTTGAACGCGGCTTTATCCGTGCCGAGATTGTATCCTACGACGACCTTGTGGCTTGCGGCAGCAAGGCGGCAGCACGCGACAAAGGGCTTGTGCGCCTTGAAGGCAAGGACTACGTTATGCAGGACGGCGACGTGGTAGAGTTCCGCTTTAACGTATAACAGCATATTTGCAGTAAACAGCAGAAGCAGACAGTGTTTAAAGCACTGCCTGCTTTTTTTTTGCGGCATTTTACGGCAAATTTTTTGTTTTTGGTAAAGATTTATTAAGCGCTTGTTGCGTTTTTGTTAGTAATGTAAAACCTCTGCAAAGTATGGTTAAAAGGCTGTAAATGCCCTTGCAGAGCGATTTTTGCTTAGTTACAATAGTGGGGAAGACGCAAAGTTATAACAGTTTTAGGCAGATTACGGAGGATTGAAAAATGCTGCAATTACAGGATATCCACAAATCGTATGACGGCAAGGTCATCCTTGACGGAATTTCGCTGGATATTAACGACGGCGAAATAGTTTCTATTTTAGGACCTTCCGGCAGCGGCAAAACCACTTTGTTAAACGCTATTCTGGGGCTGACGGAAATTGACGGCGGCCGCATTGTTTTTGACGGTAAGGATTTAACGGGCGTGCCTATGAAGGACCGCGGCTTTAATATCGTGTTTCAGGATTACGCGCTGTTCCCGAACCTGAATGCTTACGAAAACATCGTTTACGGGCTGCGCAACAAGCCGAATATCTCCACGCCGGACGAAGTAAAAGAGCTGATTGAGCTTTTGGGCTTGAAGGAGCATTTAAACAAACGCATTGACCAGCTGAGCGGCGGGCAGAAGCAAAGGGTGGCGCTGGCACGCACGCTGGTGATGAAACCGAAAATTCTGCTTCTGGACGAGCCTTTGAGCGCGCTGGACGGCGTTATCAAAGAGTCCATTAAAGAACGCATCCAGCTGATTGCCAAGCAGTACCATTTAACGACCATCATCGTTACGCACGACCCGGAAGAAGCGCTGACGCTGTCCGACAAGGTGCTGATTATCAACGAAGGGCAAATTTCCCAGTACGACCAGCCGCACGTTATCGTCAACGCGCCGCGCACCCAGTTTGTCGAAAACTTTATCCTTTCGCAGCTGCGCATTAAGCGCGATAACATTTTCCGCCTTTTCGGCGATAATATGCCGGCTGCTGTTGCAGGGGTTGCAAGATGAACAGGAAAAGTTTTGAACTGAAATTCTGCTTCTGGTTTGTCTGCATTGCCTTTGCCTTCTTTTTAGGCGTGCCGCTTGCAAACCTGGCTTATAAATCGCTGCAAAGCGGCAATGCAATCGGTCTTGCCAATTACAGCCGCATTTTAACGGACGCAACTTTTGTCGAAGCGTTCCGCAACAGCTTTGTAATATCAGCGCTGGAGGCGGCGATAACCGTTGTTGTTGCATTTATATTGGCTTACGGGCTGCATTTAACACGCATACCGGGCAAAATAAAAGAAGGTTTGCAGCTCATCATTATGATGCCGATGTTCCTGCCTTCCATTACTTACGGTTTTGCCGTTATTTACTCCTTCGGCAAACAGGGGCTGGTAACAAAGCTTATCGGCGAGCAGCTGTTCCCGATTTACGGCTTCTGGGGCCTGCTCATCTCCTACATTGTGTACACCCTGCCGCCGGCGTTTCTTGTTTTGTACAACGCCTTTTTCTATATTGATAAGAACTTCATCACGGTTTCCAAAATTATGGGCGACAGCCCGCTGCGTACCTTCTGGATGACGAGCGTGCGCCCGCTTCTGGGCAGCCTGATGGCGGCGTTCATCCTGTCGTTCTTCCTCAGCTTTACGGATTTCGGTATTCCGGTTTCCATCGGCGGCGAATACGAGGTAATTGCCGTTGAGCTGTACATGAAGATGATGGGCGCGCTGCCCGATTTTGAAAGCGGCAGTGTAATCGCCATGGCGATGTTGGTACCTTCCATTATCAGCGTAATGCTGCTGCGCTACATGGAAAAATTCAACTTCCGTTACAATAAAATCAGCCGTTACGATGTGCAGCGCTCCTTTGTGCGCGACGGCGCTTTCAGCCTGTTCTTTGCGGCGGTGACGCTGCTGTTTGTTTCGGTTTTCGCCATTATGTTTATTGTGCCGTTTGTAAAAAGCTGGCCGTACCAGCCGGTGTTCACGCTGGATACCTTAAAGCGCGTGTTCAGCGACAGCGCACTGGTTGACGTTTACGCCAACTCGCTGATGGTGGCAGGCATAACGGCGGTGTTGGGCACGGTTTTATGCTACGCGGCGGCCATGGTTAACGCGCGCAGCGATTTAAATAAATACTGCAAAATCATTATGGATGTTATCGCCATGGTTACCAATACGGTGCCGGGCATGGTGCTTGGCGTTGCGTTTATCTTTATTTTCTCGGGCACGCCGCTGCAAAGCACGTTTGCCATTTTGATTATCGCCAACATCCTGCACTTTTTTACCACGCCGTATTTAATGATAAAATCGTCGCTTTCCAAAATGAATGAAAGCTGGGAAACGACGGGCCTTTTAATGGGCGATACCTGGCTGAAAACGGTTATCAAAGTAGTAATCCCCAATTCGCGGGCAACAATCTGCCAGATGCTGAGCTACTTTTTCGTCAACGCCATGGTAACAATCAGCGCCATTGTTTTTCTGGCAGGCGCGCGGACGATGGTTATTACCACCAAAATAAAGGAGCTGCAATACTTTGAAAAATTTGACGCCGTCTTTGTGCTGTCGCTCTTAATTTTCTTTACCAACGTGGTGGCAAAAACCTTCTTCGACATGCTTGCTGAACAGGAGGAAATCCCTCTGTATAAAAAAATCAAAAATCTATTCAACGCAAAGGAGAACACCAATGAAAAATTTTGCTAAACTGATGAGCACCGCCCTGATGATCGGCTGTCTTGCCGTAGGCATTGCAGGCTGCGGCGGCAGCGAAACCAAAGAAGCTGCCAACGTAAAACAAACCGTAATTTACACCAACGCCGACGAAGAAGCGCAGGTTGCTTTTAAAGCCGCGCTTGATAAAAACGGCTTTGAAGGCAAATACATTCTTCAATCCTTCGGTACTTCCGAACTGGGCGGCAAGCTGGCCGCTGAAGGCAAAAACATCGAAGCCAACGTTGTAAACATGACCAGCTACTATCTGGACAGCGTGCAGAAAAAAAGCCCGATGTTTTTGGAAATTAAAGACCCCGTTAAACCGGTTGTTGAACATCCTAACTTCTACATTCCCGATATCGGTAACTGCGGCGCACTGTTTGTAAACACCGAAGAACTTAAAAAAGCAAACCTGCCGATGCCGAAAGCCATTAAAGACCTGGCCGACCCGATGTACAAAGGCCATATCTCCGTGCCTGATATCATGGGTTCTTCCACCGCATGGCTGATGACCCAGGCCGTGCTTAACGAATACGGCGACGAAGAAGGCGCCAAAATCATGAAACAAATCGAAGCCAACGCTATGCCGCATCTTGAAAAATCCGGCTCCGGCCCGCTGAAAAAAATCCGCGCAGGCGAAGTTGCAGTAGGTTTTGGTTTGCGCCATCAGGCTGTGGCCGATAAAGCCAAAGGCCTGCCGGTTGACTATGTTGACCCCGTTGAAGGCAACTTTATGCTGATGGAAGCTGTTGCCGTTGTTGATAAAAACGCTGCCGAAAACGAACAGGCTATGAAAATTGCCGAATGCATTGCCAAAAACGCCCGCCCGGAACTTTTAAAAATTTACCCGGTAGCGCTGTTTGAAGGAGAAAAAGTTGACGACGCCAACAAACCGGCTAACCCGAAAGTTTACAAAGAGCCCCTGACCGTTGAACTTTTGCAGAAACATCAGGAACTTATTAAAAAATAATTAAAATCAGGTGACCCAAATGGACAAAAACACTTACAAACTTTTAACCCCCGGCCCTTTGACAACCACCGCAACCGTTAAGGAAGCGATGCAGATTGACCGCTGCACCTGGGACGAAGACTACAAAAGCATGACGCAGGGCATCCGCAGCGGGCTGTTAAAGCTCGCCCATGCGGATAACGGCGCATACACCACCGTGCTGATGCAGGGCAGCGGCACCTTCGGCGTGGAGAGCGTGCTTTCCAGCGTTATCAGCAGTATGGACAAGGTGCTGGTGCTGCAAAACGGCGCTTACAGCAAACGCATGGTGGAAATGTGCGACTACCACGGCATTAAATACGTGGTTTACGAAGAAGATTACGCACATATCCCCGACCCGATGATTGTGGAGGACGTTTTAAAAAGCGACGGCAACATTACCCACATCGCCATGGTTCACAGCGAAACCACCAGCGGGCTTTTGAACGACATTGCTTCTATCGGCGCGTTGGCGCAGAAATATAACAAAAAGTTTATTGTAGACGCCATGAGCAGCTTCGGCGGCGTGGATATTAACGTGCCGCAGCTTGGCATTACCTACCTTGTAAGCAGTGCCAACAAATGCATTCAGGGCGTGCCGGGCTTCAGCTTCATCATTGCCAATATTGAAGACTTGAAGAAAACCAAGGGCATCGCCCGCAGCCTGTCGCTGGATTTATACGCCCAGTGGGAAACTATGGAAAACGACGGCGGCAAATGGCGTTTTACCTCGCCGACGCATGTTGTGGCGGCGTTTGCACAGGCCATGCAGGAGCTGAAAGCGGAAGGCGGCGTTACCGCAAGGAATGCACGCTACACCGCGACCAACCGCGCCCTGCGCAAAGGCATGGAAGAACTTGGCTTTAAGGCCTATATCGACGAAGCCCATCAGGGGCCGATTATTACCACCTTCTTTTACCCGGCGGACTGCAAATTTACCTTTGCGGAAATGTACGCTTACTTAAAAGAACACGGCTATGTAATCTACCCCGGCAAGCTGACCGATGCGGAAACCTTCCGCCTCGGCAACATCGGCGAAATTTATATGGATGACGTGGAAAAAATCCTTGCCATTTTTAAAGAGTTTACAGGGTTGAAGAAGTAAGTAACTTAACCAAATAAAAAACAGGGCTTTGATTTTGTCAAAGTCCTGTTTTTGTTTATAAATCCCACACTTTTTGCAGTTCTTGCAATGCGGGTTCTATATCGTCTTCGGCGATGCCTGCGAAGGAGAGCAAAATCTCCGGTGCGGCTGGTTTGTTATCCGCGTAAGCGGTGCTTGGGCTTACGGGCAGAATGTGGATGCCTGCACTAGCTGCCTGCTGTGCAAGCAGTTGTGCCGTGCTGTTGGTATGCACGGCTAAGCGGATATGCAGGCCGGATTCATACGCCATGATGCTGATTTTGCCGCCGAAGATTTTGGCCAGCGCGCTGCGTAAAAGCGTGTTTTTAACTGCATAACGGCGGCGCATTTTTTTGATGTGGCGGCGCAGGTTGCCGGATGCGATAAATTCTGCCAGCGCGAATTGTTCGATGCTGGACGAGGTTTGGTTGTACAAATTTTTAACGCGGCTGTACGCGGGCAGCAGGCTTTGCGGCAACACCAGGTAGCTGATGCGCAGGCTGGGCAGCAATATGCGTGAGAAAGAGCCGCAGTAAATTACGTTCTGCCCGCCGCTCATGCCTTGCAGGGACGAAATGGGGTGGGTAAAATAGCGGAACTCGCCGTTGTAGTCGTCTTCTAAAATGTAGCTGCCGCTTTGGCGCGCCCACTGCAAAAGGTTCAGCCTGCCTTGCGGCGATAACGAGCGCCCTTTGTACGGGTTGGAGGGGCTGACGTATAACAGCGGCGGCAGGTTTGGTGTGAGCTGTTCCGAATCGAAGTGGCTGACCTGCCAGCCCGCCGTTTTAAAAAGCTGTTCGGCTTTGGTGAAGCCCGGTTCTTCAAAGGCGACGGCGTGAGGGGCTTCATCAAGCACGGCCAGCAGTATTTGCAAAAGGCTTTGTATGCCTGCACCGATGACGATTTGCTGCGGCGTGCAGATGACGCTGCGGGCTTCGTGGCTGTAACGCGCAAGGGTCTGGCGAAGGTAGGGTTCGCCCTGCGGGTCGCCGTAACCGGCAAGCAGCGGCGCGTTTTGCAGTGCGTGCCCAAGGCAGCGTTTCCACACGGCGGCGGGGAACAGGCTGCTGTCGATGTAGTTGTTGCCAAAATCGTAACGCAGCGGTGTTTTATTGGTTGGCGTGCTTGGCAAGTCAACTTCCGCCATGGGGCGGGCGGCGATACCGGCGGCAAAGTAGCCGCGCTTTGGCTCGGCAAGCAGGTAGCCTTCGGCGACAAGCTGGTTGTAGGCTGCTTCCGCCGTAGTGCGGCTGACGCCCAAATCATCCGCCAGGTGGCGCAGGGATGGCATTTTTTCACCAGTGGAGATTTCACCGCTGTGGATTTGCTGTTTTATTTTGTTGATTAAGCGCAGGTACAGCGGCGCGGTGCCATTTGCCTGCGGCAGGGTGATAAGCATAAAACTGTCCTCTTTAAAAATGTAAATTCTGGCTATTTTTTTAATTACAGTTTTAGTATATCATAAGAGCTGTATTAAAAACATAATTTTTTTGTAATATTGGGGGCTTTAAAATGGCATTACATAAGGCTATGACTATTGCAGGCAGCGATACCAGCGGCGGTGCAGGTATGGAGGCCGATTTAAAAACCTTTACGGCAATGGGCGTTTACGGCATGACGGCGCTGACCGTTATTGTGGCGCAGAACCCGAAGGACTGGGCACACGAGATGTACCCCATCGGCATGGACGTTATTGAAAAACAGATTAAGACGATTGTGGAAGGCATCGGCATCGACGCGATGAAGACCGGCATGCTGGGCAGCGCGGAGCTGGTGCAGCTTGTTGCCGATACGATTGACAAATATAATTTGAAGAACGTGGTTATCGACCCCGTTATGGTGTGCAAGGGCATTGACGCAATTATGGTGCCGGACGCTGCCGCCGCGATTAAAGAGGTGCTGGTAAGCCGTGCCGACGTTATTACGCCGAACACGCTGGAAGCCGCTTACCTTGCCGGTATGGATAAAGTGGAAACGCTGGACGAGATTAAAGAAGCGGCTGCCCGTATTCAGCAGATGGGCGCAGGTTATGTTGTTATTAAAAGCGGATCGCGCAATGACAGCGACGGAGCGGTTGACGTTTTGTACGACGGTAAGGATTACACCGTCAATGCGGAAAAGAAGCTGGAAGGCTGCTTTAACCACGGCGCAGGCTGCACTTTCTCGGCGGCCATCACCGCAGGGCTGGCCAAAGGCTTGAGCGTTAAGGACGCGCTGGCCGAAGCCAAGGAGTTCATCACCGTTGCGCTGAAAAACTCTTTCCGTTTAAACCAGTTCAGCGGCGCAACCGACCACTGCAAATGGCATAAGTAAAACTTATAAATTGCATAAGCAGATAAAATAAACGGCAGTCTGTAAATTGGGCTGCCGTTTTTTACTTGACGCGCACGGCTGATTAAAAATATAATCAAGGTATAATAATGTCGAGGTAGTTATGCTGAAAAAATTTTACCATCCCAAATTATATATCGTGCTTGCCGTTATCGCGCTGGCGCTGACGGGCGCTTATTTTTGGCTGTGCCGCATGGCGGGCGATAAGGCGCTGGAGATTTTTAACCGCGAAATGGCGAGGCAACATTTGCTGGAAGGCAGTGTGGCGGTTGAAAGCATCAGTGCCGATATGTGGGGCAACGTAGCTTTTAGCGGGCTGAAATGGCTGGACGCCGACGGCGAGCCGGTGGTGTTTGTGCCGGACGGGCATTTTAAGGTTAAGCCGTGGGACGTTGTTACCGGCAGCGTTAAGCTGGGCAGCTTGCAGGAGGCGGAGCTGAACAATCCGGTTATTGCTATCCGTTTTAATAAGGAAATGCGCCCAACGTTTTTGCCCAAGGCAGAAAAGAAAACAGAAGGTGCAGCAGAGCCGCGCAAACGCGGGCTGCATATCAACCTGCCGGATAACCTGCCGCAGAGCAGCATAAAAATAAATAACTGCACGCTGACCGCCAGTTACAGGCACCGCTATTTTGTGTTAAGCGGTGTTAATATCGCTGCGCGCAGCGAAAAGGCGGACGAGCTGAAGCTGAAAATTACGGCGAATAACCTTGGCGGCATGATGATTGGCGACGAGCTTGGCATCAGCGGCAAGGTGCTGCTTAACGGCGGCGAGCCGCAGTGCGATTTGTTCCTGTCTCTGAAAAACGTCGTGCCGGAATCGCTGGGGCTGGGCAAGGTTAAGGACACCGCCAGCGTATACGGGCATGCAACCGGGCCTTTGGCAGGGCCTGTTATTGACGGGCGCATTGAATTTGCGGAGCTGAATATACCGGCGCTGCGTTTTTATAAGGTGAACGGCGACTTTTTGTACGAGGACGGGCATATCGACTTTACTAACGTGACGGGCGGCATTTACGGCGGTACTGTGGAAGCGATGGGAACTTACGACATTGACAGCCGCGCTTACACCATTGACGCGCTGGGGCACGATTTAATGGCTTCCGTCGCCGCCAAAACCAGTAAAATTAACTGCCGCGTGGAGCTGGATTTAAAAATGCGCTGCAACGGCAATCCGCACGATGTGCTGACTTACGGCAGCTTTACCGGCGGTGCGGGCACTTACAGCCTGATACCGTTTGAAAGCATCAGCGGCAGCTTCAGCGACCAGAACGGCGTGCTGCAATTTACGGATGTAAAAATAAAAACGCCGCTGGGCGAAGTAACCAGCGACGCTTTTGAAATCGTTAAAGGGCGCGTGCATATTAAAGATATCTTCCTCACCGCGCCGCAGGGTGAACGGATACAGATAAAATAAAAGCAGGCTTAATGCCTGCTTTTTGCTTATACACGATGTTTGATGTGGTCCAGCGCCTGTGCGAACAGGGTTAATACATGCTGGTCGTCAAGGCTGTAAAACACTTCTTTGCCGGTTTTGGTAAATTTGACCAGCCCAGCATGGCGCAGAAGCCTTAACTGATGCGAAATGGCGGATTGCGTCATCTCCAAAGAATCCGCGATATTCGTCACGCAGGCTTCGCCTTCGGCAAGCAATGCCAGAATACGGATGCGCGTCGGGTCGCCCAGCACTTTAAAGGTATCAGCCATGGGCTGTACAAATTTTTCGGCAATGGGCACGTCCAGTTTTAAAGTTTTTTCTTCACTCATAATCTCACCTCTTAATGCCCTTGCTGAAAAAGAAAAGCAGTACGGCGTAATACACAAAGCTGCCCATCACGGTGCGGGTTGAAAATAACAGCGGGAACACGATGAACGCCAGAAGCAGCACGCAAAGCTGCACAATAGCGCTCAATAATCCGCGTGAGCGGACGGCACGCCATGCCAGCACGCTGTAACGCGAGGCAAAAATGCCGAAGAAAAAACCGCTGAGCACGTATAGAATTTGCGAAAGTAAATTATCAAGGTTAAAATCCATCATTTACCTGCCTTGCTGGAAAGCTGCGTTGGCATGATGTGGCTGAGCACGCCGCTTTTAATTAAAAGCCCGGCAATAATGCTGCCGCCGACGGTGCTGATTAAAAACGGTGGCACAAAAAACCACGCTGCCGCTTTGCTGCCGAGTATTGCCCAGGCAATAACCCACGCCGCAAGACCGCCCAATATACCGGTACCGAAAATTTCTCCGGCCATGGCCGCGCCGGTGCTGTTAAAACGGCGGTAAGCAAAGCCTGCCAGCAGCGCGCCGATCATGCTGCCGGGGAAGGCGAGCAGCGAACCGGTGCCTGCCATGTTGCGCAGGCAGCTGATGACGAACGCGACGGAAACGGCTTCCTTCGGACCTAAAATGACGGCGCACAGCACGTTGATGGCGTGCTGGACGGGAAAGCACTTGGAAGCGCCCGCAGGGATGTAAACAATGTGCGCGCTTAAAGCGCCGATAGCAACGAGCAGCGCCGCCAAAGTCAATTTATGAATGTTCATTAAAATCACTCCAAAACATAAAAATGACAAAAGTTTCAGCTATAATTTTACCACAATAATATTATACATATTTATACTTGCCGCCGCAAGATAAAAAGGAAAACGCCAGACCTTGTAGAATTATATAAGCATATTTATAGCAAGCAGCCTTTGGAGGGATTTTATATGCAGGTTTTAAACGGAATAAAGGTTATAGATTTCAGCAAATGGCTGCCGGGGCAGTACGCCGGTATGACGCTGGGCGACTTCGGTGCGGATGTAATTAAGGTTGAGGACGTTAAGGGCGACGTTACGCGCGGCTTTACGCCGGAAAAAGAGCAGGGCATGAGCTACTGGCATTTAATGCTGAACCGCAACAAACGCGGCATTACCGTCAACCTTAAAACACCGGCGGGGCGTGAGGTGCTGCTGCGTCTTTTAAAAGAAGCCGACGTGTTTCTGGAAGGCTTCCGCCCGGGCTATTTAAAAATGCTGGGGCTGAATTACGAAACAGTCAGCAAAATTAACCCGCGGCTTATTTACTGTTCCATTACCGGCTTCGGGCCGGATGGCAAATACAAGCACATGCCTTCGCACGATTTGAACGTTGTCGGGTTGGCTGGCGTCGATGCGCAGGAGGATGGGACGGATATCAGCGTGCCTTCGGTGCAGGTGGCGGCGCTGGGCAGCAGCTTGAATGCTGTCAGCGGCATTTTACTGGCATTGTTCGCGCGTGAGCGCACCGGCAAAGGGCAGGCGGTGAATATTGATTTGTACAGCACTGCCATCAACACGCAGATTACCGGTATCAGCAGCGTCATCGGCTGCCGCGAAACGGGCATGCCTTCCTTCGGGCGCACGGCGTCGCACTATTACAGCGTTTACCAGACTAAGGACGGGCGCTGGCTCAGCATCGGCACGATTGAGCCGAAGTTCTGGCAGAAGATGTGCGAACTGATTGAAAAACCGGAAGTAAAAGACCGCCAGTTTGATTTTGCCCATTCGGCAGAGCTGAAAAAGATTCTGGCAGACGCCTTCCGGCAGAAAACACAGGCAGAATGGCTGGAACTTATTGGCAAAGACGAGTTTTGCGTAACGCCTGTCCGCACTTTGCTTGAGGCTTTGGACAGCGATTTAACGACGGAGCAGTGCGATATGCTGCTGACGAAGGAAGAAGACTTTGGCAATTATACTTATGTAAAACCGGCAGTAAAACTGTCGGAAACGGCGGGCGCAATCAGCCGCCGCGCACCGTATCTGGGCGAGCACACGGACGAAGTGCTGGCGGGGCTTGGCTATACAACGGAAGAAATCGCCGCCATGCGCGCAAAAGGAGAGATTTGAATGGCATTAAAAAATATAGGCAAATTACTGGGCGGGCTGCTGTTTGCCGTCTATCTGCTGCTTGGCAGCGTGCTTCCGGCAGAAGCGGGCATCATCAGTAAGCAGCAGGAAATTGAAATGGGCCGTGAAACCGCGATGGCACTGGAAGCGAAATACGGCGTGGTGCAGGACTACGAATTGCAGGAGCGCGTCAACCGAATCGGGCAAAGCCTTGTTGCCGTCAGTGACAGGCAGGATTTGGAGTACAGCTTTAAGGTACTGAACTGCGACGAAGTCAACGCTTTAGCGTGCCCGGGCGGCTTTGTGTATGTGTTTAAAGGTTTGATTGACTACATGCCGAGTGATGCTGAACTGGCGGGCGTGCTGGGGCACGAGGTAAGCCACGTTGTTAAAAAGCACACTGTGCACCAGATTGAAAAACAGCTTTTGACGACTTTGCTGTTAGCAGTTGCCACCAAGGGCGATATGGGGCTGACGGGGTTGGCGTCGCAGGCTTTGGCGGCAGGGTACAGCCGTACCGATGAACGCGGCGCGGACAAAGAAGGCTTTAACTTGTGCGTGGCGGCGGGCTACAACCCGTACAGCATGGTGCTGACCATTAACAAGCTGGAAGATTTGTCCAAGGAAAAAGGCAACCCGGGCTATGGCCTGTTCAGCAGCCATCCGGAACCGGAAGAACGCCTGAAACGCGTGATGAAACAGATTAAAAAACTGGACCCGCATCCGGACATTACCGTGCATGAAGACGGCACGGCAACCGTACATGAAGGCGACTGGACTTTTAACATCAGCGAGAAAATCGGTAACGACAAGCCTGAATACCGTGCCTATATGCTGGCAGGTTCGTTGTATGTGGCGCGCCAGCGCGGACCCATTGACCCGTACCGCTTTATTGTGTACGATAACGGCGGCAGCGCAACGCTGTATTACGAGGACATTCAGCTCTTAACCGTGTATAATCAGGACGCTTACGCCGCAGGCTTCGGCGACGCAGGCAGCTACGCCAACGCATGCAGCCAGCTTCTGCGCGAATGGGCACCCATTGCCAACGCCAATGACGCTGGGGATAATGATAAGGATAAGGATAAAAAGAAGAAAAAATAAAACAAAAGAAACCACTGGATTTGAACTGTACTCAAAAAGTTATACAAAAAATTTTTGCAGTGCAGTTCAATATTTATTTTAATAAAATAAATTTCTTGTTTTAATATACTTAGTAGGTATCAGAGTTGCAATGTTTTACGGAATTGTGCTATAATTATTACTGCAATTTAATATGCGGATGTAGCTCAGTGGTAGAGCAGTGGCTTCCCAAGCCTCGTGTCGCGGGTTCGAGTCCCGTCTTCCGCTCCAAAACACAAGGCTGTGATTAACATCACAGCCTTTTTGTATATAGAAAAGCCGCGAAGTAACTTAAACTTCGCGGTTTTAATATAAATAAACAATGTTAATTATTTTCTAACAGCCAATCAATTATATTTAATGATTTAATGCCATTATAATTAGCATCATTGTTTAAATCCATAGATAGCACAATCTTTTCGTAATTATCGCGTATTTTCTCCAACGGTGCTAATTCACGCTTGCGTACTTCTTCTCCTTGCAAACTTTCCGTTACCTGAATATATAATTTTTCGTTATATTTTGTTGCTATAAAATCAACTTCGGTATTATCAACCTTGCCAACGGCTAAATCGTAACCACGCCGCAAAAGTTCAAGGTAAATAACATTTTCTAAAATATGTCCTCTATCACGGTCGCGGTTGCCAAGCAAATAGGTTCTAAGCCCGGTATCGACAATATAATACTTACCAAGTGTTCTTAAGAATTCTTTGCCTTTTATATCAAAGCGCTTAATTTCATAAAAAAAGTAACTTTCAGTTAAAGTGTTTACATAAGACTGGATAGTGTGCGTACTGGGCTTGCCTTTACGAGTTTCTGTATCTATTAAGCCTTCATTGCTAAGCGTACCTGCCATTGATGTAGCAGAAATACTGCTGCCAATATTATCTGCAAGGAAAAGGATTATTTTACGTAACAAAGCAGCATCAGTAATACGTTTTTGCCCCCTACGCTTTTCCCTTTCCAGTATATCCCTTATTACTACTGTTGAATAAATTCCGTCCAATAGTGCCATAGCCTTGTCCATGTCAAGACCTATATCGGCAATGCCAGGCATACCGCCAAAAAGCAAGTAAGCATTAAAGGCTTCTGCCGGTTCATAGCTAATACCGTTTTTGTCTTTAATAATTTTACGCTTGCCGCCAAAGGCACTGCTAGCTTCTTCTATCTTAAACTCGTGGAAATCAAGAAATTCTGCAAAAGAGAGCGGCAGCATTTTAATTTCAACGCTGCGTCCGGAAAGATAGGTGGCATATTCTGACGAGAGCAAATAGGCATTAGAACCGGTTATATAAATATCGCAGTCAAAATCAACACGGAAAGAATTAACAGCATCTTCCCAACCTTCTATGCGCTGAAGTTCATCAAAAAAGAGATACGAGCGTTTTTCTGTATTGATATGCTCTTTAACATAACTGTAAAATTCCTGCGCTGTCATATTCCTAAAAGCCATAGATTCAAAATTCATGGACAGTATTTGGTTATCTGCAACGCCTTGTTCCTGTAAATATTTAATCATCAGCTTTAGCAAACTGGATTTACCACAGCGGCGGATGCCGGTAATTATTTTTACAGGCTCTGTATCTTTAAAAGCGATCAATTTATTTAAATAACCGTTTCTTGATTTTAAAATTTGGTTGCTAATCATTTTTAACACCTGCCTTATGTAAATTATAGCACAAACTCTAAAAAAAACAAAGTTTATGCTATGAAATGCACAAACTTTTAAAATATTAACTAATTTGAATTGTTGAAAACATATGAAATTATAAACAAATAGTAAGACAAAATAGTGACTAATTCTAATTTAACTGCTTTGAAACATAATAAAAAGTTTACACAAATTACGGTTTAAACTGATATTTTTATAATAAAAAGGCAAAATATTACACATAAATTATATAATTCTTTCATATTGAAAATTCCCAAGCTATGTGTCGCTAGTTCGAGTCTCGTCACCCGCTCCAGCATTTATGCCGCTTTCCGGGTTTGGGAAGCGGCTTTTTTATTTGTTTTGGTGCTTGTCAGGTGCTTATTTTATAACAGACCCATTACATACGCTATACCCGTATAGGTATAATATTTTATTAGCAAAATCATTTTAAATAATATCTATTTGCAATAAGTGTCAAAACAATGTATAATAAGCAGGAAAGTTTAAACATTTTCCCAAAGGAGCTGATTTTGTGAGCGATACTTTAACTGTCTGCGGGCTGACGGTTGAGCGCGGCGTCAAGCTGCGCACGATGCTGCCCGTTCCCGGTACGAATATAGAAATTCCTTTGACAATCATTAACGGCGCATATGACGGAGCAACGCTTTTGGTAACGGCAGGCATCCACGGCGGCGAATACCCCGGCATTGCCGCTGCCATGGAGCTGGGGCGCGAGCTTGACTCAAAGGATATCTGCGGCAGCCTGATTATGCTGCACCCTGTTAACATTCAGGGCTTTTGGGCGCGCCGCGAGTTTATTGTGCCGGAGGACGGCAAAAATTTAAACCGCGTCTTCCCCGGCGACCCGCAAGGCACGCTGTCCGAAAAAATTGCGTATTTAATCAGCAGCAAGCTGTTCCCTCTCGCGGATTTTTACGTTGACCTGCACAGCGGCGATATTCACGAAAGCCTGCACCCCTACGTTTATTATCCGGGCCAGCCGACGGAAGAACTGGCAGCCAAAGCACGCAGCGTTGCCAAAGTACTGAACGTGGAATACATGGTGCGTTCTATGGCAACGGGCGGGGCTTACAACTATGCCGCTTCCACCGGGCTGCCTTCCATTTTGATCGAACGCGGCGGCGCAGGGCTGTGCCTGCACGAAGATATCGAAGAATACAAGTCTGATTTGAGGAATATCCTGCGCAAGCTGAAATTGCTGGACGAAACAGTTAAGCCGCGCCGCTATATTCCGCGCGATGTGACGGACATTATTTACCTTGAATCGATGGGAACAGGCTGCTGGCTGCACCATATCCACAGCGGCGATTTTGTGCACGAAGGTCAGATTTTGGGACGTACCACAGATTTGTTCGGCGAAACGCTTACGACTTACTACGCGCAGCAGAGCGGCATTGTACTGTATGTCTGCCCGGCGCTGGCCGCGCCCAAAGGCACAGTGCTTTTGGCTTACGGCAAAATCCACAACGACGATTAACTTATAAAGCAAAAAGAAGCAATCCAATAAGGATTGCTTCTTTTATTTCCCCTCATAATCCATACCATCATCTTTTAGCTGGTATTCGACGTTGATGCCGAAGTATTCCCACAGCACTTCTTTTAAATCGGCGCCGTTTTTTATTTTGTAGCGGTATTTAACTTTGCCGCCTAGGTAAAATTTTAAATAGTTGCCGCGGATGGTGATGTTGCAGTCTTCGCGGAAGATGGAAAGCTCTTTTTCTTTATTGAAAGGCGAATCGGGATGGGCGTCGCACCAGAAGGACGGAAAGACGTAATCTTTTTCAAGCTGCGGTTCTTCGGTAAAGCCCAGCATGCGCTTCCACGGTTTGCCCTTTTCCTTCTGCCACAGCAGCCAGCCCCAAAATTCGTCGCGCGTAAATTTATACTGGCTGATGCCATCGCTCTGCACGCGGTTTTCTTCCAGCAGCAGTGGTATGCGCGGGCTTTCGCTGTTGACGCCGACGTCGGTGATGTAGCGTTTGCCGTTAATCGTCACGCACATGTTGCGGTGCTGGCGCATCTGGTACACATTGATTTTATTGATAAAGCGCCCGGCGAAGCTGACGAAATTAAAGCCCAGCGATTCAAGCAGCCACGCGTAAATTCCGTTCAGCTCAAAGCAAATGCCGCCGCGGTTGTGCAGGATGAGTTTATCAAACATGTCCTCGCGCTTAAGCGACGTTATTTTGCTGTTAAGGCAGTCAAAATTATCGTAAGGAATAAATTTTAAATGCGCGTCGTGCAGCTTTTGCAGCGTCGCAAGGTCGGGCTTCGGCTCAAAATCTGCCAGCTGCAGTTTGTGCAGATATTCTTTTATCTGTTCTTTGGTCATCGGTTTGCTGCGCAGTTTCACAGTTACCGCCTCCCTCATCGTGTGCTTACCTTCCTTAATATAATTTTAGCATAGCCGGGGTGTAAATTAAATGTTTAACATTAAAAACACGGCGCATATTTTTAAAATGCTTTAATTAGCACGCGCGCTGTGATAAAATATAAAGATAACATGGGTTATTATGCCCTGGAGGTTTTTATGCAGAACAGGATGCCGCTTGTAGAAGCGATGCTGAAATATAAAAACGATAAAGTTTACCCCTTCCATACGCCGGGGCACAAGGGCGGCCGCGGGATGGAGGAGCTTTTGCGCCATGAGCTTGGCGAGGGCGCTATGGCGATGGACGTATCGCTGATGAGCGAGCTGGACGATATCCACGCGCCAACATCTTATATTAAAGAAGCGCAGGATTTGGCGGCGAAGCTTTACGGCAGCGATAAATGCTTTTTTGCCGTTAACGGCACGACGGGCGCAATCCATGCGATGCTGATGGCGGCGTGCAGGGCGGGTGATAAGGTTCTCGTTCCGCGCAACGCGCACCGCAGTGTGGCAGGCGCTTTGCTTTTGGCAAATTTGCAGCCGGTGTTTGTAATGCCGGAATACGACGAAGCCTTTGGCATTAACACGCAGATTACGCCGCAGGCGGTGGAGAAGGCGTTCAGCCGCCACGCGGATATTAAAGCGGTGCTGGTAACAAGCCCCAACTATTATGGGCAGGCTGCCGATTTGGCGGCGATTGCCAAAATTGCTCACGCGCACAACGCGGCGCTGCTGGTTGACGAGGCGCACGGGCCGCACCTTGGTTTTAACAAAAAGCTGCCGCAATCGGCGCTGCAATGCGGTGCCGATGCCTGCGCGCAGAGTACGCATAAAATTTTGGGCGCGATGACGCAGTGTTCGCTGCTGCACGTTAAGGGCGGGCGCATTGATCTGGCGCGCGCTGCTGAAGTGATGAGCTTACTTACAACGACCAGCCCCAATTATTTGCTGATGGCTTCGCTGGACGCGGCGCGTTACACTTTGGCAAAAAAAGGTGCCGCGCTGGCGGATAAGGCACTGGACGCAGCGGCAAAATTGCGCGGGGTGCTTGGCAAATTTGAAGGTTTGCGCCTTTTGAATGAAAGCTGCGCTGGCAAAAACGGCGTGGCAGGCTTTGACGCTACGAAAGTGACGGTTAACACAGCGGCGTGGGGCTACACCGGCGTGGAAGTCGGCGATGCACTGCGCAAGGAAGGTGTTGCCGTGGAACTTACGGACGCGGGCAATGTGCTGTTTTTGGTAACTTACGCCGACGGCGGTACGGATTACACCACGGCGCTGGACGAAATCAAAAGCGTTTTTACGGAATTGCAGCTGCATAAACGCAAGCCGCTTGCCGTGCAAAGCGGCGGCAAACTGCCGGATTTTACACAGGCTATGCCTCTGCGTCAGGCGTTTGACGCGGAAAAGGAAAGCGTGCCGCTTGATGAAGCGGAGGGCAGAATCTGCGCCGAGCAGGTCAGCTTTTATCCGCCCGGCATACCGGTGCTGTGGGCGGGTGAAGTGGTTACGCCCGATGTTTTGGCGTACTGCAAACGCATGAAGGCGTTGGGGCTGCCCGTAAGCGGCCCGGCGGATTATACATTAACGGAACTGCGGGTGATTAAATAAATGAGTAAGGGATATTTTATCAGCCTTGAAGGCGCGGACGGCTGCGGCAAAACCACGCAGATTGAGCGTGTGGCGGCAGAGCTGCGCCGTTTGGGGCGTGAGGTTATCTGTACGCGCGAACCCGGCGGCACAAGGCTTGCCGAAACATTGCGCGGGCTTGTGCTGGACCCGGAACTGATTATGAACGCGCGCACGGAAACGCTACTGTATATCGCGGCACGTGCCGACCATGTGGAGCGCGTAATTAAACCGGCGCTGCTGGCGGGCAAAATTGTTTTGTGCGACCGCTTCAGCGATTCGACCGAAGTTTATCAGGGCGTGGTGCGCGGTCTGCCGCTGGAGGCAATCCACGGCTTGAGTGAATTTGCCACGGACGGTTTGCAGCCGGATTTAACGATTTTGCTTGACGGTGACCCGGATTTACTCGCCGCAAGGCGCGAACTGCGCGGTGTACACGACCGTTACGAAAACGCGGGGCTGGAGTTTCAGCACAAAATACGCAACGGTTTTATGCTGCTGGCGGAAAAATACCCGCAGCGCATTTTTAAAATTAACGCATTGCAGGATACGGACAGGGTAACGGCGGAGATTCTGCGCGTTATCAATACGGTTATTAAAATTTGAGGTAGTTATGTGGGACGAAGTGCTGGGGCATCAACAGAATAAGGAATTTCTGCAGAAGCTGCTTTTGCCCGGCAGCCGTCCGCATGCGCTTTTGTTTTATGGCATGGGCGGCATCGGTAAAAAAATGCTGGCGCTGCATTTTGCGCGTACTTTTTTGTGTACCGGGCAGGGCGCGCGCCCGTGCGGATTATGTGAGAGCTGCCGCTTGTTTGACATTGCCAACGACAGCTTTGCCCACCCGGATTTTTACCTGCTGACGGCGGAGGAAGCCGGTAAGGACATCAAAATTGAGCAGGTTAAGGAGATGGCGAAGCAGGCCGCGTTTGCGCCGGTGCTTTCCGCACACAAGGTGTGCATCATCGACGACGCGGGGCAGATGACGGCGGAGGCAGCCAACAGCCTGCTGAAACTTCTGGAAGAACCGCCTCCGGGCTGGCTGTTTATTTTAATTACGCAGCAGGCGGAGCGGCTTTTACCGACGGTGCTGTCGCGCGTTGTGCGCCTGCGGTTTGAAGCGCCGGATTTAAATGATGTGCAGCGCATTTTGCAGGCACACGGCGTTATAGATAACGCTAAAGTGCTGGCGGCGCTGGCAGGCGGGTCGCCCGGAAGGGCTTTGGCTTTTAAGGAAGCCGGTATTTTTGACCTGCGGCACGAAGCGCTGGCTTTATTGCAGAAGCTGCCGCTGCAAAACCCGTTTGGGCATATTGCCGGTTTGGGCTGGGGAGATAAGTACGACCGTGCGGCGGCGCTTTTGCTGACGGAGCAGTTTGTGTACCTGCTGCGCGATATTTTACTTTTGCAGAGCGGCGCGGCGGACAAAATTTACAACACGGATATACTGGCGGCGCTGGAGCGCTTGGCGCAAAGCACGCCTTTACATACAACCAGGCAAAGCGTCAATGCGGCGCAGGAAGCCTGGCAGAACATTAACAAAAACGTAAGCGCCAAAAATGTTTTGGAGGCGCTTGTACTAAAACTTGATTTACTGCGGAAGGAGTGAAGATTTTGCTGAAAGTAGTAGGCATTCGATTTAAAAAAGCAGGTAAAATATATTATTTTGACCCCGTCGATACCGGCGTGGAGATTGGCGACCATGTAATTGTGGAAACGGTGCGCGGCTTGGAATACGGCACCGTCGTTATCGGCGCGCGCGAAGTGCCGGAAAACAAGCTGGTGTCGCAGCTTAAACCTGTTATGCGCAAGGCGACGGAGCAGGACGCTTTAAAGGTGCAGGAAAATAAAATCCGCGAGAAGGAAGCCTTTAACATCTGTCTGCGCAAAATTGCCAAACACGGTTTGCCCATGCGTTTGATTGACGTGGAATTTACCTTTGACGTTAACAAAATTATCTTTTATTTTACGGCGGACGGACGCATCGACTTCCGCGAGCTGGTTAAGGATTTGGCGTCGGTGTTCCGTACCCGTATCGAGCTGCGCCAGATTGGCGTGCGCGACGAGGCAAAAATGCTGGGCGGCATCGGCGGCTGCGGCAGGCCTTTGTGTTGCGCAACCTTCCTCGGTGATTTTGAACCGGTTTCCATCCGCATGGCGAAGGACCAGAACCTTTCGCTGAACCCGGCGAAAATCAGCGGCGTGTGCGGCAGGCTGATGTGCTGCTTGAAATATGAAAACGACGTTTATTGCAGCGGCGCGTGCGGCAGAAGGCAGCCGCAGGAACGCGTGGAAGCGCCGAAGGTTGGCAGCATGGTTGTTACGCCTTTGGGCGAAGGCCGTGTAATGGGCGTCAACCGCGCCATGCGTACCGCGTCCGTACAGCTTACGCCGGACAACACCATTCAGGTGGAATGGGACGAGATTGTGGACGCAGCAAAGGCGGATAAAATTTAATGGTGCACAGCGGAATCAGGCGCGATTCGCTGCCGGGCTGCGGTTACACCGTGTGGCAGGACGCCGGTGAGTTTACCTTTACCACGGATTCGGTTTTTGTGGCGGCGTTTGCGCACCTTGTAACCAAAGCGCAGGTGCTGGAACTTGGCAGCGGCACGGGTGCCATCAGTTTGTTTTTGGCAGCGCGCGGTGCGGCAAAAGTCACGGGGCTGGAATTTAACCCGCGCGTGACGGAGCTGATGCGCCGCAGCATTGCCGATAACAATTTACAGGACGTGGTCAGCGTCATCGACGGCGACGTGCGCGAAATTAGCAAATATTTTAAAACTGAAAGCATGGATCTGGTTATTGCCAACCCGCCCTACCGCAACAGCGGCAACACGCGCAAAATCGCCACGGCCGCCTGCCATGAGGTAACGGCGGATTTGCGCGACTTTTTTAAGGCAGCGGCTTATGCGGTGCGCTACCGCGGACGCTTTGCCATTGTGCAGCTGCCCGACCGTTTTGCAGAGTGTATGCAGCTGGCGGCGGAATTTGGCTTGCAGCCCAAGCGTTTGCAGTGGGTGCACAGCGCAGTTAACAAACCGGCGTGGATATTTTTAATGGAAATGACCAAAGGCGGCAGCTACGGGCTGGACGTTTTGCCGCCGCTGATTATGTACAACGCCGACGGCAGCCTGAGCGAGCAGGCGCTGGCGTATTACGCTAAATCGAAGGAGCAGGCAAAATGACGGAAGCAGGAACTTTATACCTGTGCGCGACACCGATAGGCAACCTTGAGGACATCACGCCGCGCGTGCTGCGTACCTTAAGCGAAGCCGACATTATTGCGGCGGAGGATACGCGCCACACTTTGCAGCTTTTAAACCATTTTAATATTAAAGGGCATCTGGTGCGTTATGACGAGCACAGTAAGGACAAAAACGGCCCTAAGCTGATTGCCGAACTTTTGGACGGCAAAAATATTGCGCTTGTCAGTGATGCGGGCTTTCCCGGTATTGCCGACCCCGGCGAGCAACTGGCGCGCGAAGCAATTGACGCTGGCATTAAGGTTGTGCCTTTGCCTGGCGCAAATGCCGCCTTATGCGCATTGATAGCGTCGGGTTTGCCGTCATCGCCGTTCTTCTTCGGCGGCTTTCTGCCTAAAAGTAAAAAGAACCGCGCCGAACAGCTTGCGGCGTGGAAGAATATACCTTCAACCATTATTTTGTACGAAGCGCCGCACCGCATTAAAGACGTGCTGAAAGAAATTCTGGCGGTGTGGGGCGACAGGCAGCTGGCAGCGGCGCGTGAGCTTACCAAACTGCACGAGGAATTTTTCCGCGGCAGCGTCAGCGAATGTTTGGCGTGGCTGGAGGCGCAGCCGCCGCGCGGCGAATTCTGCCTTGTTATCGCGCAGGGCGAAGCGGCAGCGCAAGAGCCGCAAACCGAAACCGACCCGCTTGTCGAAGTAAAAGCACTTATCGCAAACGGCATGGATAAAAAAGCAGCCCTTGCCCAAGTAGCAAAAAAGCGCAAAGTACCGAAAAGAGAATTGTATAACAGGTTGCTGGGTGAAGAATAAGCATTTATAACAGTGGTGTTGTATAGAGTACAACGCCACTCTTTTTTATTATTTTTTCAGTAAGCCCTTGACAACTTTTTGAAAAAAGAGTATAGTGTTCTTAAACAGGAACAATATACAAGGGGCTGAGTGAGGGGAATGGAAATCACCGAACGCTTGATGCACTTTAACCTTACACGCCAGGAGGCAACTTTATACCTGTTGCTTTTAAAGGCCGGACGCCTTACGGGCTACGAGGCCGCCAAGCAGACGGGTATATCGCGTTCCAACACTTACACGGCTTTGGCCGGATTGGTGGAAAAGGGTGCGGCCTATATAATGGAAGAAGGCAAAGTGACGCGTTACACGCCGGTAGCGCCGGAGGAGTTCTGCAACAACAAAATACGCCGCCTTACGGAGCAGCGCGACGAACTTTTAAAAGAGCTGCCGGGAGTGCAGAACGAAGCCGAAGGCTACATCACCATCAAGGGCAATGCGGAAATCATCAGCAAGCTGCAAAACACGGTGCTTAACGCTCAGGCGCGCATTTACGTATCGGCAAGCGCCGCCGTGATGGAACTTTTGCGCAGCGAGCTTGCAACAGCATTAAGCCGCGGCTTGAAGGTGGTAATTATTACCGGGCACGATTTCCAATTGCCGGGCGCCATTTGCTACAACACCGTAAAACAGTCGGCGCAAATCAGGCTTATTGCCGATTCGCACACGGTGCTGACGGGCGATTTGGACGACGGCGACAATTCAACCTGTTTATATTCCTGCAAGCGTAACCTTGTCGATTTGTTCAAGGATGCGCTTAAAAACGAAATTAAACTGATTGAATTGCAGAAAGGTGAATAATGATGGCTGAAAAAATACCGTTTGTTAACAAGGAAAAACTGGAAGAAATTGCGTCCCAATATGCGACGCCGTTTTATTTATATGATGAAAAAGGCATACGCGAAACCGCGCGCCGTGTAAACAAGGCTTTTAGCTGGAACAATGGCTTTAAGGAATATTTTGCGGTTAAGGCTACGCCGACGCCGGGCATTTTAAAAATTCTGCACGAAGAAGGCTGCGGCGCGGACTGCTCGTCTTACACCGAGCTGATTATGGCTGACGCTGTGGGTTTTAAGGGTGACGAGATTATGTTTTCGTCCAACGATACGCCGGCGGAGGATTTTCAGCTGGCGCGCAAGCTGAACGCTACCATCAATCTGGACGATATTACCCATATTGACTTTTTAGAGCGCGTGGCGGATATCCCGGATACGGTTTGCTGCCGTTTTAACCCGGGCGGGCATTTTGCCATTGCCAACAATATTATGGATAACCCCGGCGATGCTAAATACGGCATGACGCGCGAGCAGCTGACCGAGGCTTACAAACGCCTGATGGCGAAAGGCGTTAAGCATTTTGGCCTGCATGCCTTTTTGGCGAGCAATACCGTTACCAATGATTATTACCCGGAACTGGCACGCATTTTGTTCAAAGTTGCGGTGGAATTAAAAGAAGAAACCGGTGCTTCGATTGAGTTTATCAATCTTTCCGGCGGCGTAGGCATTGCTTACCGTCCGGACCAGCCGGAAAACGATATTATGGAAATCGGCGAGGGCGTGCGCCAGGCGTTTGAGGAGGTTCTGGTGCCTGCCGGTTTGGGAAATGTGCGCCTTTACACCGAGATGGGGCGTTACATGCTTGCTCCGTACGGCGCGCTGGTCAGCCGCGTAATCCACCAGAAGCACATTTATAAGGAATACATTGGTTTGGACGCCTGCGCTGCCAACCTGATGCGCCCGGCGATGTACGGTTCTTACCACCATATTACCGTTATGGGCAAGGAAAACGCGCCGTGCGACCACATGTATGACGTTACCGGCGGTTTGTGCGAGAACAACGACAAGTTTGCCATTGACCGCATGCTGCCGGAAATAAACATCGGCGATTTGGTGTTTATCCACGACGCAGGCGCGCATGGCTTTGCCATGGGCTACAATTACAACGGCAAACTGCGCAGTGCGGAGCTTCTGCTGAAAGAGGACGGCAGCGTGGAGATGATCCGCCGTGCGGAAACACCGGCAGATTATTTTGCCACCTTTGATTTTACAGGTTTGTTTAACAGGGATTGATTATATAGAAAAACTCCGGTTTTGTGCCGGAGTTTTTTGTTTGCTGAAATTTTTGCTGTATGGTATGATTTTGTATAGTAGAATTCGGGGTGATAGACAATGATTGATTATGAATTACAAAAAACATTGGATAAAATTGTTTTGCCGCCTGTATATAAAGATTCAGGAAAAGAATATTATCTTGACCCAATCAGGCAAAAATTAATTTTGAAAACACCTGAAGAAACTATACGCCAGAAGATATTACAATATCTTTTAGCTGATAAAAAAGTTCCTAAAGATATGATACAGGTTGAAATGTTGTTGTCCAAATATCAAATAAAAAGTAAAAGAAGGGCAGATATTATAATAGAACGGCTGATTGAAGCCAAAAAGGAAATTTCTACATTAGCTGTTATAGAATGTAAAGCGCCTGATGTAATGGTTGGAGATAATGCATTAGACCAGATATCGGACTATGCTGCGAAATTAAATGCAGAATATGTCTGGGTTACAAATGGAACCGACTCTATTGTTGCAAGGTATGATTTTAAAAAAGATAGATATATTGATTTAAAAGAATTACCTGATTATAATGCAATGCTTAATGGAATAGGGGATATTTTGAAAGCTCCAGAACCTAAAAAACGTTTTGCATTTAAAGACCTGATAAAAAATCAGGATTATTATTGTGAAGACTATACCTTTTCTGTTGATACAGCAAGAGGTCTGCGTCCATTTTTAACTAATCTTTTTGAATGTTTGTTAGATGAATCGCATAAAATGCCGGAAGGTCAGTATAAACATTTTAAATTACTCAGAGATTACGGCATTCGTTATCTTTCGTGTGGAACTGCTTCAGGCGGAAGTTATGATGGAGACTACCGTTCATTTTTAATTGAGTATAAAAATAATACGATGTTTGTTAATTTAAGCTTTTTTAATTACGGTACTCATACTATTCTGACGGTTTCGTCTGATAGAGGCGGTACAATACCACATAACGCTTTGCAATATAACGTAAATTATATTATTCCGGTTGGAACAGAATTCAGGTTTCCGCATAATGGACGTATTGCTATTGGCAAAAAAGGCAGTGGTAAAGCACAGGAATTAAAAGAACTTATAGCAAAGGAAGCACCTGAATTATTGGTTGACGGCAAAATTTATATTGGAACGCTGCATAATGATAAATTATTGTATTTAGACCAACCGGAAATGATAAATTTTGTCGAAAGAATTTTAACTTATGCTTTAGTTCGTGATGAATATAGAGAAATTAAATTAAAGGAGCACTAATATGGCGATTTTGGAATATGCTTCGCTGATGGCGGATGAAATCAGGCGCGTGCCGCTTGATGAACTGCAAACGCGCCTTGCCAATTTTCGCGCGGCGATGGATGAGCAGTACCCCGGCTGGCAGATGGCTGTGGTGAACAACAAGGTTAATATGTATTATTTTACCGGCACGATGCAGGAGGGCGCGCTCGTCATCCGCCCGCAGGATGAAATTTTGTGGGTACGCCGCAGCTTTGACCGTGCGCGCAACGAGTCGCTGCTGCCTGATATCCGCCCGATGAAAAGTTTCCGCACTTTGGCGGAATTTTACGGCACAGTGCCGGACGAAATTTACCTGGAGTGCAAAAAAGTCACAATAGAATGGCTGAACATGCTGCGCAAATACCTGCCGTTCAAGGCTTACGCCGATATCGACGGGCTGCTGTGCAATCTGCGCCTGACCAAAAGTGCTTACGAGCTGGAGCTGATGAAGCGCAGCGGCGCTATCCATCAGACGGTGCTGGAACAGCTTGCGCCCAAAATGATTAGTGAAGGCGTAACGGAAGCAGAATTGGCTGTGGAGCTGTATTCAGCCATGCTGCGCCGCGGTTCGCACGGCATTGCGCGCATGAATCTGCCCCTGGGCGAGGACGTTATCGGCGTGGCGTCGTTTGGCAAAAGCGGGCTGGTGCGCACGGCGTTTGACGGCCCCGGCGGTACGGGCGGCACCTGCATTGCGGTGCAGAGCATCGGTTCGCCGTTCCGCAAATTAAAGCAGGGCAGGCTGGTTTACCTTGATATCCCCTGCGGGGTGGAGGGCTACCACACCGATAAAACAATAGTTTATTATTTTGGCGATATTAACAAGGACCCCAACCGCGATTTGATTTTAGCGGCGCATGAGCATTGCCTGATGCTGGAGCGTTTTGCGGCTTCAATGCTGAAGCCCGGCGTAGTGGTTGAGGACATTTATAATGAAACGATGAAGCATTTTGACGTGCGTTTTGCAGACGGCTTTATGAACGGCGGCAAGTTTTTGGGGCACAGCATCGGGCTGACGATGGATGAAAGCCCCGCCATTGCCGGCCGCTTCAAGCAGGTGCTTACGGAGAACATGACTTTTGCGCTGGAGCCGAAAATTGCCCTGCCCGGCATCGGTATGGTTGGCAGTGAAAACACCTACCTTGTAACGCCAAACGGCGGCAAGGCGCTGACCGGTTCACCGCATAAGCTGAACTGCATTTTTTAAAACTTAAAACAGGCATAAAAATAACGGCAGCGGCCTTAAAAGGTTACTGCCGTTTTGTTATTTGCCAACTAATTTTTCCAGTTCTTCAAGCTCTGTTGCATAGCCTAAAATGTATAAGGTATCGCCGCTGCGCAGGCGGGTGTCGCCTTCGGGTATCAGTTCTTCTTCGCCGCGTTTTACATCAACCAAAAGCGTGTGGCGCGGCCAGCTGATTTCGCGCACTAAGCGCCCGTCGGCGGTGCTGCCTGTTGCAACTGTCAGTTCAATAATGCTGCGTTCCTGTTCGGCGCTGCGGTCGGGTATTTTAGTGCTGTTCAAAAGCCGCAAAAGCAGTTCGCCGTACAACGGTTTGGCACGCCATATTTCCGTAGTTGCAAACGCCGTCAGCGAGGCAAGCGCCAAAGGCAACAGGTGCAGAAACGAACCCGTCATTTCCATTACCAGCACGGTGGCGGTAATGGGCGTGCGCACGGACGCTGTAAAAAATGCCGCCATGCAGATGACGATGATGTTGGCTTTGTAAGCAGCGCCCAAAAAGCCAAGCTGCGTAAACATGGCCGCCGCCACGCTGCCTACCAGCCCGCCGGTAACAAGCGTCGGTATAAACGCGCCGCCCGGTAAACCGCTGCCGAACGCCAGCAGTGTCAGCACAACCTTGGCGGCTAAAAACAGCAGCAAAACCGTCAGCGGGTAGCTGTTAAAGGCAATGTCCGTCAGTAAATCATCGCCGCCGCCCAACGCCTGCGGCAGATAAAAGCCCACCGCGCCGGTGATAACGAGCAGCAAAAAATTGCTTACATAAGCGTTTTTTAAAATGCCGGTTTTATAAATACGATTGCTGTTTAATAGCCCGGCGTTAAAAAATAAGCCCAGCACGCCGCAGATGAAGCCTGCCGCAAGGATAACCCAAAAATCGCCGACCTGCATTATGGGCAGGCCGCTGAAATCAAAAACGGTGTCGCGCCCCAGCATAATACGGCTGACGAGCGTTGCCGCCAGCGACGCCGATAACGCCGGGAACAGAAGTAAGCCGCTGAAGTTGTGGTTCAGTTCTTCCAGCACAAAAATTACGCCGGTAAGCGGTGCGTTAAAAACTGCTGCCAAACCTGCTGCCGCGCCGCCGCTTAATAAATAGCGTTCTTCCACGCGCGGGCGGGCGAGTAGACGGCTGACGCCCTGACCGGCAACCGCGCCCATCTGGATGGACGGGCCTGCCCTGCCCAGCGATAAGCCGCTGCCGATAGCGATGGCGCATGCCGCAAATTTAACGAGCAAAATGCGCAGCCAGCGCAGCTTGAACACGCCTGCTATCGCGCCTTTAACCTGCGGTATGCCGCTGCCTGCCGCCTGCGGTTCGGCGTTTTTAAGCTGCGTTAAAACAAAAGCAATTACCAGCAGCGCACCCAGCCACAGCAAAACGGCGGACGCTGTAAAACCGCCCGCAAATAAATTTGCCAGCAGCTTTTCACGCAGTGCGGCACCTTCAACAAGCGCCAGACGGAAGCCGCTGATAATCACGCCTGCCGCCACGCCGGTGGCAATTCCTTCAAGGCATAAACGCAGGCGGAAGTACCGCGCGTTGTTCAGCAATTTGTAAGTGCTTAAAACTCTCAGCCTTGCGTCCATGCTTCCTCCGTGTAATCGCCGCGCGCGGCGACGATTTTATAACCGATGCCGGCAACTTCCTGTTTTAAAAGTTCCAGCGCTTCGGCTGCTTCCGCGCCGCTGTGCAGCTTGTTATCGTACAGTAAATATTTGCCGCGCACGTTTTGCGGCGACAGGTTGGGCATGATGACGTTTGCCCCCGCCTTAATGCCCAGTACGCGCCCGCCTGTGCATAGCGTGCCGAGCGCTGTTGTTGCGGGAAGCAGCACATGCGGGAACAGCAGGCGTAAAATTGCCAGCAGCACCAAAGTCAGCTCCACGCTGCCTGCCGGTTCGTCCTTAAACGGCGTGTCGTGGTGGGGGATGAACGGCCCGATGCCAATCATCTGCGGGCGCAGCTTTTGCAAAAACATCAGGTCGTCCGCCAGGTTTTCTGCCGTCTGGTACGGCGAACCGACCATAAAGCCCGCCCCTGCCTGATAGCCGAGTTCCTTTAAAATGTACAGGCAGCTTTGGCGGTTGCCTGCGGAAAGTTCCGTTGGGTGCAGCTTAGCATAATGTGCAAAATCAGCGGTTTCGTGCCGCAGAAGATAACGGTCGGCACCGGCTTCCTTCCATAATTTATATGTTTCGCGGCTGCGCTCGCCGATGGAAAGCGTAACGGCGCAGTCCGGATGCTGCTGTTTTATCGCGCGCACAATGGCGGCGATATCACCGTCGCTGTAAGTGTAATCTTCACCGCCCTGCAAAACAAAGGTGCGGAAGCCCAGCGCATAGCCCGCGCGGCAGCACTCCAAAATTTCATCCCGCGTTAAGCGGTAGCGCGCCGCATTTTTGTTGCTGCGCCTGATGCCGCAATAGTAGCAGTCGTTTTTGCAGTAATTGGTAAACTCAATCAGCCCGCGCACAAAAATATTGCGCCCAAAGCTTTGCTGTGCCGCCCGTTGTGCCAGTGCAAAAAGTTTGTCTTTATGGTCTGCGCCTTCGCGGATAAGCTGTAAGGCTTCATCACGCGTAAGCGCATGGGTTTGGTTTAATTTTTCTATCAGTAAAGCGGTGTCCATAAAAATCTCCTTTAAACATCTTTATTATATCATTCTGCCCGCCGCTGTTCTATAAATATAGCAGGATTTTTATTCTTTATGGCGAAGTTTAACATATTAAATTCATTTTGATTTTCCGCTGAACATAATGGAGGGAACATAATAAAATGTTTGATAAAGTTTTGTTAGCGACCGATTTAACCGAAGAAGCCGACGGGCTGGTACATTGTTTTTACAGCCTGTGCCCCGATGTTGATACCGAAATTACGGTGGCGCATGTGTTTAAGGATAAAAGCGACGCCGACCCGGACAGCAGCGCCTACAAAAAGGTGCAGAGCCGCGTGAAAGCCGTGGTGGCTGAGCTGCGTCGTGCCGGTTACGAGGAGGCGCATGAGCTGTACCGCAGCGGCGAGGTTTTTGAGGAGCTGACGGATATTGCCGAGGAGGAAGACGCCGGTTTGATTATGGTGGCTTCGCACGGCAAGGGCTTTTTTAAAAGCGCGCTTTTGGGCAGCACTACTTTTGACCTGGCGCGCGCGACGGACAGGCCGCTGTTTGTATCGAAGCCCGTAGAAAACGACGAGGAAGAAATGCTGCAAAGAAATTTGCTGCACCGCATTTTAGTACCGACCGATTTTTCGCTGAAGTCGCTGTCGGCGCTGGACGTTATCCGCATGCTGCGCGAGCATATTAACGAAGTTGTGTTTGTGCATGTTGTGGAACGCAGCCGCAGCCAGACGGATTTGGACGATAAAATGCGCACGGCGGGGCTGCGCTTGCAGGAACTGGTGGACGAAATGAAAATTTTCGGCATCAAGGCCACTTACCATGTGCGTAAGGGCGCGGCTTCCAAAGAGATTCTGCGCCTGGCGGAAAAAGAGGACGTTTCGCTGATTGTTATGGCCAAGACCGGCGCAGGGCTTGTTAAGGGATTGGTGATGGGCAGCACGGCGCAGAACGTAACTTTAAACGCCGAACGCTCGCTGCTTTTGCTGCCGCCGGAGAACGCAGCGGAAGAATAAATAAAAAATATCGCAAAACGCTTGACAATTAACCAAAATAAAGCTATACTGTTACTTGCGGCTGATGCCATGGCCGCAAGTATTTTTTTGCGGCGACAATTTAATAAACACCTTACATTTTCAACACGGAGAGATGACCGAGTGGTTGAAGGTGCACGCCTGGAAAGCGTGTGTGCGGGAAACCGTACCGAGGGTTCGAATCCCTCTCTCTCCGCCACTTAAAAACTGCCGCGTAAGCGGTTTTTTTATTACTTCTTTGTAGGACCGCAGATGGCGGGTCCTGCGCAATGAAAGCCTGTGAACCGTGTCAGGACCGGGAGGGAGCAGCACTAAGCAGTTACTTTTATGTGCCGCAGGGGTGCCTGCATTTGCGGTCCTGCAAGGAAGTAATGCGAGCAGCCTTACGGGGCTGCTTTTTTATTTTACTTATCGGCAGAAATTTTATATAATTAACAGGTAAAGATTTTTTGGAGGTGAGGCAGTTGGCATACGTTGCGTTATACAGAAAATGGCGGCCGCAGGGTTTTGACGCGCTGGTTGGGCAGGAGGCTGTGCGTACGGCTCTGACCAACGCGCTGGAAACCGGGCGCATTGCCCATGCATATTTGTTTGCCGGGCCGCGCGGCACTGGCAAAACCAGTACGGCCAAAATTCTGGCCAAGGCCGTTAACTGCGAGCACGGGCCGACGCCGAACCCCTGCAACGAGTGCCAGAACTGCGTGCGCATTAACGACGGCACTTCGATGGACGTGTTTGAAATCGACGCTGCTTCCAACCGCGGCATTGATGAAATCCGCGATTTGCGCGAAAAAGTTGCCTTTGCGCCTGTAAGCGGACGCTATAAAGTGTACATCATCGACGAAGTGCACATGCTGACTACCGAAGCCTTTAACGCGCTGTTGAAAACCTTGGAGGAACCGCCCCCGCATGTAATTTTTATTCTGGCGACGACCGAGCCGCACAAAATACCGGCGACTATCCATTCGCGCTGCCAACGGTTTGACTTCCGCCGCGTGACGGACGCCGATATTATAAAGCGCCTGCGTGAAGTTGCGGACGGCAGCGGCATTGCTGCGGACGACGACGCTTTGCAGCTGATTGCCGTACAGGCGGACGGCGGCATGCGCGACGCATTAAGCCTTTTAGACCAGTGCGGCGTAATGGCGGAGCGCGTAACGGCGGAAACCGTGCGCAGCGTGCTGGGCATTGTTGGGCGCGAAGCCCTGCGCGAACTTGTTAAAGCCATCGGCGAAGGGCAGGTGCCAAGGGCGCTGGAACTTTTGGAAACGCTTTTGGCGGGCGGCAAGGACGTTAAGCAGATTATTACCGAGCTTGCCGAATATCTGCGCGCCGTACTTTTATATAAGGCTTCGCCCGATTACCGCGAAATTTACCTGACCGATACGAAAGAAGCGATTGCCGCGCTGGAAGGTTTGTACAGCACCGACCGCTTAATGGCGGCGGAGGAACGCCTGCACCAGTGTACGATAGAACTGCGCCAGAGTGTGCGCGGGCGCATAGCTGCAGAGATGTGCCTGTTTGATTTATGCCGCATCGAAGGCAGCACGCTGGCGGCATTGACCGCGCGCGTACAGAAGCTGGAAGCCATGCTGGCAGGGCAAAATGTAATTCCCGTTCAGCAAATTGCGCCGCAGGTTCAGCCCATGCCGGTACAGCAGGAAGCGCCTGCCCGTCAGCCGGAAGCTGCCGCACCGCAGCCCAAGTTTGATTACGTTGTGGCGGAGGAACACGGCATTCAATTATCCGCGCAAGCGGAAGAACCGGTGCAGCAAAAAACACCGCCTGCCCCGGTAAGCACGTCGCAAAAAGCTGCCGCACCAAAAAAGGAAGAGCCTGTGCAGGCTGAACCGGCCATTGCAGCTACACCCGCACCGCAGGGCGACGCTGCAGCGGCGGAAGAAATGTGGCAGCAGGTGCTGGAAATTTTAAAATCCGAAAAGAAACGCTCAATGGTGGCATGCGCCGCCGGAGGGCATGCAATTGATTATGTCAACGGCATTTTGACGGTTGCGTTTAAAAACAAATTTAACTGCAAGCGTATGAATGACGCTGATTATAAAAAAGCTTTTGAAGCGGTTTTGCTGCGCCTTGCGCGCTGCGAGGTAAGGCTGAACTGCGTGGAGGAAGCAGGTTTGAAACCTGTGCCTGCCGCACCGGCGCCCGCCCCGAAACAGGAGGAAAATCTGGAGCCGGTTGTAAAAAAAGCCATGGAGGCTTTTGGCGGCACCTTACAAAAACTGTAAACAATTTTAAGGAGGAGTTTATTTATGTTTAACCCCGGAATGGCAAATATGCAGGGCATGATGAAAAAAGTACAGAAAATGCAGCAGGAAATGCTGAAATTGCAGGAAGACCTTAAAAACCGCACGGTTGAAGCAACCGCTGGCGGCGGTGCCGTTACCGTTGTTGTAACCGGCCGTAAAACCGTTGAAAAAATTACCATCGCGCCGAGCGCTGTTGACCCGGACGATGTGGAAATGCTGGAAGATTTGGTTACCACTGCCGTTAACGAAGCTATGCGCAAGGTAGAGGAAATGACCGAAAGAGAAATGGGCAAGCTGACTGGCGGCATGAAACTGCCGGGCATGTTCTGATATGGCGCGTCTGATACGCCCGCTGGCAAACCTGCACGAACAGCTGCGCCGTTTGCCGGGCGTTGGTTCCAAAACGGCTTTGCGCCTGGCCTACCACATCATCAATATGCCGGCGGAGGATGTGCAGCGCCTTGCCGCCGCACTGGTTGATGCCAAACGCCAGGTATGCCTGTGCCATACCTGCTACAATTTAACAGATAAGCCGGAGTGCGAAATTTGCAGCGACCCGGGGCGCGATAAAACCATCATCTGCGTGGTTGAGCAGCCGCAGGACGTAATGGCGATGGAACGCAGCCGCGGCTACCGCGGATTGTACCATGTGCTGCACGGCGCTTTATCGCCGCTGGACGGCATTGGCCCGGACAACCTGCGCGTGAAGGAGCTTTTGCGCCGCTTGCAGCAGGGTGACGTGAAGGAAGTTATTTTGGCGACCAATTCCAATGTGGAGGGCGAGGCGACTGCGGCTTATTTAGCGCAGCTGCTGAAACCCATGGGCGTTGTAACCAGCCGCATTGCGCACGGTCTGCCCGTCGGCGGCGATTTGGAATATGCCGACGAGCTTACTTTGGCGCGCGCGCTGGAAAACAGGCTGCGCCTGTAAGAAAGGCTGGTTGAAGAATGGAAGAAGCTGAAAACGCCGTCAGGGAAATTGGCACGGCAGCGATGGACGCTGTGCAGGGTCTGGATTCCGCCACGCTGGAGGGTACGATGCCTTTTATCGTCGGCGTGCTGATTTTGCTGATAGTCGTTAAATTTTTTGCGCTGCCGTTCAAACTGGTGTGGAACGGCATTATCGGCGCCGTGGCGCTGTGGCTGGTAAACCTTGTGGGCGCTTTGTTCGGCTTTGGGCTTAAAATAACCGTTGTTAAAGCCTTAATTGCCGGTGTTTTCGGCGTGCCGGGCTTGCTTGCCGTATTGTGTTGGGAAATTTTTATAAAATAAAACCGTAATTTTAAAGGACGTGCGCCCGCACGTCTTTTTTATTTTTTTTGCTTGACTTGGAGCAGGCTCTAAAAAATATAATTTAAATAGAAAAGCCAAAGGCTTTTGGCAGGTGCAGCTTACGCTGAAATTTTAAAAAGAGCCGTTGTGTTTAAGCGCAGTAAAGCGCGGGTTAAAGCGCGGTTAAATTTTGCAAAGCGCTTGACTTGCAGCACCCGGCAAGTGGTAGTATATACATAAAGCTACTGCGTAAATTTAAGGAGGAATAATTATGTTTGGATTGGGTTTACCTGAACTTTTACTCATTCTGGTTATCGGTTTAATCTTTTTCGGCCCCGGCAAGCTGCCGGAAATCGGCTCTGCGCTGGGCAAGAGCATGAAGGAATTTAAACAGGCCGTGAACAGCACAGAAGCAGAAATTAAAAATGCCGGTGAAATTACAGAACCTGCCAAAGAGGAAACTGCACAGGCGGAAGCCAAAAAGTAAGGGCGCTTATGGATAACGGCATCCCTTTGAACAATGACGGCAGCATGACCTTAACGGAACATCTGGGCGAGCTGCGTACAAGGATTTTGCACGGGCTGGCGGCGCTGGCGGCAGGCACCTGCGTCAGCGGTGCTTTTATTGATGAAATAATTGCGGTGCTGACCGCGCCTGCCACCAATTTGTATTACATGCGCCCGGCGGAAGCGTTTTTTATTTATATTAAAGTTGCGCTGGCCTGCGGCGTGTTGATAGCCGCGCCCGTGCTGTTTTACGAACTGTGGGCGTTTCTGGTGCCTGCCCTTACGGGGAAGGAACGCACGGCGCTGCTTTTGTTTGTGCCTGCTTCCGTATTGCTGTTTTGGGCGGGTATTGCCTTTGCCTACTTTTTCGTGTTCCCGCAGGGGCTTAACTTTTTTACAAGTTTTGCTGGCGGCAACATCGCGCCGATGCTGTCGATAGAAAGCTACCTCGACTTCTTTTTAATGCTCGTCGTGCCCTTCGGTTTTATTTTTAACCTGCCCATGGTGCTTATCGTGCTGGCTCAGATGGGCGCGGTATCGTCGCTGCTGCTGAAGCGCGGGCGTAAATACATGGTGCTGGCGTCATTTATTCTGGCGGCAATCATCACGCCGACGCCGGACGTCATCACTCAGACGCTGCTTGCCGTGCCGATGATTTTGCTGTACGAAGGCAGCCGCGTGTTCATTCATTACATCCTGCGCAAATAAAACATAAAAATAACCCTGTACATTTAGGTGTACAGGGTTTTGTACGTTTACAGGTTAGTAGCCAAGGCGTTCCAGCCAGCGTTCGGTGCTGGCGGCGTCGTTCGCGTAAGCGCGGATGCCTTCAACAACATTTGCGCCCTTAAACCATGTTTTCATATCGGGCGTGCTGTCGCTGATGGGGCTGCCACCGCTGGTGCAGAAGGTGATGACGGTTTTGCCGCTGAAATCATAGCTGTCGGCAAAGGTGGCAATTGCCATCGGCGCGGTGTACCACCAGATGGGGTAGCCTACAAAAACAACGTCGTACTGCGCCATATCGCTGACGGTGTTTTTAAGCGCCGGGCGGGCATTATCCGCTTTTTCCTGTTTGGCAACTTCGGTTACTTCGCGGTAAACATTGGAATAAGGCGTTGCGGTTTCGATTTTGAACAAATCGCCGCCGGTTTTGCTTTGGATTACCTGTGCAACCTTTTCGGTAGTGCCGGTGTAGCTGAAGTAAGCTACCAGAACTTTTTTACCTTCCGTTTGGGGCTGTGCCTGTTTAGCCTGTGCGTTTTGCTGCGTGTCGGCGCTTTGGCCCGCAGCGCCGCCGCAGGCAGTAAGGCTTAAAGCCATAAAGGCCGTAAATAAAATGCTTAAAAATTTCTTCATTGCTGTTTGCTCCTTTTTTATTTATTGGCAGATGGTTCTGCCTGTAAAACTGTTTTGTTGTGGCGTTTAAAAATTACGCGCCCGCCCAGGTACACTGCCAGTGCCAGTCCGCCAAGGCAGGTGCCGCCGCAGCTGCCGCATACGCCGGTGCAGCCTCCGGCAGTGCCGCTTAAAACAGTGCCTGCCGGTATGCCTGCGCCGACGGCAAAGTTCAGCGCTTTATCTTTGCTTTGCAAAAATTTTGTTTTCATGCTGCTCACCTGCCTGTATGGATGGCGCCGCGCGGGCAGTTGTGGCTGCACACGCCGCACTTAATGCAAAGGGCGGTGCTGCTCTGCACGCTGCCGTTTTTAATGCTCATCGCGCGCATGGGGCAGCTTTTTACGCATAAGCCGCATTTAACGCAGGCGCTTTCGTCAACCTTAATCCTTGCGGCAATGCCCAGCCTTGCGCTGATGTAAAACCAAAAGCTCTGCATAGCGCCCTGCGGGCATAAAAAGCGGCAGTAACCGCGCCCGCCTTTGGTGAAAAGGCCGAACAGCACCATATACAGCACGCCGCTGATTAAAAGCGGCAGGGTAAAATCAAGCGCCGCGCCAAAAATGACGCTGACGAGGGAATCGAAAAAGTAAAAATTGCAGTAAGCGCAGGGGTAAAAGCCGTACCACAGCGGCAGCAGCATGTACGCTAGCAGCATGCCGTAGCGGATGTGCGCCACCGGCACGTATTTTTCCCACTCGATTTTGTATTTATCGGGTACGATGTGGCTCAAAGTTTCCGTAAAGAAACCGGCAATGCACAGCCTGCCGCAGAAGAACGGTCCGAAAACAAGGCACAGCAGCCAGAACACTATGGTGCTCCACACCATGACGCTGTTTAAATCGAAAAAGCCGCTGGTAAAAATTTCCGCCGTCGGGATGCGCGGGCAAAAGGCGTGCGGAAAAAAGCCGGGCTGCAAAGCAAGCACGCCTTCCATAAAGCGGCGGTACAGTTCAAACGGCGCGTATAAAAGCGCAAAGCCAAAAAGATATCCCGCCGTGCGTTTTAATGTAAAGGGCAAAGTATTTTTCATCGGGCACACCGCCTTTCTTTCAGTGTAGCATTTAAACTTAACTCCAGGTCAACTGAAAAACTGCTTTTTGCTGGTTTTATTATAAATCGCCGCAAAGGCAATGCGCCAATGCTTATATTTTTGCTTCGGCAATGCTTAAAAAGCATTTTGCGCGCTGCGTAAAACCATGTGTTTCAGGCATGGCAAACAATAAAATTTAAGTATTGGACTCAGCTTTAAGGCGCGTTTTATAATTAAGCCAACAAAACAGCTTTTAAAATCCATTGATGTGCATTGTAAGGAGGGGCCTGAAATGACCATTAAAGAATTTTCGGCGCGGACGGGCGTAACGGCAGATACTTTAAGATATTACGAGCGCGTGGGCATTATCCCGGCGGTGCCGCGCAAAGCAGGCGGCGTGCGTGTGTATGACGAGAATTTTGTCGAGTGGATTAATTTTGTGCAGACGCTGAAGGCCAGCGGCATGTCGCTGGAGGCGATTGCCGATTATATCCGCCTGGCGAAACTGGGCGAAGCGACCTGCCAGCAGCGCAAAAATTTGCTGGCGCAGGCACGCGAACTGCTGCGGCAAAAAATAGAAGCATTGCAGAACATGGCGCAGCAGGCGGATTACCAGCTGATGAGCTACGATACGGTTCTGCGCCCGCGCACCGACAGCCTTGTGAGCAGCTTTGCGACGGCGTAAAAATAAAAAAAACCGTACAGGCTTGCGGCTTTGTACGGATTTGTTTTTGTATAAAATTTTAATAAAAACTGTTGACATGGACTGAACTTTAAGGGATAGAATTGAAGCATAAGATGTTTATAAATTAGGAGGAAGTGTAATGGATAAAATGACAAGACGCGAATTTTTAAAAATGGCAGGTTCGGCAGCCGTGGGCGCTGCGGCTTACGGCGCAGGTTTGCAGAATGTTTTTGCCGCCGGTGAAGGCAGCGTAAAAGTAACGGGCAACGGTGCTGGCAGCCGCGCCAAAGTATATTTCAGCAAAAACATTAACGCTGAAACGCTGATTAAACTGTACGACATGGTTAACGAAGGCATTTACGGCAAGGTTGCCATTAAGCTGCATACCGGCGAGCCGCACGGCCCGAACATTCTGCCGCGCGACATGGTAAAGGCTTTTCAGGCGCATGTGCCCAACAGCAATATTGTTGAAACCAACGCTTTATATGCGGGCGGCCGCGATACCACCGAAAAGCACCGCGCCACGATTGCGCTGAACGGCTGGGACTTCTGCCCCGTTGACATTATGGACGAGGAAGGCACGGTTATGCTGCCGGTGCGCGGCGGCAAGCACATGCAGGAAGTTTCCATGGGCGGGCATATCGTTAATTACGATAGCATGATTGTGCTGACGCATTTTAAAGGGCACGCTATGGGCGGCTTTGGCGGCAGCATGAAGAACATCGCTATCGGCTGTGCCGACGGCAAAATCGGCAAGGCGATGGTACACGGCGTTTATGGTCAGCCGCTGCCGGAGGATTGGGGCAAATGGCCTGCGAAGGAAGAACTGATGGAGCGCATGGCGGAATCCGCGAAAGCGACGGTTGATTATTTTGGCAAGCACATTGTGTTCCTTAACGTAATGCGCCGCATGTCCGTGGACTGCGACTGCGCCGGTGTAAGCGCTGCCGAGCCGACCATTCCGGATATCGGTATTCTGGCTTCGACCGATATTCTGGCGATTGACCAGGCGTGCATTGACCTTGTTTACGCGCAGCCGGAAAAATACCGCCACGATTTGGTGGAACGCATTGAAAGCCGCCACGGGCTGCACCAGCTGACGGCGATGCGCGAGATGAAAATGGGCAACCCGCAGTACGAACTTATCAGCATCGACTGATGTGTTTGACAAAGTTTTTCAGTTTGGTATAATATAAAAAAGAGATAGCCGATTGGTGGAACGTCGGCTCTCCCTCGTAATTGAATAGTTGAAAGGAAACCGCGTACCGCCTGTATGCGGTTTCTTTTTATCTAAAAGTTAATTACTTTTTAGATAAGCAGATAATGGCAATCAAAGTTGCAAAAGTAATCATTAAAGATAATGATTCAAATACAGTCATGCCATCACCTCCCTTGGCGGAAGGAACCGACCCGGCTATCTCATGGATAAAAGTATAACATAAAAATATAAAGCAGGCAATTACTTAGTCCTATAAAAGGGATAAGCAGGAGCCTGCTTTTTTTAATCCTTACAGTGGCAGCCGCTGCTGGCGGCCATGCTGCACGAAGGGCACTGACCCTGGCTGCGCATCAGTTTGCTGCCCCAGTTGTACATTGCTTCCAGTATCGGGAACAGGCTTTCGCCCAGCGGCGTGAGGGAATATTCCACTTTTGGCGGCACAACGGGGTACACCTTGCGGTTAATCAGCCCGTCCTGTTCCAGCTCGCGCAACTGCTGCGTAAGCATTTTGGGCGTGGCTTCCGGCACTAATTGCCGCAGCCGACTGAAGCGCAGCACGCGCCCCGATAAATGCCACAGCAAAAGCGCTTTGTATTTGCCGCCGATGAGGTGCAATGTGGCGGCGACCGGGCAGTTTACATTGGTTGTTGCTTCCATAATTTTCTCCTTGGTATCTTTTTGGGTACTATATCACAAAATAGTGCATTCTTGATTAAAGGATAGCGGCTTAATATAATAGTAACAGGAACTAACGCCTGCGTCAATGCGGGCAAGCGATAGACAAGGAGCAAAACTATGAAAAAGGAACAGTTTAACGTAACCGGCATGACCTGCGCCGCCTGCTCCGCCCGCGTGGAAAAAGCGGTGGGCAAGCTGGCGGGCGTGGATAAGGTTGCCGTGAACCTTTTGAAAAACAGCATGGTGGTCGATTATGACGAGGCCGCGCTGAACACGCAGGGAATTATCGACGCCGTTGTAAATGCGGGCTATGGCGCATCGCTGAAAAACGCAGAGGCCAAAAAATCCGGCAAGGCCGCTGATACAAGCGGTGCGGATATTGCCAGACAGGAATACGAAAGCATTAAGCGCCGCTTAAAGCTTTCGCTGATTTTTGCCGTGCCGCTGTCCTATATTTCCATGGGGCACATGATGGGCTGGCCGCTGCCCGGGATTTTCCTCGGCGTGGAAAACGCAATGATTTTTTCGCTGACGCTGCTGCTTTTGGTAATTCCGGTGGTGTTCATCAATTTTAAATTTTTCCGCGTCGGGTTTAAAACACTGTTCGGGCTTGCGCCGAATATGGATTCCCTGATTGCCATCGGTGCGTCGGCGTCGCTTGTTTACGGCGTGTACGCGCTGTACAAAATTGCTTACGGCTTCGGCCACGGCGATTTAGCGATGGTGCACCGGTTTTCGATGGATTTATATTTTGAATCGGCAGGCATGATTTTAACGCTGATTACCTTCGGCAAATTCCTTGAAGCGCGCGCCAAGGGCAGGACATCAGACGCGATTAACAAGCTGATGAATTTAGCGCCGAAAACCGCCGTTGTGGAACGTGACGGTGCGGAAACCGAAGTGCCCGTGGAAGAAGTTGAAAAGGGTGACATCCTTGTCGTGCGCAGCGGCATGAGCGTGCCGGTGGACGGCGTGGTGACGGAAGGGCACGCCGCCGTGGATGAATCCGCCATTACGGGCGAAAGCATACCGGTGGAAAAAGAAGCGGGCGCAAAACTCATCGGCGCGACGGTGCTGAAAAGCGGCTTTTTAAAAATGCGTGCCGAAAAGGTTGGCGAAGAAACGACGCTGGCACAGATTGTGCGCCTGGTTGACGACGCTACCGGCAGCAAGCCGCCCATCGCCAAAATGGCGGATAAAGTGAGCGGCGTATTTGTACCGGCGGTTATTGGTATTGCCGTTGTTACCGGTGCGGTGTGGCTGCTGCTGGGCGAAAGTTTTGAGTTTGCGCTGTCCAATGCCATTGCGGTGCTGGTTATCAGCTGCCCGTGCGCGCTGGGGCTGGCAACGCCTACAGCGATAATGGTCGGCACGGGGCGCGGCGCTTCCGGCGGCGTGCTGATTAAATCGGCCGAGGCGCTGGAAACCGTGCACGAAGTAAATACCGTAGTGCTTGATAAAACCGGCACCATTACGCAGGGCACGCCGGGCGTGACGGATGTGCTGTACGGCAGAAGCGTGGGCGAAGAAAGGCTGCTGCAACTGGCAGCTTCGCTGGAAAAATATTCCGAACATCCGCTGGCGGAGGCTATTGTAAGTCACGCCGCCGCTAAAAACATCCGGCTTGTGCCGGTAACGGGTTTTGCGCAGGAAGCGGGCCGCGGCATTAAAGGCTTAATTGAAGGCAAGCCGTGCCTCGGCGGCAACCGCAAAATGCTGGCGGATGCCGGTTTGTACGATGACGACGCCAAAGCCGTTGAGCAGAAACTGGCGGGTGAAGGTAAAACGCCGCTGTTCTTTGTGTACGACGGCAATTTAATTGGCATCATCGCGCTGGCAGATACCGTTAAACCTACCAGCCGCGCGGCTATAGCCGAGCTGAAACGCATGGGGCTGGAGGTTGTAATGCTTACCGGCGACAACGCGCAGACCGCGCAGGCGATACAGAAGGAAGTCGGCGTGGACCGCGTGGTTGCCGAAGTTTTGCCGCAGGATAAGGAAAACGAAATCCGCCGCTTGCAGGAGCAGGGCAAAAAAGTTGCCATGGTCGGCGACGGCATTAACGATGCGCCTGCTATGGCGCGTGCCGATGTGGGCATTGCTATCGGCGCGGGCACGGACATCGCCATTGAATCGGCAGACTTGGTGCTGATGAAAAGCGACCTGCTGGACGTTGCCGGTGCGGTGCAGCTTGGGCACGCCGTTATCCGCAACATCAAGCAAAATTTGTTCTGGGCGCTGTTTTACAACGCCATCTGCATCCCCGTGGCGGCAGGTTTGTTTTACCCCGCCTTCGGCTTAAAGCTCAGCCCCATGCTGGGCGCGCTGGCAATGAGCTTCAGTTCCGTTTTTGTAGTTACCAACGCCCTACGTTTAAGGTTTTTTAAACCCGTGTACACCGCTGCCGCAGATGTAAGCGCGGCGGCTGGTAGCACGCGCGAATGCAGGACGATGGCGATAGATATTAAACAAAGCACAAAAGAAAGGGTTGATACCATGAAAAAAGTTCTGGATGTAGAAGGCATGATGTGCCAGCACTGCGTGGCGCACGTTAACAAAGCATTAAGCGGTATTGAAGGCGTGGAAGCCGTTGAAGTATCGCTGGAGGGCAAAACCGCAACCGTAACGCTGGCTAAAGAAGTTGCCGACGACGTACTTACCAAAGCCGTTGTCGACGCAGGCTACGAAGTAAAAGGCGTTAAAACTTTATAAAAAAATAACCCTTCCCGCAGGAAGGGGCAGTGCCGGGTGCAACAGCCCGGCATTTTTATTTTAATCAGCAGTTTCTGTTTTTCATGCAGAACTCACCGTTCTGGTAGGCGGTAATTTTGCGGTTTAGGCGTTCCAGCGTGCTCTGCATGTGTTCAAGGCGTGCCTGCAAACGGTCGCGTTCGGCAATCAAAAGCTCCTCGCGCTCCTTCAAGGTGCTGTCACCCTCCAGAAACAGGTGCATGTATTTGGTCAGCACCTCAATGGAAAGCCCCGCCTCGCGCATACATTTAATAAACTCAATGCGCTCGCAGTCTACCTCGCTGTAATCGCGGTTGCCACTTTTGTTGCGCGCCACCGCCGGCAAAAGCCCAATGCGTTCATAATAGCGCAGCGTGTCGGCCGTAAGGCGATATTGTTTGCTTACTTCTGCAATGTTCATTTATGTCACTCCCGTTTAAAAATGCCGCTTCAGGCGGATAAAATTTTATAAGCTCTGCATACGGCGACGTGCCCGCTGATGTTGACCAGCGTGTAGATGAGGGCGAGCGCCGCTGCGATTTGCAAAAAGATTTTCATAATCAGGACCTCTCTTTGGTTATGGTGACGCTGTCAAACTCCGTGCCGTCGGGCAGCCAGGCTTTGAAGGTTAAAGCATTGTCTGTTTTTTCAAGCGTCAGGTAGTTGGCGTCCTCCGGCTGGGGCGCAAGGGCTGCGTCGGCGGGGTTACGCTGCCACAGGTTGGCATAACGCACGCTGCCTGCCACGCCGGTTAAAATGTAGGTTGTGCCGCTGCTGTCTGCCGCAAAGTTTTTCAGCGGCACGCGGCGGCGGTAGGTGTGCAGGTGCGCTGTCAGTACGGCGTCGACGTTAAATTCGTCAAACACCGGCATCAGCTGCTGCGCCCACGGCGTAAACTGAACGGTCGCCGGGTCAAAGCTGTTGGGGCGGTCGGTAAAGGCGTAGCGCAAAATGTCCTTGTGCATCAGCACAACCTTCCATTTGGCACCGGTAGCCGCAAGGTCATTGCGCAGCCATTCAAGCTGCTGTGCCATTAAGTTTGGGTTAAACTCTGCCATTTCGTCGGTTTGTGAATTTAAAACAGTAAAATGCACGCCGTTGTAATCAAAGCTGTAATACTGGTTCGTGTTTTCGCTGCCGTTGGCGGGCAGGTTAAACAGCGTAAGGTAGGGCGTGGGGTAACCTACCTGCCAGTCCAGCGTGTAGGTTTCGTGGTTGCCCATTACCGGCGCAAAGGGTATGTTTGCAATCATCGGCTCAACGCTGCTGAACCAGGCGTTCCACTGGCTTAAATCGTAGCCGTTGTCCACTAAATCACCCATGTTGATGAAAAACGCAGCGTCCTTGTTGTTGGCGTAAGCGGTATCTGCCAGCTTGTGCCAGCCGCTGTAATCGCTTGATTGCGAATCCGGGAAAATCAGCGCCTTAAAATCGCCGCTGCTTGCCGTCTGCATGGTCTGCCAGTCCGTGCGGCAGGCTTCGTAACCGGCGCGGTATTGATAGCTTGTGCCCGCTTCAAGCCCAGTCAGTTTGGCGGTGTAAACGTAAATTTTGCGCCCGTCCACCGTAAAATCTGCCGCTTCTGCCGCTGCGGTTTTAATTTCGCCGCCGTCCGTGCGGTATTCCGCCAGCGGTTCTTTCAGCGCCTCGTCCGCCTGCCACATAATGGTGCGGCTCGTGCTGCTGTCGGCGGTAATCACCTGCCGCAGGTGCGTAACTTCATCTGCCGCGGCAAAGTTTTTATCCGCCGTGGCGGCGTTAAACGCGCAGCCTGCCGCTAAAAACACGGCCATAACTATTAAATATTTAAGGTATTTTTTCATAAGCATTGCTCCTTCGGTTACTAATAATATAACAGTTGTACCAAGCTCCAAGTCAAGCAGTTTTTTCAAAAATTTTCCTTGACTTAAAGCTCACTCCAAAGTATATATTATATACATAACAATGTGTAAGGAGATTTGCAATGAACCTTTTTATGATTGTCATGTATTCGTACCTCATCGCCATGGGCATTGCCGTGTGGTTTTATTACCGCACGCTCATCCCCGGCTTTACCTCGTGGCTGTGGCCGCTGGCTGTTGTGGGCGCAACGGCAAGCTACCTTGTCAGCCACAGCGGCTATATCGTCCACCCGGAGCCTGTTGCGCGCGCACTGGCGTGGATTGGCAACGTGTGGATTCTGTTTGGCTTTTACAGCCTGATTTTAATGCTTATCAATGGCGTTTTAATTATTCCAGCCAAAATCCTGCACTGGCAGGTGCGTTTCAGCACGCCGTTTGCCATGGCGGGGCTGGCGCTGATTACCGGCGTTTTGGCGTTTGGTATTTACAAGGCGCAGAACCCGATTGTGCGCACCGAATTTGTGGCAGCCGATAAAATTGCCGCCGATACCAGAATTGTGCTGGCGACGGATTTGCACCTGGGGCACATCAACGCCAAGGGCGCGGCGGAAGATTTATGTGCCCGCGTTAACGCGCTGAACCCGGATTTAATTGTCCTCGGCGGCGACATCGTCGATGAAAGAATCAGCTATGTGCTGGATAACGGTTCGCTTGCCGCGCTGGGCGGATTAAAAGCGCCGCTGGGCGTGTACGCAGTGTATGGCAACCACGATTATATGGATACTACCCCCAAAGAACTGTGCAAGCTGCTGGCGGAAAGCGGCATAACCGTTCTGGAAAACGAAAGCACTGTGCTGCCTAACGGCATTAAGCTGACAGGACTGCGCGATTACAGCCGCGACCGCGGTACGGAAGCGCTGGAGGCTTTGGCGGCGGGCAACGAAGATTATTACAGCATTTTAATCGACCATCAGCCGCGGCGTTTGAGGGAAGCGGCGGCGCTGGGCTATGATATGTCGCTGTCGGGACATACGCACGCCGGGCAGGTGTGGCCGTTCCGCTACATCACAAGCAATATGTACATCACCGATTACGGCACGGCGCAGGTGGATAATTTAACCGCCATCGTCAGCAACGGCAACGGATTCTGGGGTCCGCCGGTACGCACCGGCCCGTATCCGGAAATCGTCCTCATCAATTTAAAAAAGACAAACTGAACACGCAGCATCGCCCCAACGGCGGTGCTGTTTTACGTTTGCGGCAAATTTAACACGGCAAAATTTTGCACGCCGCCGCAGTTTTGGTATAATTTAAGACAGGTTAGAAAGCACATTTAAAGCTGGAGGTATTTTATGAAGGTTGAAATCCCCGAGCCGGAAAAAACAAAATGCAATTATGTTATTCATACAGCGTCCGTCGCCGCGGGCGGCATTGGCATTGCGCCGATACCCGGTGCGGATATTCTGCCGATATGCGCGGTGCAGGTCACTATGATTTTAGGTCTGGCGCGCATTTTTAACGTGCCCATTACCAAAGAAGTGGCGGAAGCGCAGGCCAAAGCCTATATGGTCGGCAACTTCGGCAAAATGCTGGCGGGCGAACTGAGCAAGCTGGTGCCGATATTCGGCAGCGCCACCAACGCCACCGTTGCCGTAGGGTTGACGGAATATCTGGGCTGGGAAGTGGCAGAGGATTTTTATAAAAAATCGCTGGAAGAAAATAGGATTTTAAAAGAAGCGCAGAATAAACCAAGTAAATTGTAAACAACTTAACAGTGTGTGCCGCAAATTGCGTTTTGCACACAAAAATCTTTACGAAAATAACAATTTGCTTGCCGAAAAAATGCTGAAGTGATAAAATTTATAATTATAAAAGTACACAAACCACTGGAGCTGTACTGATTTTAAAAATAATTTGGAGGGAAAGAACATGAAATTTGCCAAACGTATGGAAAGGATGCAGGCATCCGAAATCCGTGAACTCTTAAAATTAACCGCGCAGCCGGACATTATCTCCTTTGCAGGCGGCCTGCCCGCACCGGAGCTGTTCCCTGTTGAAGAAATTGCCAAAGTTTCCCATGACCTTGTTGAAAAAGAAGGCCGTGCGCTTTTGCAGTATGCTACCACCGAAGGCCGTCCGACCCTGCGTGCTAAAATTGCCAAACGCATGAAAGATAAATACCATACCGAAGTTAACCCGGACGATATCCTCATCACCACCGGCAGCCAGCAGTGCCTTGATTTTGCAGGCAAGCTGTTCCTTGACCCGGGCGATGTTGTTCTCTGCGAAAGCCCGTCCTATCTCGGCGCGCTGAACGCTTTCAACGCTTACGAGCCTAACTTCGTTGAAGTTCCGACCGACGACGGCGGCCTTATCCCGGAAGAACTGGATAAAATCCTTGAAACCACCCCGAACTGCAAATTCATTTATGTAATTCCGGACTTCCAGAACCCGACCGGCCGTACCTGGAGCATGGAACGCCGCAAAGCGTTTATGGAAGTTGTCAACAAACATAACCTGCCGGTACTGGAAGACAACCCGTACGGCGAACTGCGTTACGAAGGCGAAATTCTTCCTTCCCTCAAATCCCTCGATACCAAAGGCCTTGTTATGTTCCTTGGCACTTTCTCCAAAATCTTCTGCCCGGGCCTGCGCTTAGGCTGGGTTGCAGCGGAACATTCCGTTGTGGAAGAATTTGTTAAAATCAAACAAAGCGCCGACCTGCACACATCTAACTTTGACCAGGGCGTTGCCGACGCTTACATGGACAACTACGACCTTGACGCGCACGTTGAAGAAATCAAGGCGCTGTACAGAAAACGCCGCGATTTGATTGTTAAAACCATGGAAGAAGAATTCCCCGCAGGCGTTGAATTCACCCGTCCGCAGGGCGGCCTGTTCCTGTGGGTAACCCTTCCAGAAGGCGTAAGCGCCAAAACCGTATTCCATAAATGCATCGAGATGAAAGTTGCTGCCGTTATCGGCGATGCTTTCTACCCGAACGACAAAACCGACCGCAGCCTGCGCGTAAACTACTCCAACATGACCGAAGACAGAATTGTTGAAGGCGTTAAACGTATGGCTAAAGCCATTAAAGAATGCATGAAATAATCACCCGTTAAAACAAAATCCCTCTGCTTGTGCGGAGGGATTTTGTTTTATATACTAAAATTTACTTGACCTTGAGCCGGCTGTAAGAGTTATAATAACAACGTACCGGGAGGATAAAAATGAAAGCTAAAAAACAGCTTTTAGGTTTTGCGGCGGCGTCGCTTTCGCTGACGGCAGCGTTTGTGGCGGGCGGCGCGCCGATACCTTATTATAATTTATACGCGCAGCAGCTGGGCGCGGGCAACGGCGTTATGTCCATGGTAACGGTTGTGTATTTTTGCGGCACGGTGCTGGCGCTTTTGTTTTTGCCGCGCTTAACCAATTACTGGGGGCGCAAACGCGCGATTTATTTAACGCTGGCCTTCGGCGTGGCGGGCTGCCTGCTGTTTGCCGATGTAAGCAGCGAGTGGCGCATGCTTTTGGCAAAATTTACGCAGGGCTTGTGCTGCGGGCTGGCTTCCAGCACGGTTGCGGCCTTTATTATTGATAACGAGCCGCGCCGCTACAAAGGGCTGGCGGCGGTCATCATCGGCGCGGCGCCCAACGTGGGGCTGCCAATCGGCGCTATGGGCGCAGGCGTTTTAAACACGGCGTTTGATTCGTTAATGCTGGTGTTCATCATAGTTTCGCTGTTGCTTTTGGGCTGCGGCGCGCTGATTTTTGCCAGCGAAGAAACCATTACGCATCCGCTGAAGGGCGCGTGGAAAAGCCTTGTGCCGCAAATTAAAATGACGCCGCATGTACGCAGGCTTTTACCGGCAGCGGCGTGCGCTTTTGCGGGTACGTGGGCGGTCGGCGGCTTTTACCAGTCGTACAGCGCCGCTATCGGCGTGCAGGAGCTTGGCGTGGACAGCACTTTTATCGCATCGCTCATCTACGTTTCGTTCATTGTGCCGGTAATTTTCGGCGCAATCATCACGCGCGGGCGCGATAAATTTGCCATGCAGCGCTGGTCAATGATAGTGTTTTTCGTGGGCGTGTGCGGCTCGCTGTTTGCCATGCACATCAAATCGCTGTGGCTGTTTATGTTTTTTAACGCTGTATCCGGCGCGGCCGACGGCGCAGCCTTTACCAGCAGCATGGCGGGCATTTTGGAAGGCACCGGTCTTAATGAAAGGGCGGGCGTGCTTTCGCTGATTTATATTGTTGCTTACGGCGGTGCGGCGCTGCCGAATTTAATTGTCAGCCGCATTGCCGATTACTTTACGCTGTTTGAGCTGACGGCGGGCTATGCCGTGTTTACCGCGGCGATGGTGGCAATTATGCTTTTAACCGCGCGGCGCAGCTATTACTATATGGATTGAGGAGTGAGCGAAATGGCAGAAAAAATTTTAATTGCGTACTATTCCAAAACCGGCAACACAAAACGCGCGGCGGAAGAAATTGCCAAAATGACGGGCGGCACGCTGCACCGTATTGTGCCGCAGAAAACCTACCCCGACAGCTATTTTGCCACGGTTGCCGTTGCCAAGTGGGAGAGCCTGAAAGGCGAAAAGCCTGCGCTGGCGGATAAGGTGGAAGGCATCGGCGGCTACGATAAAATCCTTGTGGGCTTTCCCATCTGGTGGTTCGGCTGCCCGCAGCTGATTAAAACCTTTATGGAAAGTTACGATTTTGACGGCAAAAAGGTGTATCCGTTCTGCACGCACGGCGGCAGCGGCCCTAAAAACAGCACGCGCGACATTAAAGCAATCTGCCCTAAGGCAGATGTAAAGGACTGCTTTGACGCAACCAAAAACTTAAACGAAACCGCCGTTAAGGAGTGGCTTGAGTTTTAAAGATACGGCGCGAGCATTAAAAACTACAAAAATACCCTCCGTTAGCAGTTAACGGAGGGTATTTTTGTATGTAGAAAACCCCGCGTTAGACGCGGGGTTCCGGAAAGCTTAAGCGATAAAGAAATGGTAATAAAAATT
>CALXRU010000013.1 GCA_944390935.1 Acidaminococcaceae bacterium
TTTTTATTACCATTTCTTTATCGCTTAAGCTTTCCGGAACCCCGCGTCTAACGCGGGGTTTTCTACATACAAAAAAGGCACTGCGGCAATTAAAGCGCGCAGTGCCTGTGGATAATCGGCGCTCAGTTATCATCGATAATCGCGGCTTCGCCCTGTTCGCCGGTGCGGATTTTAACTGCATTGGCCAGCGGGTAGATAAAGATTTTGCCGTCGCCGGGCTGCCCGGTTTTCAAAACCTTCTGCGCCACACGCAAAACCTCGTCCACCGGCACCTCGCACACCACGGTTTCAATCTTCACCTTCGGCACCAGGTTAATGTCGTACTCCTGCCCGCGGTACACCTCGCGGTGCCCCTTTTGCAGCCCGCAGCCAAACACCTGGCTCACCGTTATGCCAGTCACGCCAATTTCGGCAAACGCCAGCTTCAGCTCGTCCAGCTTTTCGGTGCGGGTAATAATATCAATTTTGGTAATCGGTCTCATAACTGCCTCCGTTTATTTATCCGCCACGGCGGGATTATTTACAAACACCGGCTGCTGCTGCACAGTAAGATTGGTCAGCGGCGTGCCGTTTATGATGCTTTGCCTGTAAGCGCGTTCGCCGTGCTCGACGATGTCAAGCCCGCTTTCTTCTTCGGCAGCATCCGCGCGCAGGGCTGTTACCGCGCCGACGATTTTTAAGATGACGTAAGTGCCCACAACCGCCAGCACAACGGCGACGACAACCGTTACCGCCTGCACATAAAGCTGGTGCGGGTTGCCGTAAAACAAACCGTCCGCACCGGCGGCATTAGCCTGTTTGGTTGCCCAAAGCCCGGTTGCCAGTGCACCCCAGGTGCCGCCAACGCCGTGTACGCCAAAAGCGTCCAGCGCGTCGTCGTAGCCAAGTTTGTTTTTAGCGTAGGCCACCGCCGTAAAGCACAGCACGCCGCCGATTGCGCCGATAAGCACCGCAGGCACAACGGTTACAAAGCCCGCCGCAGGCGTGATGGCAACCAAGCCCGCAATGCAGCCGCTGGCCGCGCCGAGCATGGTTGGGTGCCCGCTTGTAAGCCATTCTGCCGCTACCCACGATAAGGTTGCCGCCGCTGCCGCTGCCTGCGTTACCACAAACGCGCCTGCCGCCAAACCGTTAGCGCCCAGCGCGCTGCCCGCGTTAAAACCAAACCAGCCGAACCATAAAAGCGCCGCGCCCAGTACCGTCATCGGCAAATGGTGCGGCAGCATGGGCACCACGCCCTTGCCGCTGCGCTTGCCCAGCATAATGCACGCCACCAGACCGCTGACGCCGCTTAAAATGTGGATAACCGTGCCGCCCGCAAAGTCCAGCGCGCCCAAATCACGCAGCCAGCCGCCTGCGCCCCACACCCAGTGCGCCATCGGGTCGTACAACAGCGTCGTCCACAAAAAGCTGAACAGCACAAATGCCGGGAACTTAAAGCGTTCCGCGTAAGCGCCGGTGATAAGCGCCGCCGTTATTACCGCAAACATGCACTGGAAGGCCGCAAACGCAAACAGCGGCACCGTCGCGCTGTAATCGGCATAAGGTGCGGCAAACAGCGCGGTGTCCGCCAGCCCCGCCCAGCTTAAATCGCCAATCAGCCCGTTTACATCCGGCCCAAAGGCCAGGCTGAAGCCAAACACCAGCCACTGTACGCTCACCATCGCCACAATAAAAAAGCTTTGCATAATCGTCGTCAGCACGTTTTTGCTGCGCACCATGCCGCCGTAAAAAAATGCCAGCCCCGGCGTCATCAGCATTACAAGCGCCGCGCTCATCAGCACCCACGCCGTGTCGCCCGTGTCAAGGGCAGGCGCGCCCTCCGCCGCAAGCGCAGTGCCCGGCAGCCCCAAAAGCACGCCCGCAACTGTTAAACCGTATATCAAACCCCTCATTTTCAGCCCTTCTTTCTAAATATAAAACAAAGCGGGGTGTACCGTTTAAGATACACCCCGTTGTGCAAAGTAAATGGTTATTCAGTTTACCCCAAACAGCAAATCACTGTAAGTCGGGTACGGCAGGTATCTGCCGCCCATCAGAACTTCCAGCTCGTCCGCCGCCTCGCGCAGTTCGCCCATGCGTTTTAAAACAACGTCATGGTAGTAATCTGCCTCCGCCTGTGCGGATGTTTTAACAACGTCTGCCAATGCCAGCTTCAATTTTTCTGCATCTGTGTAAAGCAGGCTGGAAAGCGTTGCGATTTTACCTGCCAGCTCCGTTTCAAAGCATCCGGCAATGCCGAGAGCCTTTTTGCCCTGTGCCGCTGTGGTCAGGTCCGTGCTGTAAGCGGACGCGGCGGGCAAAATGTCTTTAAACAGCATCTCAAGCATTGCCAGCGCTTCAATGCGGATGGCTTTGCTGTAGCCCTCCAGAGAAATTTCCAGACGGCTGCGGATTTCTGCCCCGGTAAAGATGCCGTGTTTTACAAACAGGCTGATGTTTTTGTCCTTTACCATGTAGGGCAGTGCTTCCGGCGTGGATTTCAGGTTTAAAAGCCCCCTCGATTTGGCCTCTTCAACCCAGGCATCGGTATAACCGTCACCGTTGAAGATGATGCGTTTATGCGCGATGACTGTTTCGCGGATGAGGTTTACCACTGCGGCATCAAAATCGGCCGCGGTTTCTAATTTAGCGGCAAACTCCTCCAGCGCTTCGGCAACAATGGTGTTTAAAATTACGTTGGGGCCTGCGATGGACTGCGCAGAACCGACCATGCGGAACTCAAACTTGTTGCCGGTAAAGGCAAACGGCGATGTACGGTTTCTGTCCGTATTGTCCTTGGTTAAGGCCGGCAGCACGTTGCCGCTTAACTTCAGCTCGCCTTCGCCCTCTGGTTTATATTCAGTACCGGCTTCAACGGCTTTCAGCACATTGGTAAGCTCGGTGCCCAAAAACATGGATACTATTGCCGGCGGCGCTTCGTTCGCGCCCAGGCGGTGGTCGTTGCCCGCGCTTGCCACGCTTACGCGGAGCAAATCCTGATATTCGTCAACCGCTTTGATAACGGCGGCGAGGAACAGTAAAAAGCGGTGGTTTTTGTAAGGCTCCTTGCCAGGGTCCAAAAGGTTTTCGCCTTCCACAGTTGCCAGCGACCAGTTGTTATGCTTGCCGCTGCCGTTTACGCCGTCAAAAGGCTTTTCGTGCAGCAGGCACACCAAATTGTGCTTACGCGCGATGCTCTGCATCAGCTCCATCGTCAGCTGGTTGTGGTCGGTAGCAATGTTGGTGCCAGTAAATACCGGCGCCAGCTCATGCTGCGCAGGCGCAACCTCGTTGTGCTCGGTCTTTGCCAGAACGCCCAGCTCCCACAGCTTCTCGTCCAGTTCCTTCATAAAAGCCTTAACGCGCGGCTTAATAATGCCAAAATAATGGTCGTCCAGTTCCTGCCCCTTCGGCGGCATTGCGCCGAACAGCGTGCGCCCGGTAAATTTCAGGTCGGTGCGTTTATCGTACATATCCTTATCGACCAGAAAGTATTCCTGCTCCGGCCCGACCGTTGTAACAACCTTCTCCGTATCCGTGCCGAACAGCTTTAAAATGCGGCGGGCAGCCCTGTCCACACAGCACATGCTGCGCAGCAGCGGCGTCTTTTTATCAAGCACATCGCCCGTGTAGCTGCAAAACGCAGTCGGTACGTACAGGCAGCCGTCCTTAACAAAAGCATAGCTCGTCGGGTCCCACGCCGTATAGCCGCGCGCTTCAAACGTAGCACGCAAACCGCCAGAAGGAAAGCTCGAAGCGTCAGGCTCGCCCTGCACCAGCTCCTTACCGCTGAAATCCATAATCACGCGCCCATCCGCCGTAGGCGTGATAAAGCTTTCGTGCTTCTCGGCGGTAATCCCCGTCATCGGCTGGAACCAGTGCGTAAAATGCGTAGCGCCCTGCTCCAAAGCCCAATCCTTCATCGCGTTGGCGATAATGTTGGCAATCGGTAAATCCAGCGGCTCGCCCTTTAAAACAGCACTTTTAAAAGCCTTGTAGGTTGCGGTCGGCAGGCGGTCCTTCATCACCGTCTCGTTAAAAACCGCGCAGCCAAAAAGTTTCGGAACACTCGTCATATTAAGTTCCCCCTCACAAACAAAACATAAAATAAAAAAAGCAACGTGCGAAGCGGAATGACTTCCACAACTTCGTCGTTGCTTATGCTGTAATTATAAATCGCTTTACACTATTTGTAAAGGGTTTTTAAAAATGTTGTTATTTTCTGAAAATTTAGTGTAAATTGTGCTGTATACATTGGACATTTTTGCAAAAAATCATTGACAACCACTTTTAAAAGCTCTAAAATATTTACATCACAAACAAAGCACAAACAGGATGCCCGGTACCCCGCCGGGCATTACTTAATAAAAGAAAGAGGTTTTAACCATGGCCGAACTGTTATACGAAGGCAAAGCCAAAAAAGTATTTGCCACCGCAGACCCCAACGAAGTAGTTATTTACTACAAGGACGACGCCACCGCCTTAAACGGCGCCAAACACGGCACTATCGTGGATAAGGGCATTATGAACAACACCATTACAACCTTTTTCTTCGATTTGCTTGCCAAAAACGGCATCCCGCACCACATCATCAAAAAGCTCAGCGACCGCGAACAGCTGTGCAAAAAAGTAAAAATCATCCCGGTTGAAGTTGTCTGCCGCAACATCGCTGCGGGCAGCCTTGCCAAAAAAATGGGCGTGGAAGAAGGCTATGTGCTGCACCGCCCGCTGGTTGAGTTTTACTATAAAAGCGATGAGCTTGACGACCCGATGATCAGCCCGGATTACGGCGTGGCCTTCGGCATCGCCACCGACGAACAGATTGCCACAATCCGCGAAATGGCGCTGAAAATCAACGCAGTGCTGAAAGACTTTTTGGCAACGCGCAAGGTGCGCCTGATTGACTTTAAAACCGAATACGGCGTCGATAAGGACGGCAACATCATCCTGGCGGACGAAATTACGCCGGACTGCGCACGCCTGTGGGACTGGGACACCAACGAAAAGCTGGATAAGGACCGCTTCCGCCGCGACATGGGCGGCGTGGAAGAAGCCTACCACGAAATCATTAGAAGGCTGACCGGTGAGGGGAAATAAAAGACATAAAAATAAAAACGCTGCTTTTTTAAGCAGCGTTTTTATTTTGCAAATATTTTAACTTGTTCGCTTTTATAATAGTCATTTTTATGCTATACTATCATCCATGAGTTAGCCTGACGGCGTTGGCCTCTCCACTCTGTAAAGAGCGGAGGTGATGACTATGACAGTTTTTGAAACGCTTTCTTTAATGATAGCATTCGCTACTCTTATAGTTTTCATCATTTCACTTTTTATTAAAAAGTAAAATGAAAAACGGCCCAACGTGGTAACGTACGGCCGTTTTCACTCAAATTGTATTTGGGAGACGAGCCAACGATCCTACCCGTCAGGCTATCTCTGTAATTATTATACATTTTATTTTAGTTGTTGTCAAAGAATGGAATTGGTTTATTTTTTTGATTTATTTTGTTTTCGCCTTTGCAGTTACGATAGTGCTTTTAAGATTTTTCGTTCTCATTCATGTTACTTTTTATGGGCTAAAAAGTAACCAAAAAGCCTTCGCTCCTCAAAAAACTTAACGGCTCAGAATCAAATAAGTTTGCCACTTGCAGCGCCTGCGGAAACTCGCTTCGCTCAGACATCCTCCGGCAAAAGCTGCAAGTGCCTGTTTAGTGAAAATTTCGCCTATTTTTTGAAAGTCGCGCTCCGCCCAAATTCGTACTTTGGCTACTTTTTTATTTTGACAGCAATGTTACCATACTTTTTAGCAGCCTGCTATCGTGCGATATGCGCTTATCTTTTGGTAAAAAGTAATAAAGTACGACGCTCGGCAACACGCGGCATCGGATTTTAGCAACATTTATTAAAGAACAACTGCAAAAATCGAACCTGAGCGAAGCGAATTTCGTATTTTTGTAGTTGTTATGCTGATAGTTGCGTTAGCTGAGTCGCCACTTAGTACCAAGCCGTAGGCGAAGGTAATAAGTGTGCCAGCGAAGCATGTCGGTTTTGCGATTGAATAATGAGCAAAACCGACGAAGAAATCCGCCTAGCCGCGGAACTTTCTTGGTTCGTTCTTTGGTTACAAAGAATGAACATGAGTAATAAAGTAAATTATGAAAAGCACTAATCTACATACAAAGACGCAAACTTATAAAAATAAAAATTTCACACCCTTTGCACTTTACACCGCTGCAGCGCAGATGTTACAATTAAATTAACAACAATGCACATAAGTTTCCGCGCGGGCGGGACTTCGTTAGTTGATTTTTGGCAGAACCCCCGTCCTCCCTCGTAAAAAATTGCGAGGGAGGTTTTATTATGCGTAAAAACCTGCACTATAAAGTTCTGGCTTCCGTTTTGGCAATAGCCGGGCTGTATTTTTACAACGCGCCCGCCGCATGGGCGGATATTATATATGATGCTTACCAGGTAAAAGGCGATGGAACAACACCAATTATCATAAATAAAAATGAATTTAAAATTAACGATACTACTCTATCATTAGATTATACAGCTAATGTTTATGGCAATTACCAAACCAAAGAAAATGCCACCGGAGATGGAACTAACAACAATGTCACTATCCAAAGTAGTAAATTAGACAGTGTTTACGGTGCTCACAGTGAAAATGCTGACGCTAATAATAATAATGTTTTAATCGAAGGTGACAACAACAGCTTTTGCAATGTTATAGGCGGCTCTACCGTCTCAGGAGAAGCAACAGTCAATACCGTAACAATAACCGGCAAAATCACATTAAAAGATAGTGCTACTTCCTACATTGCTGGCGGTGTAGGAAGCGGCGGCAGTACAATCAGCAATAACCATGTAATTATCGAAGGCGGTACTGTAAAAGGTAACATTTATGGCGGTTATGGTGTGTTGTACGCTGACGGCACTACAATATCAGGTAATAAAATTACAGTTAAAAATTCAGCCAATGTTGAAAAAGCCAATTTATACGGCGGTTATAATAGGGATAATTCATATTCAACTAACATCAAAGATAATAAACTTATCATTGACGGCTGGCAAAACAACAAAGTTGCCTCGCTGCACAACTTTAGCGATATTTATATCAACAATTTTAAGTTAAACACAAATCTTATTGATGTTGGCAGCGTCAACGGCATGGAAGGTGTTACAATTCACCTTGGTGCATTTACCGGTGATATTGCACTCGCTGCCGGTGATTATGAGGAAAAGAGCAGTGTTGAAGCCGCTAAAATTGAGTGGGATGAAGATATAAAAGGCAGTGTTGTTTTTACAGATGAAAACGGCAATGATGTAGATGTAGATAATTTTGACGATAGCCTTTTTGCCGGTAGCCTTGCAAATCAAACCATCAATAATACTTTTTACATTGCTGATAGAACCGATGGCGATGGTGTTTACGCCACTAAATTTAACAGCCAATCCGGCTATTCAACTTCACACGAAAAAGACGCAAACTACGTAAGCATTACTGCCAAGGTAAAAAAATCCGTTTTGGCAGGCAAGTTTATTGATGAATCCGGAAAAGAAAATATTAATACACAAACAAAAAATAGTACATTAACAATCGGCGAAGGTTTTACAACCGAAGTCGGTACAGTGGCAGGCGTTTATGCGGCTAGCGGCAATAATGCAACAGACGGTAAACTTATTATAAGCGGAAATACAGACTACGGCAAAGACTTGTACGGTGCCTATGCCGAAAATGGTAATGCGGAAAACTCTACTGTTGAAATTAGCGGCAATACTGATTACAGTGGTACTGTTTACGCAGGTTACAGCGAAAGCGGCGAAGTAAACAACAATACTATTAGCGTAGCCAGCGGAACGAAAGCCGAAAACATGAGTTTAAGCGGCACTAATACAACCGGTTCAGGCAACGAGTTGAATATTAGCGGTAACGGCAGCACTTTTAAAAAGATTGAAAATTTTAATACCATTAATTTTAATGATGTTGCCTTAAACACTGCTGACGCTGCTTTAACGGTAGCAAGCGCCGATGTTGACGGCGCAACAATTAACGTAAACAGCCTTGAAGGCGGGAAGACATTTAGTGTTAATGATACTCTTAATTTAATTGCAGGCAATTTAACCGGCGAAGCAACTTTAAGCCTTGATGATACTGTTACCGCAGGCTTAACACAGGATTTATCACTTGAAAAAACAATCAATAGTAGCGGTATTCAGCTTGCTGTTAAAGATGTATCAATGAACGGTCAGATAAATTTAGTCGCCGAAAACCGCGCCGTTGCGGCAGCGTTTGTTAATCAGGGCACAGATTTAATCAGCGACAGCCTGGATACCTTAAGCCGCGACGGTAGTTATGGCGTTAAAACTTTTGCCGCTGTGCATGGCAACCGCAGCAAGTATAATGTAAATAGCGACCTTAAAATTAACGGCTGGAGTACGATTGTAGGCGTTGGCAACGCTGCCGAATTTGCGGGCGGCGATGAGTTCAGCTGGGGCGTGTTCTACGAAAACGGCAGCGGCAATTACAGAACTTATAACGAGTTTAACAACGAGTTCTTCCGCGGCGACGGCAACCTTGTTTATAACGGCGGCGGCATTGCGGCAAGGTATGAGAATGCAAGCGGCGTTTATACGGAAGGTTCGCTGCGTGCCGGTATGTTAAAATCCGAAATGGATAACGCCCTGCGCGACGGTGCAGGTAACTATTACGGTTACGACAGTGAAAGCGCTTACTACGGAGCGCACATCGGCGTTGGTAAAATCATCAGCTTGAGCGACAGCAGTGATTTGGATGTGTATGGCAAATTCTTCCACACTTACACCGAAGGCGACAGCTTTACGGTTGCGAAGGATAAGTTTGAGTTTGACAGTATTACCAGCGACCGCCTGCGTATCGGTGCGCGCGTTACCACCAACAAGGCCAATGCGTTCAGCACTTATTACGGTTTGGCTTATGAATACGAATTTAACGGCGATGCCGACATGCGTGCGCAGAACTTAAAAGCACCCACACAGAGTTTGCAGGGCAGCAGCTACATGGCGGAAGTCGGCTTTAACTACCAGCCGACGCCGGACAGCCCGTGGAGCTTTGACCTGAACATGCGCGGCTACGCCGGTGAGCGCGAAGGCGCAAGCTTTAATGTACAGGCAACGTATACTTTCTAAAATATTACACTTGCATAAAAAAATGCCGCTTCAACAGCGGCATTTTTTGTTTTATACAATATAAAATTATTGACAGCCAATTATTTTTCGGGCATAATAAAAAGGCTGTGATCCTTTCCGGCGGAAAGGAGGTAGGCTATGGCATATTACGTATCAACCTTTATCGTATCTGTTATGGCAAGTATAGTGGCGTACTATATTTGCAAGTGGCTGGACAGATATTTGTAAATCACAGTCAGCCCAATTAAAAAACCGGGAGTGGCGTCTCCCGGTTTTTATTTTTGGTGTGCTATGACTAACATACCAACCTTTTGCAAAATCATTATAGCACGTTTTGCATTTAATAGCAAATATGCTGTTTTTAAAATTTTGTTAAATCAACTTATTTTACAATTACAACCGGTACTTTGGCATAATGCACAATGTGGTTGCTGACGCTGCCCAGAAGCAGCTCTTTAATGCCGGACAAGCCGCGGGAGCCCATTACAATGGTATCGGCGCCGGATTTTTCGGCAGCAGCCAGAATCATTTCAGGCGGATAACCAACCTCGTATTTAAATTCTGCCTTAATGGCGGGGTCAAGGCGGTCTTTTGCCTGAGCCAGAATCTTATCGCCCAGGTCATCAAGGCCTGATACTTCACTCGCCAGCAACGGATCATCCATGTCGTACATCGCTAAAAGCGCACCGCTGTCGCTGGGTTTAAGTGCCGAGTAAACAAACAAAGTGCTGTTCATTCCTTTAGCAAGTTCTGCCGCATAATCCAAAGCTTTCCATGCGTGCTCACTGCCGTCAATTGCAACAAAAATCTTTTTCATAACAAACGCCTCCTTTGTTAGCGAAGCCTTTAATCCCCAAACCGAAAGTTATCGGTTTTCACTTATAATGTACCACTATTTCACATATTTGTCAAAAAAATATGTATACTAAAAAAGATTTTTAAGAGCCGTTGCTCCCACGTTGCTACCACTTGAGCATCTCATTCTGAAAAACAAAAAAAAGACGTGGAACCCTGTCCACGCCTTATTTTTTAATTGGAGCCACAAACAGGACTCGAACCTGCGACCCTCTCATTACGAATGAGATGCTCTACCAACTGAGCTATTGTGGCTTAACGGCAATATTATAATACAAAAGCAGCCTGTTTGGCAAGTGCCAAATTATTTTTATTTGGCAGCTTTTTCAGCTTCTGCCACTTTTTTAGGTTTGCGGCCGCGGCGTTTCGGTTCGCCTGCATAGCCGTTCTTTTTAACAACTTTGATAAGTTCGGTAATAAAATGCAGTTCCTGAGCGGTGCAGTCCTGCAGTAAATCTGCCAGTTCGTTCTGGAAGATTTTTTCGCTGCGTTTAATGTTATCGCACAACAATTCGTCCACAGATACATCAAGAACATTGGCCAGGTGGATGATGGTCGGCAGGCCCAGTTTGGTGTTGCCGGTTTCAATGTTGCTGATATGAGGGGTGGAAAGGCCTATCAGATTGGCAATATAGCCCTGGGTTACGCCTTTACGTGCACGTGCAGCTTTAATTCTTACACCAATCGCTTTGTAGTTAATATCCATATTCCCAACTCCTTTTTAATTATTCCGACACGTACCTGCTGCTTTTAGGATAAACATGTGGTTTAAATTTTGGCAAAACTCCAATTTTTAAAGTTTAATATATTATACCCTAATATTTGCCTTTCGGCAATGCTTAAACCAACAATTTTATAAAAAATTTGTTATAAAAATTATTTTGTAACGAGGTTGCTTATTTTTTCGGCAGTGAAAGCAGCACCACTGTGATAATAATGCACGCCATGCCGGCTAAATCTATTAAGGTAAGCGGCGTTTTTAGCCATACCACCACGGCGATGATGGACGCCAGCGGTTCGGCACAGCTGATGAGGCTTGCTTTGGTGGAGCCTACAACTTTAAGCCCGACCAGAAACAGCGAATAGCTTAACACCGTCGCGCCGATGACGAGGTACGCAAATGCGATGAGCGCGCCGGTATCCCAATGCCTGGTCGGTGCAAACGGGTTGACAAACAGGCACAGCAGCGTGCCCGATAACAGCTGCCCCCAGCCGACGACGAGCGTAGTGCTGAATTTTGACAAAAGGCGCATGGGCTGCACTGTGTAAAACGCCAGCGAGATGGCGGAGATAATGCCAATCACCAGCGCCAGCGGCGAAAGCACGACGTTGTTGATATCGCCATGTGTGGAAATTAAAAACACGCCTACCAGCGCAAAGACGATGCCTAAAAGCTCGCGTCCTTCCGGCATGCTGCGGCTTTTAAAGCTCATCCACAGCATTACAAACACCGGCGATGTGTATTGCAAAACGGTCGCCGTCGCCGCATTGCACAGCGAAATTGTATAGTAAAAGCCAAACTGGCGCGCCGAGCAAGCCCAAAAAGCTGAACGCCAGCTGGTCTTTGGCATCGCGCTTATCCGCAAAAATGCGGAAGATGTTTTCACCGCGCAAAAGCAGATAACCTAAAAATATCAGCCCGGCCAGAACCTGCCGCACCGCTATCAGCCATGGGGCTGTTACCGCGTGAAACTGGTACAGGTACTGCCCGCACACGCCGCCAAGTCCCCATGCTGCCGCCGACAGCAAAATTAAAATAACACCGCTTTTAAACGACAAAATTAAAACTCCTTAAACTTTCTACTTACATTATATAACAAATTTTGCCCAATAGCAAAAACTGCACTGCAAAAGTTATATAAAACAACTTAAACAGTGCAGTTTGTTACGTTTTTAATATTTATTGCTTACAAAAGATACATCCAGGTGAGCAGCAGGAAGGTTGGAATTAAGATGCAGCCCGACCACAACAGGTAGCCGAAGAAGCTGGGCATTTTCAAGCCGCGCTCCTGCACGATGGAAAGCACCATAAAGTTAGGCGCGTTGCCAATGTAGCTGTTGGCACCCATAAATACCGCGCCCATGGAAATAGCCATCAAGGTTTTGGCGCCTTCGGTCATCAGCACCTGAGCTTCGCCGCCCGCCAGGTTAAAGAAGGCAAGGTAGGTCGGCGCGTTATCAAGGAAGCTGGAGAGCGCGCCCGTCATCCAGAAATACATGGCGTTGTTCGGCGTGCCGTCCGGGTTGGTAACCAGCGCAACCACCGGCGCAAAAGCACCGTCAAGGCCTGCGCGCAGCATTTCAAGCACCGGCACGATGGTAACGAAAATACCGAAAAACAGCTTGGCAACTTCTAAAATCGGGTCCCAGCCGAACTGGTTGGCTTCGCGCACTTCCTTGCTGGTCAGCTTAAGCGAAAGGCCCGCAGCAATAAGGAAGATAACGTCGCGCAAAAGACCTTCGCCGCTTAAATGCACGCCCAGCACGCTGACGCTGACGCCTGTATGCCAGATGCCAGCCATTAAAACTGCGCCAACGATGATTGCCAGCAGGATAAAGTTAATTTTGCCGTCGATATGGAACGGAACTTTGGGATAGTGTTTTTCTTTTTCAAGGAACTCTGCCTTTTCTTTATTAAAGAGAATGGTATCGGTGATGAAATAAATGGCAAGCAAAAGGCCGACAGCCGTCAGCATCGGCAGCAGCACGTGCTCAGTCGTCCAGAAGAAATGCACGCCGCGCAAAAAGCCGAGGAACAGCGGCGGATCGCCCAAAGGCGTAAGACTGCCTGCAATGTTGGCAACAATGAAGATAAAGAACACGAAAGTGTGCATATCGTAACGCCTGTGCTCGTTGGCAGCAATCAGCGGGCGGATTAAGAGCATCGCCGCACCGGTAGTGCCCATTAAATTAGCGCACACAGCACCCAAAGCCAGGAACGCCGTGTTGACAATCGGACGCCCGATAAAGCTGGAGCTGATGTGAATACCACCCGCAACCGTATAAAGCGAACCGACGAAGATGATGAACGGAATGTAATCGGCAATCAGCGCGTGCGCGATGGAATGAAGCGCAGTACCGCCGCCGTGTACGAAAAACATCGGCACCGCACAGGCCAGCGCCCAGAAAACGGCAACCTTGCCAAAATGATGGTGCCAGAAGTTCGGCACTGCCAGCGGGCAGATTGCTATGCAAAGCAGCACGCCGATAAAAGGTATTGCCCAGGCAAACGACAGCTCACCGCCATTCAAGCCCGCCGCGTAAGCAGGCTGGGGCAGCATTGCCGCGCCAAAGGCAGCCAGCGCCGCCAGATTATGTTTCAACATATATACCACTCCCCACAAATTTACTATGCTAATTAAATGATACTTTTATATAATTAGACAAAATTTTGTAAAATCCTGCCCATCGTACGTGTATACAAGCCGCTATTTAAGGCTGATCTGCCTGAAGCTGCACCTGTCCATATCAAGCATGTGCTCCGCAATAGCTTTGGCACGTTCAAGCTCTGCCGTAAAGCAAACATCGGCGTGCCCTGTGCCGCGCAGCTTTAATAAACCGGCACGCTCCAGGTACAAACGGCTTTGCAGCGCCGTCGCTTCGGCCGGGTCCAGTACGGTAACGTCTTCGCCAAACTCCGCCTCAATCGCCGGGCGGATGAACGGAAAATGCGTGCAGGACAAAAGTACGACATCGACGCCGGCAGCCTTCAGCGGCGCAGCGTATTCAGCGATTGCTTTGGCAACAGGCTCGCCTTCAAACACGCCGGACTCAACAAGCGGCACAAAAGCCGGGCAGCCCTGCGCAAAAACTTCGGCATCGGGGTCAAGTACGTTAACAGCGGCTTTGTGCGCACCGCTTGCCACGGTAAACGGCGTGGCCATAACGCCGATTTTTTTGTTTTTGGTCGTGCCAAGCGCCAGCTCCGCGCCTTTGCTCATGCCCACAACGTCAAAGGCATAGCCGTTTTTAATGCTTTCCGTGCCCAAAACGGTAATCGTGTTGCAGGCCACTACCAGCAATTTAATACCGGCATTATTAAGATAATCGGTCATCTCGCGCACAAACGCGCGTATTTCAGCTTCCGTGCGCTGCCCGTAAGGCGTGCGCGCCGTATCGCCAATGTATAAAAAATCCTCGTGCGGCAGCATCTTTTGCAGCACTTTTAAAACGCTCAATCCGCCCACGCCGGAATCAATAACGCCGACCGGCAAATTTTTATCCACAATATCTCCCCCAAAACGAATAAAAGTATAACTTTATTATAGCCCTTTTGCTTATATTTTTATACAAAAATTTTACATACAAGCCATATTTTATAACCGCCGCTCATTTTTGTAATGTTTTTAACAGTTTTGCGTTGACATATCCATGCTTTTCCAAATATTCAAAGCTAATTTATGTTTTTCTGCCGCACAAAAACTCCCCGCCGTATGCTATAATAAACCCAGCAAATTAATTTACGCAGAAACGAGGCGCAGACATGCCTGCCGCAAGCACCAAAAAATACGAGCTGCTTTTGATAGCCGTTATCGCCGCCCGCGCGACGAGTTTTATTTTCAGCAAAATGATATTGGAAAGCCTCACGCCGTTCAATCTTCTGGCGGTGCGCTTCATCATTGCCTTTATTTTGCTGGCGCTGATTTTTAACAAAACCGTGCGCAGCCTTACCCGCCGCGACTGGTTGGCAGGGCTTGCCATCGGCACAGCGTTTTTCATCACCATGGCGTGCGAGATGACTGCCTTAACGCAGGCGGCATCGTCACTGGTATCGCTTTTGGAAAACTGCGCCATCATTTTTGTGCCGCTGTTTGAGCTTTTACTGTTTAAAAAATTCCCCGCTAAAATTACCGTCATCAGCACGGGGCTTGCCATGCTGGGCGTTGTGCTTTTGGCATTAAGCCAGGGCGGGTTAAGCGGCGGCTTTACATGGGGCCTTTTGGCAGGCGTATGCTACGCCGGTGCCATCATCATCACTCAGCGTCTGTCGCAAAACAGCAGCGAAACGCTCGGCATCGGCATTGTGCAAATCGGCACTATGGGCGTGCTTTCACTGCTTGCCGTGCTCGCGCTGGAACAGCCGCAGCTGCCGCAAACCGGCGCGCAGTGGTTAATGCTGGCGCTGTTAATTATCGTCTGCACCGGCTTTGGCTTTACCTTGCAGCCCATGGCGCAAAGCCACGTCACCGCCGCCCGCGCGGGATTATTCTGCGCCGTCAGCCCTGCCATAGCGACGCTTCTGGGCGTAACCGTGCTTGACGAACATTTCGGCGTACTGGATGTGTTTGGCCTCTTTTTGATACTCGCCAGCATCGCTTTGCCATATATTAAAAAGTGAGGTTAACTTTATGAGAGAAATAACTGCTGAGGAAGTGCCAAAGCTGCGTATGTGTATTGAAGCACTTTCCTCCTATCACAACGGCGTTGCCGTAAATTTTAAAGACATCTACCCCATACGGCCGTACGATAAAACACTGGCAAATTTTGCTGACGCATTAAACAGCCAGGCATCGCGCATTGCCGTTACGGAAAAGGACGGCGTCATTACAGGTTTTTGCAAAATCGACCTTGCTGCACCAAACGGTAAGCTTGATTACCTTATTGTACTAAATAAATACCGCGGCCAGGGTTATGGCAAAAAGTTAATGGACTGGGCAATGTCTGCCTTCAAAACCTGCGGCATCACAAGCATCGAAGTTAAAGTAATCTGCGGCAATCCCGCGCAGCGGCTTTATGAACAGTACGGCTTTAAACCGCAGGCGCAAATACTTTTATACCGCACTTAAAGGCTTATGAAAATCACAAAAATTACCCACAACAAAAAAGCATACCTGCCGCTGCTGCTTCTGGCAGATGAAGAAGAAGCCATGCTTGAGCGCTATTTAGAGCGTGGCACCATGTATGTGCTGGATGACGGCGGCGTGAAGGCAGAATGTGTCGTTACCGACGAAGGCAGCGGTATTTTGGAAATTAAAAATCTTGCCGTTGAACCTGCTTATCAAAAACATGGCTACGGCAAAGCACTGATAGATTTTATCGCCGCAAGGCACAAAACTACACACCAGATTTTGCAGGTGGGCACAGGCGACAGCCCGTCCACCGTACCGTTTTACGAAAAATGCGGCTTTACCCGCTCGCACATTGTCAAAAACTTTTTTACCGATAATTACAGCCGCCCCATTTACGATGGCGGCGTGCTGCTGAAAGATATGGTTTATTTAAGAAAGGAAATTTAATGAACAAACAGCAAATTTACGATTTTTTAAAGGCACAGGGCATTAAATTTGAAGCCGTTGAGCACAAAGCCGTGTTCAACATGGCGGAGATGGCGGAAGTAACGCTGCCCTACCCTGAGGCGGACGCTAAAAATTTATTTGTGCGCGACGATAAAAAGCGCAATTATTACCTCATCACCGTCAGAGGCACCAAGCGCGTGGATTTAAACGAGTTCCGCCAAAAATACGGTACGCGCCGTTTAAGCTTTGCCAGTGACGCTGATTTACTGGCGTACCTTGGCTTAACGCCCGGTTCCGTCACACCGCTGGGGCTGCTAAACGATACGGAATGTAAGGTGCAGTTCTGCATCGATGAGGAATTTTTACAGCCGGAGGCGCTGATCGGCGTACACCCTAACGACAACACGGCAAGCATCTTCCTTAAAGCGGCGGACTTGTTAAACATCATCGCCGCACACGGCAACAAAATACAGCCGGTACATATTTAAGCATACAAAAAGCGCTGCCCGTTATGAGCAGCGCTGATTTTTTGCGGTTTTACATTAAATACAGCCAGGTAAGCAGTAAGAAGATAGGGATTAAAATGCCCACGCTCCACAAAAGGTAAGCGAAGAAGGCTGGCACTTTCAGCCCGCGGTTCTGCACAATGGCAACAACCATAAAATTCGGCGCATTGCCGATGTAGCTGTTGGCACCCATAAACACAGCGCCCATGGATATTGCCGTCAGCGTTACCGCGCCTTCGGTCATCAGCATGGCAGCGTCGCCGCCCGCCATGTTAAAGAAGGCGAGATACGTCGGTGCGTTATCGAGGAAGCCCGAAAGCGCGCCTGTCATCCAGAAATACATGGCGTTGTTGGCAGTTCCGTCCGGATTCGTCACCAGTGCAACCACCGGCGCAAACGCACCTGCGGCACCGGCTTTTAACATCTCAAGCACCGGCACAATGGTAACAAAAATGCCGAAGAACAGTTTGCCGACTTCCAGCACCGGTTCCCAGCTGAACTGGTTGGCCTTGCGGATTGCGTCGGGGGTCAGCGCCAGCGAAGCGCCTGCCGCCGCGAGAAAAATCAAATCGCGCAGCACGCCCTGCCCTGTTAAATGCACGCCCAGCAGCGTAAACTCAACGCCGCTGTCCCAAACGCCAGCCATCAGCACGGCGGCAATAATTACGCCCAGCAGCAAAAAATTTACCTTGCCTTCTACGCCGAAGCTTTCCTTCGTGCGCGTGCTTTCAGCCAGCAAAAAGTCGTCCTTTTCCCTGTTGTACAGCACCGTGTCGGCAATGTAGTAAATTGCAAGCAAAAGCCCGACCGCCGTCAGCATCGGCGCGATTAAATGCTCGGTCGTCCAGAAGAACTCAACCCCGCGTAAAAAGCCCAAAAACAGCGGCGGGTCGCCCAAAGGCGTTAAGCTGCCTGCAATGTTTGCCACGATGAAGATAAAAAACACAAAGGTGTGCATTACATAACGGCGGCGTTCGTTAGCCGCAATCAGCGGACGGATTAACAGCATCGCCGCGCCCGTCGTGCCCATAATATTTGCCAGCACCGCACCCAGCGCCAAAAAGCCGGTGTTGGTCAGCGGCGTGCCGGTAAAGCTGCTGCGGATGTGGATGCCGCCCGCCACCGTGTACAGCGAGCCGACGAAAATAATAAACGGGACGTAATCGCCAATCAGCGCGTGCGCTACGCTGCCCACAGCCACACCGCCGCCGTAAATTACAAAAAGCGGCACTGCTGTTGCCAGCGCCCAGAACACCGCCACCTTACCGTAGTTGCTGTGCCAGAAATGCGGCACCGCCAGCGGGCACACGGCAATGCACAACAAAATGCCCGCAAACGGCAGCACCCAGCCGATGGAAAGCTCCGCGCCGTTAAGCCCTGCGGCAAACGCCGGCAGCGGTAAAGCCAGCGCCGTCATAAAAGCCAGAATCGCCCCCAATACTTTTTGTTTAATCATGTCAAAATCCTCCTGCGTTTAAAATGCGCGCCGGAAAATTAAGTTTCTCTATTTAAAAATCAATCTTAAATAAGCCTGCGCACCATTATTGTACTCGAAGGATTATCGCCGCGTCAATAAGATTCGGACAAATTTTCAGAAAAATTTTTTATTGTGCAACTTCCTTCCTATATATAATATACAAAATTCTATCTGTCTTTGGCAGGCGGCAAATAAACATCGCCGCTAAGGCGGATAATTGCTTATATATTGACATATTACGCCAACGGTGCTATGCTGAAATTTATAAGCAGTAAAAAATTACAATAACGATAAAATTACGGCAGCAAATTGCCAAAACAGGAGGGCAAAATAATGACACAGAACTGCTCGCATAACTGCGAAAGCTGCGGCGAAAATTGCAGCGAAAGAACGAAGGAAAGCCTTTTGGAAAAACCGAATGAGATGAGCCATATCAAAAAAGTTATCGGCGTTGTCAGCGGCAAGGGCGGCGTCGGTAAATCGCTCGTTACTTCCCTGCTGGCAGTTCAGGCGCAGCGCAAGGGTTATAAAACCGCCATTCTGGACGCCGATATTACCGGCCCGTCCATCCCTAAAGCCTTCGGCCTGCACGGCCATGCCGAAGCCAGCGAATGGGGCCTGTTCCCCGTAAAAACCGCCAACGGCATTGAAGTAATGTCGCTGAACCTTTTGATGAAAAACGAAACCGACCCTGTTGTATGGCGCGGCCCGCTGATTTCCGGCGCGGTTAAACAGTTCTGGACGGACGTTGTGTGGGGCGATGTTGATTACATGTTCATCGACATGCCGCCCGGCACCGGCGATGTGGCGTTGACGGTGTTCCAGTCCATCCCTGTGGACGGCGTGGTAATTGTTGCTTCGCCGCAGGAGCTTGTAGGCATGATTGTGGAAAAAGCCGTTAACATGGCTAAATTAATGGACGTGCCGGTGCTGGCGCTGGTTGAAAACATGAGCTATATCACCTGTCCGGACTGCGGCAAGGAAATCCGCGTATTCGGCGAAAGCCATATCGACGAAATTGCCGTAAAGCACGGCGTTGACACTGTTGCCAAGCTGCCGATTGACCCGGCACTTGCAGCCGCCTGCGACGCAGGGACGATTGAAAACTTTACCGGCGCATGGCTGGACGGCGTACTTGCCAAAGTAACCGCAGAAAACAAATAACGCAAACAAAAAAAGCAATTATTGTCCCAATTTAAGGATAGTAATTGCTTTTTTAGTTTAAAAATTTACTTAAAAAAGCCAAATACCTGCGCGCAGATGCCAACCACTACCAAAACGCCCGTAATAATTCTGATAATATTTATCAGGCTTTTACCGGCGTTTTTATTTATTTCTGCCGCATAATAGGTAAACAAATGCCAGTTAAACAGCCATAAAATACCGGCAGGCAAAATTAAGCCGTGGTCTTTAAAAATGCCGTAAGCAATTAACGCCACGCTGATAATGTTCAAAAAGTTGCTGAACACAAACAAATAATATTTAAGCGTACTTACAAACATTGCGCTGTTATATTTTTTCAGCTGCTTTACTGAGCGGTAAGCCTGGTCAAGGCAAATTACCATCACTAATACTAATCCTAAACTCATCTTCTAATCCTAAAAAATGCCTTTCTGTCATGCATTATCATGAATAATCCCGTTTTCAATTAAATACTGTCTGGTTTCTTCATTTGCATAAGTAAATCTTTTTTCCATTAAATCTTTAATATAAAGTTTGTTATAAAAAGCTGCAAAAATTGCAAAAAATATCCACGCTCCAAAACATCCACCAATAAATCCTATTAGCGCTCCTTTTAAATCTCCACGAAACATGGCTGGAAAAAATCCAAAAAATAAAGTTGTCCAAGAGTAACCGGTTGGAGATGTTTTTATAACCCCCGTATCAATATTTTTTAATGTTACTTTCATATTTAACATCTCCTTTATTTAAAAAATATATAATTTATTCGCTTATATTTTTTATTGCTTTATCTTAAACTGTCTTTTTAAAATATTAACCGCCATATCTGTTTCTTATTTTTTGAATATGCTCTTGTTTTTTTGTATTATCTAATTGTGTAAAGGGATACAAAATATCATAAATTGAATCAATTTTTTCAGCAGAAAATTTGTTAATTGATCCAGCAATATTCCTTCTAACGGAAATATTAACTTGATCTCTATGAATAACAAAATGATTATTGCTTATTAATTCAATCTTTTTTAACGAACATCTATTACTAAAAATTACATAAGAATATATATCTGATAACTTTTGTTTTATTATTAAATTCAAATATTTTATATGAATTTGATTTTGAATAATCGGATTAAAAAATTTATGCTTTTCAATTCCTCGCTTACCGGCTGGTAAAGTTTGTGTCCAATATTTATTTCTTTCAGCCCCAAAAATCCAACCACTATAATTTTTTGACTCAAAAATAAAAATTCCACTTTCATGCAAAAGCATCAAATCTATTTCTGTATATTCCCCGTTAGGTTTTGGTATATAACAATTAAATAAAAATCGCTTATATCCCGCTATACCTTTCAAATCGCAATACAGATAATATTCTCCTAAATTACCTTTATCAAATTTCACAGAAAAATATGATTTGTGTGTTTGTAAATAGTAATCTGTAGATTTGTAATTTTTAATTTCATTTAAATGATAAATTACAAAACAAATTAATAAAACTAAAATAATTATTTCTGTTCCATTCATCGTTTACCCTACTATAATATATTTTTATTTTGCCGTTAAGCCGCCGTCCACGGCGATGATAGTGCCGGTCATAAAGCTGTTGGCGGGCGAAAGTAACGAGCAGATTACATGTGCGACTTCTTCTGCTTTACCGATGCGCCCCATGGGGTACGCTTCCGCCACGTCAGCCAGCGTATAGCTGCCATTTGCCGCTGCAAGCTGTTTTTGCAAAAGCGGCGTATCCACATCCGCCGGGCAGACGCAGTTAACACGCAGGCGCGGCGCTGTATCCAGCGCCAGGGCGCGGGTAAACGCAACCACTGCCCCTTTGCTGGCGCAGTAAGCAGCACAGCCGTAGTTGCCGCTTATACCTGCGTCCGAAGCGACGTTTACCACCGCGCCCGCTGCCGCAAAATGCGGCAGCAGCGCCTGCGTTAAAAACACCGTGCCTTTTACGTTCACGTTAAAAATTTCATCAAACTGCTGCTCTGTCAGCATTTCCATACTTTGCTCACTGTAAATGCCTGCGCTGTTTACCAAAAAGTCAACGGCGCCGGCTTTTTTTATCTGCGCCGCCGCGCTTTGGCAATCGCTTACCCTGCTCACATCACAGGCAATAAAATGCACTTTATCCGCGTAAGCGTTTTGCAGTTCAGCCAAAAGCTGCGGCTGCTCGTGCCGTGCCAAAAGCCAAACTTCCGCGCCATCCGCCAGCAGCGTTTTTGCCGCTGCCAGGCCGATGCCGCTGGTGCCGCCGCTGATTACCGCGCGTTTACCTTCACATCCGTAATTCATCTTCCGCATCCTTTCTTTCCGGCGGCAAAACCATAATTACCGTGGTTTCTTCGCCGGGTATGCTTTCCATACTTACCTTTATGTCGTGGCGCAGGGCAATTTCCCGGGCAATAGCCAACCCCAGCCCGCTGCCGTTTTTATTGGTTTCGCCGCGCGTTTTGTAAAAGCGCTCAAACACATAGGGCAAATCCTCCTGCTTAACGCCGCTACCGTGGTCCGTCACCGTCAGGCGGTCGCTGCGCAGGCACAGCTCAACCTTGCCGCCTTCGTGGCTGAACTTAATGCTGTTGTCCAGAAAAATCATCAGCATCTGGCGCAGGCGTCCGTAGTCGCCCTCAATAAGGTACAGGTTTTTGTCCAGCTGCAAATCAACCTGCACATTCTTTTGCTGCCCAAGGTGCTTGCTCGCGCGGGCAGCGTCCTGTACAACGTCGCACAAATTGATGACTTCCTTCTCAATCGGGAAGTCCGCATTCTGCAAGCGCGAAAGGTCTAGCAAATCGTTAATCAGCCGCTGCAAAAACAGGCTTTCGCTCAGCATTTGCTTGTAATACTGCTCAACTTCGGCAGGGTCGGTAACAACTTTGTCGTTCAATGCCTCCAGGCTTCCGCGGATAACCGTTACCGGCGTGCGCAGTTCGTGCGATATGTTGGCGATAAAGCTGCGGCGCAGTTTTTCCAGCTTGCGCCCGGCTTCGTCGGCGTCCAGCAGGCGGTCGCCCAGTTCGTCCAAAGTATCCGCCAAAGCGCCGATTTCGTCGTTCTGCTTGATGTTGCAGCGCTCGGTGTAATCATGTTCTGCCATTTTGTGCGCCACTGCCTTCATGCGGTTCAGCGGTTTGGTAAACTTCCAACTGAACAGTACGCTGAGCAGCGATACCAACAGCAACGCTATCGCACAGGACAGCAGCAGAATTTTTACGCCTTCCCACGTGGCAGACTGCAAGCCCTGCACCGGGTAGTGCAAAAGCACAACGGCGCGGATGCTGCCGCTTTCATCGTACACCGGAGCGGCCGCACACAGCATAATCTCCTCGCGTACGGGGTTAAAATCTTCAGACACCGATACCGTGCCTTTAAAAGCGGTTTCCACGCAGTTTTTTGTTACGTCCGGCAGCTCGCTGAACTCAATGCTGCGCACGGGCGGCTCCGGCTTCTGCGGAGGCAGTTCCATGCCCTGCTCCAGCATACGGCGGTGGTGCCCCATGCGGTGATGCATACGCTGCGGCAGTTTTAAATCGCGGCTTTCGTCAACCACCCACACGTCTTCCATGGTGATGTTGTTGATGTAGCTGATAAAACGCGTGTTGGCAATGCCGCCGCGCTCCTCCAGCCAGCGGGCGTTTTCGCTCAGCACCTCGGCAATCCGCACGGCGCGCTGCTGCAATTCCGTCCGTTTCATATCAATGGTATGCGCGCGGAAAAAATGCGCAAAACTGCCGCCCACCACCAGCGCGAACACCAGCAGCACCGCTGCAAAATATAAAGTCAGCTTTAAAGCTATTTTGTTATGCATTTGCTTTCTCCTCAAACCGGTAGCCTACGCCCCAGATGGTTTTAATCTCCCAGCCGGGGTGTTCAATTTTATCCAGCTTGGCGCGCATGCGCTTAATGTGCGAATCCACCGTGCGGCTGTCGCCGTAGTAATCGTAGCCCCACAGGCTGTCCAAAAGGTTATCGCGCGAGAACACCTTGCTGCTGTTTTTGGCAAGCGTCCACAAAAGCTCAACCTCTTTTTTGGTCAGCGCCACTTCCTCGCCGCCCACGGTTACAGCGTACTTGTCCAAATCAATCACTAAATTATCGTAGCTGTACGTGTTGCGGTTTACTTCCTCACGCGGCTGCATGCGGCGCAAAATCGCGCGCACACGCGCCATAACTTCGCCTGCGCTGAAGGGTTTGATTATATAATCATCCGCACCGATGTCAAGGCCCATAATTTTTTCAAAATCTTCGCCGCGCGCGGTGACCATAATTACCGGCACCAGCGATTTGGCACGCAGCTGGCGGCAAACTTCAAAGCCGTCCATTTTGGGCATCATCACGTCCAGCAGCACCATGGCAATATCGGCTTCGTTATCGCGGAACAGGCGCAAAGCTTCCTCGCCGTCCAGCGCCACAATCGGCTCAAAACCCTCCTTGCGCGCATAATTGGATAAAATTGAAGTAATCTGTTTATTGTCATCAGCAATCAGCATTTTTGCCACTGCCATCATCCTTTCACAAAGAGCTACCTATATTATACAACCAAATCCCTTGTTTTTAAAAGTTTAAGGTGATGCAGATGGCTTGCCGATTATTTTTGCGTTATAATAATAACAGGCAAATGCAGAAAATTTGTGCCAAAACTGCCCGAAAATAAATTATTTTTGCCATAATTTTGCCATAACCATCCTGTACAATACAGATAAGCTAAAAAGTAACCACACAGATAAATTAAAGGAGTGACCAGATATGTTGAAAAGCAAATTGATGAAATCTTTAGTTGTTGCCGGTTTAATCTGCGCCACCAGCGTACCGGTTTTTGCGGCTGAACAGCCCGAAGCCCCACAGCCGACCATGCGCGAAAGGGTAGAACAGATTTTACACGAAGACGATAACAATGTACGCCGCCCGATTCCGCGCCCCGCACGCCGCGGCCCCCAACTGACGGAAGAACAGCGCCAGGCACGCGAAGCAGCACGCATGGCGTGGATGGAAATGACGCCGCAGCAGAAATTTGAACAGCGCCAGCAAATGCGCGAAGACTTTTTGGCACAGCTGCCGGCTGAAAAACGCGCCGCCATTGAACAACGTGCCGCTGAAGCCAAGGCTAAATGGGACAGCATGACCGAAGAACAAAAACAGGATGCTATGCGCGATATGTTCCGCAGCTTCCGCCACCGCGACGGCTTTAAACTGCACCACGGTTACGGCCCAGGCCACGGACGCGGCTGGCACTGCGACGGACCGCGTGACCGCGACCGCCACTACGACCGTTACCACCATGACGGACACTGCGATTGGGGCGACCGCTGCCCGTACTACGAGGATGACAAAAACTAATCCTCTCTTTTAAAAAGCCTAACCTTTAACATAACTAATCCAAATCCAACTTTCCCCATATTTTAAGCTAAAACTAATCCATAACCTTTCCCCTCCGATAAAATAAAAATCACGGTTGATACAACAGTATCGTCCGTGATTTTTTATGTAATTTATTTACAACGACGCCACTCGGATTGTTTTGCCCATGGCATGCAAAATTTTGAAAATATTATTTAAACTGGGATTTATTTTGCCGTTTTCAATTTTAGCTATTGTTGATTGGGCAATGCCTGTTTTCTGGCTTAAATCTGTTTGCGTTAAATTATTGGCTTTTCTCGCTTCAACAATTTGCAGTAAAAAATCTGCTCGTTCTTTAATTATAGCCAGGTCTTCAGGCGTATATATTTCATTAAAAAAGTCATCAATATTTGAACCTACATATTTATCATTTACTTTAACATCTTTATCAGCCATTTCATTCACTCCTTACATCAATCTGCCTGTTAATCAAAATCTTATATCTGTTCAAGGCTTTATCAATCTCTTTTTTAGGAGTTTTCTGCGTAGACTTTTTGAAAATATGCAGTAAGTAAATACTGTTGCCTAAAATACAGCAGTATAAAATTCTTCTGTTTTTAGGGCGCAACTCCCAAATCGGTCCTTGTAAATATTTTATGTACGGTTCACCCAAAGCATTACCCTTTGCTTTAAGCATAATTAAAAATTCCGAGATTGTTTCCAGTGTATCCCGCGTTGTTTTTTCATTGGTTAATGCCATATCTTTTAAATATTCGCGGACAGGCTCACGCCCATTAGTTGTTTTAAAAAATTTTATTTCAAATTTTGTTTCCACTGATACCTCCTTCCATCCGCTCTTTATTCTCTCCAAGAATATTTTAACATATGCGGAATAAAAAAACAACCTGCCGTAATATTGCGGCAGGTTGCTTATAATTATTTAATTTTTACTTTTAGCTTAATCCTGTGCTGCCAGGCGTTTGTAGGTAGCAAGGCGTTCTTTGGCGTCATGCTCGGTCTTTTCAAACAAGGCTTCTGCCTGGTCGGGGAACTGTTTTAACAGTGCGGAGTAACGTACTTCACCCATCAGGAACTCGCGGAAATCGCCGGTAGGCTCTTTGCTGTCGAGCGTAAACGGATTCTTGCCCTGTTCCTTCAGTTCAGGGTTGTAACGGTAGTTAGCCCAGTAACCGCATTCAACCGCACGTTTTGCTTCCAGCTGGCTGCAGCCCATACCTACCTTCAAACCGTGGTTAATGCACGGCGCGTAAGCAATAATCAGGGACGGGCCGTCGTAAGCTTCTGCTTCGGCAATTGCTTTCAGGGTCTGGTTTTTATCCGCGCCCATCGCGATTTGCGCTACATAAACATAGCCGTAGCTCATGGCCATCATGCCAAGGTCTTTTTTGCGGGTGCGTTTGCCGCTGGCCGCAAATTTGGCGATAGCAGCGGCAGGCGTTGCTTTGGATGACTGGCCGCCGGTGTTGGAGTAAACTTCGGTATCAAATACCATTACGTTTACGTTTTCGCCGCTGGCAAGTACATGGTCCAAACCGCCGTAGCCGATATCGTAAGCCCAGCCGTCGCCGCCGAAAATCCAGTGGCTGCGTTTTACAAAGTACTGGCCAAGTTCTGCAATTTCTTTCAGCAGCGGGTTATCGCTGTTTTCGGCAGCCAGTGCCGCTTTCAATGCTTCGGCGCGTTCACGCGTGCCGTCGCTTACGTTCATATTATCAAGCCATGCCTGCATTGCAGCTTTCAGGCCTTCGCTTACAGGCAGGTTCAAAGTTTCTTTTACGCGGTCAGCAACACGTTCGCGCGTATGTTTAACGCCCAGGCACATGCCAAGGCCGTATTCGGCGTTGTCCTCGAACAGGCTGTTTGCCCAGCTCGGGCCGTGGCCTTCTGCGTTTTTGCAGTACGGCATGCTCGGTGCGCTGGCGCCCCAGATAGAGGAGCAGCCCGTTGCGTTGGCAATCATCATGCGGTCGCCAACCAGCTGCGTAATAAGTTTGGCATACGGGGTTTCGCCGCAGCCTGCGCACGCACCGCTGAACTCAAACAGCGGCTGTTCAAACTGCACGCCTTTAACGGTGTTTTTATTCATCGGGTTCGCTTTAGGCGCAACCTTCTTCATTGCGTAATCCCAGTTTTCGGTTTTGGCAAGCTGGGTTTCCAACGGTTTCATAACCAAAGCCTTTTCCTTCGCCGGGCAAACCTGAGCGCAGTTGCCGCAGCCGGTGCAGTCCAGCTGGGATACAACCATATGGAATTTAAGGCCTTTCGCGCCGATAGCGTCTTTAGACAGCATACCGGCAGGCGCGTTAGCCGCTTCTTCTTCCGTCATCAGCACGGGGCGGATAGCTGCGTGCGGGCAAACAAAAGCACACTGGTTACACTGGATGCATTTATCAATCTGCCATTCGGGCACGTTGATGGCGATGCCGCGTTTTTCGTAAGCAGCGGTACCGCTCGGGAAGGTGCCGTCCTCGTGGTCCTTAAACGCGCTGACAGGCAGTTTGTCGCCTTCCAGACGGTTCATCGGCACAAGAATGTTATCAATAAAGTCGTTGCCGGATTTAGCTTCGGTTACAGTGTCGGCAGCGTCCTTCCAGCTTGCGGGCACATCAACCTTCGCAATCGCGTTAACGCCCATGTCGATAGCGGCGTTGTTCATGTCAACAACGTCCTTACCCTTCAGGCCGTAGCTGTGTTCAACGGCTTCCTTCAGGTATTTAACGGCGTCGTCCAGCGGGATAATATCGGCCAGTTTAAAGAACGCCGACTGCATAATCATGTTAATGCGTCCGCCCAGGCCGATTTGCTGCGCAATTTTAACAGCGTCGATAATATAGAAGTTAACATCGTTTTCCGCAATGTAGCGTTTAATCTGCCCCGGCAGATGTTTGTCAAGTTCTTCCACGCCCCAGTTGCAGTTGAGGAGGAACGTGCCGCCTTTTTTCAGCCCTGCGGTAACGTCGTATTTATCTACATAGCTCTGGTTGTGTACGGCAACAAAATCCGCAGCGTTGATAAGGTACGGCGCGCGGATAGGCTCTTTGCCGAAACGCAGGTGCGAAACGGTGATGCCGCCGGATTTTTTGGAATCGTAGGAGAAATAGCCCTGCGCGTACATATCGGTGTGGTCGCCAATAATTTTAATAGCGCTCTTGTTAGCGCCAACGGTGCCGTCGCTGCCAAGGCCCCAGAACTTGCAGCTCTTGGTGTCTGCGCCGGTAACGTCGATATCGCGGCTGGCCGCAAGAGAAGTATTGGTAACATCGTCAACGATGCTGATGGTAAAGTTGTTTTTCGGTTCTGCTGCTTCAAGGTTTTCGTAAACGGCAAGAATGTCATTCGGGGTCAGATCCTTGCTGCCAAGGCCGTAACGGCCGCCGATAATCATCGGGTTGCGGTCGCTGTCGTAGAACGCGCCGCGTACATCCATGTACAGCGGTTCGCCGAATGCACCCGGCTCTTTGGTGCGGTCCAGCACGGCAATGCGTTTAACCGTCTGCGGGATAGCCGCCATAAAATGCTTAACGCTGAACGGACGGTACAGATGTACGGCAAGTAAGCCAACCTTTTTGCCCTCTGCGTTCAGTTTTTCGACCACGGTCTGGATGGTTTCGCAAGCACTGCCCATAGCGATGATGATGTTTTCGGCATCGGGCGCGCCGTAGTAATTGAACAGGCCGTAGTTGCGTCCGGTGATTTTGTTGATTTCGTTCATGTAGTTTTCAACAATCTCCGGCAGCGCGGTGTAATAGCTGTTAACAGCCTCGCGGGTCTGGAAGTAAATATCCGGGTTCTGCGCCGTACCGCGGATAACCGGGTTGTCCGGATTCAAAGCACGTTTGCGGAAAGCATTGACAGCGTCCCAGTCCAGAAGTTTGCCAAGCTCATCGTAATCCATAACTTCAATCTTCTGGATTTCGTGGGAAGTACGGAAACCGTCGAAGAAGTTTACAAACGGTACGCGGCCTTTAATGGCAGATAAATGCGCAACGCCGCCAAGGTCCATAACCTCCTGCACGCTGCCTTCCGCCAGAAGCGCAAAGCCGGTCTGGCGGGTTGCCATAACGTCCTGATGGTCGCCGAAAATCGAAAGGCTGCTGGTTGCCAGCGCGCGCGCCGATACATGGAACACGGCCGGTAAAAGCTCGCCTGCCATTTTATACATATTAGGAATCATGAGGAGCAGGCCCTGCGATGCTGTATAAGTAGTAGTGAGGGCACCGCCCTGCAAAGAACCGTGCACAGCGCCGGAAGCGCCTGCTTCGGACTGCATCTCCTGCACCTTTACGGTCTGGCCGAAAAGGTTCTTCTTGCCCTGGGCAGACCATTCGTCAACAACCTCTGCCATCGGCGAAGACGGAGTAATCGGGTAAATAGCTGCCACGTCGGTAAACGCATAGGATATATAAGCCGCAGCGGTATTGCCGTCCATGGTTTTCATTTTTGTCATGTGGTTCCCCTCTTTCCTTTATTAACTGCTGAAAATTAGTTATGCGTAAAAATCCTCATATAATTAGTATACACTATTTATGAGGGTTTGTAAATTTAAAGGCAGTGTATACAATCCACTAAGTATCTATAAAATTTGAAAGAAATATAATCTAACACAACAGATAATATAAAAACAGTATTAGTAATTAGAAAATATTTATTATTTTAATTGATTTTTAAGAATTATATTTTATTATTTATTTTTTTGTTTCATTTTATACTGTTTCAACAACAATCTAGCTTTACTTGACGTATCCATTCCAGGAAAATACTTTTCTCTTAACTTTCTTTTTGTTGTATCATCAATATGTATATTATATATTAAGCATTTTCTGATTATTCTTTGTATCAAGATTGTAACCAATACGTTCTTATTTTTTAAAAGTTTATCAGCTTGTCGTTGTAATGTTTCAATGTCATTAACTTCTTCTAACATCATACAATTTTGAATATAATTATTTACATTATTAATATCAATATATTTGCTTAAAATTTTAACATTATCTTTATCATTAGCTTCTTTTGCTGTTAAATAATATAGTGCTAAAATAAAATCCAATGATATATTAACAAACATTCCTATTATATTTTCTTTTGTTAATTTTATATTCTCTTTATTTAAATTGTTATTCACCTCGTTGGTAAGCTGTTCAACAAACTCATCAAAATCATTATCTAAATATGATAATATTCTAAAAATAATTTTATTTGGTAAATCATAAATATTATGTATAAATTTTTCTTGTTCATTTTTTGGCAAACTAAATCTAAAATTAGGTAAAGCTTTTGCTATAATTTCTGCATATTTAGTTGCTTTTAATAATTTATTAATTTCAAGATTTAAATCATTTTCATTATAATCATATAAATTTACAGTTTCTATTTTATTGCTAAATTTTTTCTTTTCTGATTCTGTTTCCAATTTTAAAATTTCTTTTTCTTCTTTGGCTTTTGGAATACTAATCGGAAAAGTCTTTTTCACTTTATTTAAATACGAAATATTATTAGGTTCTAATACAAATTCAGGCCAATCTTTAGTAAATTCTTCTGCCTCATCACATATCTTTAACAATATTTCTTTATTTTGTGTTATATATGATAAAAACAGAATGATATTATCATTTATTCCAAAGCAAATATTATTAAGTATATCCAATAAATCGCTATTATCTCTATCGTTATTAAATTGCCTATTAATTCTTTTAGCAATAAAATAAGCTAAAATATTGTTATCTGAAAATCTCAAAGATAAACTATCGTCAGTATATTTAATTATTTTTGCATTCATTAACGAATTCAAAAACCTTTTTGAATTAATTACTTGATCATATTCGTCATTATATTTTTTTATAATTTCTTCTAAATTTGCAACACTTAAAGGGTACCTATGATTTTTATGAATAAAATAAGCAATTTCTTCTAAAACTATTAAATATGCTCTTAAATCATTTTCATTACTTACCTGCTCTCTTAAAGAATTTATAATATTATTATCAAAAATAACGCTAAAAACATTCTTATGATTCGTCGCCATATCCTCATTTTCTAACCAACATTTAGTATATCGAATAATCCAATCTGGATTAATAGTAAAAATTTCTAATTGCCTTTTTATTGTTTTGTAAATTTTATCTGTTTTCTTCTCTAAATCTTTAAATTCAACATCTTTTTTTAAATAAGCCATAGTAACTTTATTTATTAATTCTTTTCTCTTATCTGCATAAAAATTAGTTATACGAAATGTACTAAAATTATCTTCATTATTCAGCTCTTTTCTTACTTGTTCATAAATATCGAAATCAATTTCATTTTTTATACTTACAACAATATATCCAAAATTTTCCTTTAATTTACTTAAAAATTTATTTAAATATTTATTCTTTATTAAATTAATATTATCAACAAAAGCAATTTTATCGATCTTTTCACATTGTAAAAATTTAGCATAATTTAAATTATTATGACCATATTGTTGATAAAAAATATTCTCAATAAAATTATTCATATTAAATGATTGTAAATTTTCCGCATTAAAAAACATAACATCTTTTTTATCTTTATAATATAAATATAAATATTTTAAAAAAGCGGTTTTACCAGAATTGTCATCTCCCTTTATTGTTATAAATTTTTTATCAAGAAGTAAACTATTAAAATCATTAATATCACATACTTCTGCAAATTGATTCATTGCTTTATTTTTTATATTATTCTCTGAAACAAGACGTGGGAATACATAGTAATCCACAAATTTTTTTGAAACTGTGTTCTTATCATCCTCTATAAACGAATTAATAAATTCTTCATCTTGATATAATTTGTACTGATTACTTCTTTTATATGGTAATTCATTCTCCAATTTATCAGATTCTATAAAAATTCCGTTATTTTTACTTTCAACATATTTTCTTGTTTCAATATTATTCTTATCTGAATCTATAATAATAATATTGAAACTATTTTCATACATTTTATTATTATTAAATAATATTCCACCACCAACTATATTTAAATTATCTGTTTTATCTAACTCAGTATTTTTTACAGAAATATTGTGCTCATGACCTAAAAGCAATAAACTAGTACCACTAAACAAAGCTTTTTCTAATTTAATCTTTATGCAGTCATGGAACCATTCATAATGATGATGCATTACTGAAATAACTACTTTTATATCTTCATTTGCTTCACTATCAGTTAAATATAATTTATTTATGACTTCTTCTGGAAAATAATGCAATCCTTTGTCATTAGATAATGTAGAAAAAATCGCAGAATTTAATAGATTTATTTTAATTTTTATACCGTTTACATTCAAAAATTTTATATCTAATATTTTGTTTTTGCTAAAACATTTGAGTCGTTTAGAATAATCATAAAAATTTTTTAACAATTTTATATCATCATTAAATAAATCTTTATCTTTCTGTTTAAAGAAATTCTCTTCAATATCATTATTTCTACGACATTCTGAATAATAATCCAAATCATGATTACCTGGTACTATATAAAATGGAATATAATCATTAAATGATAAAACATCTTTTATTTTTCTTATAAAAAAATTTTTCAAATAATTAAATCTATGATATTGACCAACTTTTCCAGAGAAAGTAATATCTCCTGATACAACAAACATTAACTTGTCATATTTATTTTTTACCGGCACTAATGTTTTAACTATATTAGTAATTTTTTCCTCAGGAAAATATGTATCTTCTTTTATGTGCAAATCACTCAAATGCACTATTAATAATCTCATAATTTATTCCTCCTAAAATATATGCATATACTAATAACATTACGTTAATTTAGCTTTATATTTTTTACCATCAAACTAAATATCTTAGGTAAAAACATGTCAACCATTTAAATTTCTTAATGAATCATTAATTATAACACCATTTTCGTCTTTCCAATAATTCCAACCATTATTACTTCCACCTAATACAAAATCTGTTGCACTGCTTGGGGAATTAAATGTATAATCTTGTTTTAAAATATATTTCTCATTTTCTAATTCTATTATGTTTCCTTCTATAAAATCATCACGCAACTCTTTTAAACTATTTGAATTAGGTAAAGTAGATACTCTAATTTCACTCCCAGCAAAAATCGTCAAAGAGTTATCTTCATTCAAATATCCCATTGCACTTAAATTTCCTGCGGCAAGGGTAATATATCTATTAGAATATTCTTTGGGTTCTTTATATGTACTCTGGACATAAGGAAATAATTCCAAAATTTTATCAATAAGAATCTGCGTTCTCTCATTTATATCATCAATTGTCCATATATCTTTTTCACAAATAGCAGCATTTAATCTAAGATGCCTTGTCGATTCTAAAATTGATTTTTTATAATTAAAATCACCATTTCCCATCTTACTATTATCAACAGCTGCCACAAGTGTAAGATTCCCGATTCTATTTACAACATCAGTATACTCATCATCACTTAAATTAGCAATTTTCTTCCAGTAATCATTACTTGTTTGAGGCATAATGTGTTCAATATTTAAGGTTTTTAAATCCACACCTATTGGATTATCAGTAATCTCAATTTTTTCTAATATCCATCTAATATTATTCAAAGTATATGCGTTCGCAGTAGAAAGAAATGCCCTTGTTTGATTATCATCAGGCATATATGCAGCTTTACCTTTATTTTCATTAATAAGGTAATACATACAAATATCGACAATATTAGTAAAATCTTTTAATGCTAATTGTTTTTCCACATTTTTTAAATAGCCTGGAAAAAATCTAGAAATAGCACTTGTGTCCTGATTATTTATATAACGTCTTACAAGATATGTATTTAAAATCTTAATAATTGCAGTTATCCGCTCTTTGTCTATCTCTCCTACTCTATAATGTTCTAACATACGCATAGCAAAAGGAGCAGGCATAAAGGACTGCATCCTTCTAAAGTCTAAAATATCCTCTCCTATTTCATCTTTATCATTACTCAAATATAATCTTCTAAAATGCAAAGCATAATTTAATACGTCTTCAAGAATATCCTTGTAATTTTTATCAACCGTTTCGTTTTTCCAAAATTTTTTAAAACTTTCGTATAAATCTTTTTCTGTAACTAAAATATATTCTTTGGCAGCAAGATAAAATCTAAAGAACTCTGAAAGTTTTTTAGATTCCGGGAAAATCTTTTCATATTTGAGCCAATATTTATGATATATTTCTTCCTGTTCTGCATTATGCTTATTCATCATTATGAAATTACGAATAAGGTCTGCTGGAGTAAGCTTTTCTCCAGTAGAATTGATACTTTCAAATATTTGTTGTGCATCATCACTTGAATCAAGTTCTATTCTTACAATATACAATTCTCTTACTGCATTTATTACATTTATTAAACCATAGTCAGAAACCATCTTATCCAAAGCACTTTGAATATATTTAAAATTTTCCATAATTAAAGAGCTATCATTCGCTTCTTCAAAATTTCCCTCAACAATTTTTAAAAATGTATCATCATCTGATACTGCTGGTCTTAAACGATATTTATATTCATCTTCTTCATCTATATTTTCCAAATAATTATTTATTAATGATTTGCCAATTCTATTTTCACCATTTTTTATTGCAATTTCTTTTAATGCATAAATAACCAAAAACATTATTACTAAACGTTGTTGTCCATCAACAACCTCTCGTTCTCTTACAATAAAGTCTGTTTTTGTAATAAGATAAACTATAGAACCTAGAAAATGTCTATTGGATTCATTTTTTAGAATTTTTTCAATATCATATAAAAGTTGCTTAATTTGTTTATTCTTTTTCCAAGTATAGTTTCTTTGATATACAGGTATAACAAATTGAGAACCAGTTGCTCCTTTTATAAACTCTTCAAACAAACTCATGCTATCAGCTTTCATTACAAATTCTCCTTTAGTTAAAATTTCTTTACTTCTCCAGCAGCATCCTTGCCTGTTTTTGCACAAAGTCTTCCAATAATTTTAAGCGTTTATCGGGCAGGTTATAACGCGGATGTTTTTTGAATTTAAAATCGAGCAGATGGCGTAAGCCCTCACGCAGTTCCGGCGTCAGCACTTTTTTAGCAGTGCCTGTAAAGTCATCATAAGTACATGGCATAAGCGTTTGGGCATAAGCTTCAAGTGCCGCAAAACTTTCCAAATCATCATGCCCGGCGTAATTAAAAAGCGAGTTGCCGTGGTCAAAAAGCGGTGCAGGCGCAGTTATTTTGTTAGTTTTATTATCAATTAAAAAGCCAAAATTACCAAAGTGGCGGTCGGTATTAAAAATTACAGCATCCAAAACCATCATGGCGTGTAAGGCGTTAACATATTCTTCCCCAAGCTTTTGGTAATATTCTTCAACTGCTTCCATGCCGCCTGATATTACCACCCTGCCCACAGGTAAATAGGAATACTCTTTGCTGGTAAATAAATCGCAGACAGAGCAAAGTTCACCTTTCCATTTAGAAAGGTTATAGCTGATTACATTAACACCTAAAGCCTTTGCTAGCTGCGCAGCATAAAATTCGGAATATGGTTCACAGCCTGTATTGCTTGCACCACTGGTACCGCCCTTATATAAACGGATAGTACCATCCACCCTGCGCCAGCATTTAGGCAACATGCCGTTGGTAGTAAATTCAGGGCACGATGCCAGTGAAGTACGCACACTGCTGCCGTAGCCGGTAAAGGCAATCAGCGCCAGCAACTGGCTAAAACGGTTATCATATAAATTATATTTTTCAAAGGTCCCGTCAAAGCCTTCTTCCACAACCCAATAACAGTCGTTAAGCGATAAGCCTTTGGAAACTTTAATAATATTCATCGGGCGGTTAATATGCAGCCCGCATTTGCTTAAAAAGTTATTTACATAAGCACGGTTTTTGGGTATGGTACGCTGCTTCAACCATTTAGCAATGCCCGCTCCGCTCAGCTCCATGCCAAGCGGAAGTAAATAGCGTTCTTTTTCATTAACCCATAAAATTTTAATTTCAGGAGTTGCCGAATCTTCCGTTGCGCTGAAACGCAGCAGTGTTGTATTAAAATGTTTCAATTCGTAATTCATAGCCTGCCTCCTGATAATTTATTTTAATGAATTTGTAAATACATTTTTAACTACAAATATAGTATATCACAAAAATCGGACATAAAAAAAGCGCAGCTTTTAACTGCGCTTTTTGTTTTGAACTATCTTACACAATCTTTTCGCCGTGGTATTCTTCGCCGCCGCCATCGGGAAGCTCGTTGTAACGGCGAGTCCACAGGTTTTCGTATTTAACTGCCTGAGCGTGGGTAGCGTCGGTGTTTTCCGGCAGCTGTTTGATAACTTTGGCAGGTACGCCGGCAACAAGGCTGTACGGCGGCACGATGGTGTTTTTGGTTACAACCGCACCGGCTGCAACGATAGAGCCTTTGCCGATAACGGCGCCGTCCAGAACGGTGGAGTGCATGCCGATAAGGCAGTGGTCTTCAACGGTGCAGGCATGCAGAAGCGCGCAGTGACCAACGGTTACATAATCGCCAACAATGCAGGCATGGCTATCGGAAACATGCAGCACGCTGTTATCCTGAATATTGGTATATCTGCCGATTTCAATACGGTTTACATCGCCGCGCACGGTTACGTTATACCATACGCTGCTGTATTCTTTCATCTCCGCCTTGCCGATGACTACCGCCGTTTCAGCGACAAAAGCCTTCGGGTCAATTTTAGGGGTATTGCCTTCAAATTTTTTAATAAGCATTGTAAGATTCCTCCTTTATGCTGCTCACAATTCTATTGTATTCTGTATACAAAATTTGTCAAGGAATTGGCGTGGATTTTACCTTAAAAATAAAACCCCTGCCAAAACCGTTAACTTATTAACACTTTATGCCCTCGCCATGCCGCGTACTTTGGTAAAGTAAGTATAAACACCGGCGCACACCAGAATAAATCCGGTCAGCACAAGTATCAGGCGCGTCGGCAAAAAGCCGCCTAAAAAACCGCCCAACAGCGGGCCAACCACGCCGCCAAACTGCTGCGCGCTGGTAACAAGCCCAAACGCCTTGCCGCGGACGGAAGGGTCGGTAACTTCAACCAGGCGCGCGTTAATATTAGGCACCGCGCCCGCCAAGAACAGGCCGTAAACAAACGTAACCGCCGCGTATTGCCAGATGTTGCTGACAAAGAACTGGCACATATTTATTGCGCCCGCGCAGATAAACACTAAAAACAGCGTTTTGGTATAGCCGCGCTTTTGCCCGCGGTTGCCCCAGTACGGACCGGCGATGATACCGGCGATGCCCGCCAGCGAGAAGATAACGCCCGCCGTTTTAACAACGTCGTCGTTGACAACGCCGCCCAAAAGGTACGAAACGTACATGGTAATCAGCGGCTGCACAATCATCACGCAAACCTGCACCAGAAAGAACATGCTCATAACAAACAGCAGCCCTTTGTTTTGCAGCGAAGCGCGTAAATCCGCCCAAACATGTATAACTTTGCTTTCGCCCTTTTCGTGCCCAATATCGCGCACCAGCGCAATAACCATAATTGTTGCAATTAAAAGCGCCACCGCCGCAATATAAAACGACATGCGCATGCCGAACCACGCACTGACGTAACCGCCGAGCATCGGCCCTAAAATGCTGCCGCTGGCAACCGCCGTCTGCATCAGGCCCATGCCCCAGCCCATTTTAACCGCCGGCAGCGTGGATGAAACTAGCGACAGCGCCGCCGGTACAAAACCACTGACAAGGCCTGCTAAAAGACGCACGCCAAAAAGCTGTTCCGGCGTCTGGCACATGCCCATCAGCGCATAGCTTATTGCCAGCCCGAAGCCCGCGCGGATTGCCATGAGGCGCTGGCCGATTCTGTCCGCGTGAGCGCCCCAGTACGGCGCCATAACCGCCGCCGTAAAAAACGTTACGCTGTAAATAAGCCCCGTCCATTCGTTAACATCGCTTTGCGCAACGCCTAAATGCTGCAAAAGGTACACAGGCAAAAACGGCACGCACATGGTGTAGCTGGCGCAGCAGAAAAACACGCACACCCATAACACGTACAGGTTCAGCTTCCAGTGCAGCTTACCGCCGCCCCTGTCCTCAAAAATATTCATAATATCATCTCCGCACGATAATATCTTATATTAACATTTTATCATATCATAAATATTTAGTGTGACATTTGTGTAAACTCATTGCACAAAAGGGGTTGTTGCGGCGCGGCGGCGGATATTGTATAATAAATTGACTACATTAAATAAGGATGTGTGACCGTGAAAGGATTTAAGAAGCAGGAACTTGAACAGCAGGGCTTTATGGGTAAGCTGTTTGGCAGCAAGCCCCAGCAGAACGCCTTTGCCGAAATAAATAACATTCTGACGGACGCAGCGAGCGCCGCCGAACTGACGAAGGACGCAGCCGCAGGTATTTTTAAAAAGTGGGGCTGCAAGTTTAACGACGGCAATATGGATCAGCGCAGCGCCATTTACCGCAAGGTTGCGGATAACGCCTTTACCTACGCCAAGGGCAAGGACGATGCTCTTTTGGCTGACCGCGCCCACATGGCAGAAATTTTGGAAATACCGGAAAACCTGTGCCGCTTAGCCGATAACGGTGCAAAAAAATCGGCATATTTTGCGCGCTGCCGCAACATCGTCAACGGCGAAGAAACCTTGGACATTAAAGCCATTAACGAATTATTCGGCTACGATTATGAGGACGGCTTTGACTTCCGCAAGCAGGTGTTTAACGATTATTTTAACGGCGCGTTTGACCGCATTGCCGAAGCAAAACGCTTTACGCCGGACGACGAGCAGCACCTGCGTGACATGTGCGCCAAGCTGGATATTCCGTATGAATTTAAAGCCAACATCGACAACGCGCTGACCAAGTACCGCTATCTGTGGAATGCGGAAAACGCACCGCTGGGCAATGTTAAAGTTGACTTCCCGCTGGACGATGGCGAAATCTGCCACGCGGCAGGGCAGGCTTATTTGTGCGAGGTTAAAACCGTTGCCAAAGAGGACAACTATTACCAGCTGACCCGCAAACTGCGCATTGATGAAACCATTTCCTTTAAAGGCGAGCACATTGAGCACCCACAGATTATGGAAGAAACGGCGGTCATCACCGACGCGGGCTACCTGTTTTTGACCAACAGCCGCATTATTTATTTAAGCAAAAAAATGGCGAAAGAAATCCACCTGGACGATTTAAAAACGGCTGACCTTTCTTCTAACATTATTTATGCGCACAAAAACGACGGCGAGAGCCTTTCCTTTAAAATGCAGGACGACGCTGCCGAAGTTATGTTTGCCATTCTGCGCCGCATTTTAACCGACAGGAACAAAAAATGAAGGACTTAATCCGTTTTGCAATGCCTACCGATGCCGGACGCATTTTGGAAATTTACGCGCCGTATATTACGGATACCGTCATCTCGTTTGAATACGACGTGCCGTCGCTTGCGGATTTTACCGCACGCGTGGAAAAAATCAGCGGCAAGTATCCGTACATTGTGTATGAGCATGACGGCGTGGTAGTAGGTTATGCTTATGCGTCGCCGTATATTGAACGCGCAGCGTATGATTACACTGTTGACCTGTCCGTTTATGTGGACGCAGCTTATTGCGGGCAAAGCATCGGCGAATGTTTATACGCAGCGCTGCTGGATATTCTGGCAAAACAGGGCTTTTACAACGCTTACGCGTGCATTACCGCTACCAACCGGAACAGCCTTAACTTTCACAAGCGCATGGGCTTTACAGATACCGGTACGCACCCGTTAGCCGGTTTTAAACACGGCAAATGGCTGGACGTTTGCTGGTATTATAAACGCTTACAAGCAGATACCAATCCGCCGCAGCCGCTGAAGCAAATCAGCAGCTTTAATAACGGCGACTTATTGCAGCCTGACGAAACGTATAAAAAATGAGCTTAATACGCAAAACAACCTGCCGCAGCAATGCAGCAGGTTATTTTTTATTTATAACGTCTTGACTAATTTTTACTTTTCAAGCATAATATAAAAGCCGTGACTCTTTCCGGTAGGAAGGAGGTGCATCTTTTTGGAAACAATTATAATCCCATTTTTCGTATCTGTCGCAGCAAGTATAGCAGCATACTATATTTGCAAGTGGCTGGACAGATATCTGTAAACACGGCCAGCACATAAAAAAAACCGGGAGTTGCCGCTCCCGGTTTTTCTTTTGATGTGCACCTTTCGGAAACCATCAATCCCTTTTCGTGCTTACATTATAGCACGGTTTATTATAAAAAGCAAAATTTTATTTGCGGCAGTTTTTGCACTTATCCAGATATTCGCCGACAATTTTCACTGCGCAGTAATCGCCGCACATGGAGCAGGCTTCTTCGTCTTCCCTGTTCTTTTTATCGCGATAAGCCTGCGCTTTAACAGGGTCAATGGCAAGCTCAATCTGCTTTTTCCAGTCCAGCGCTTTGCGCGCCTTCGCCATTTCTAAATCCCAGGCAACAGCTTTAGGCAGCCCTTTGGCGATATCGGCCGCGTGGCCTGCAATACGCGCTGCAATTACGCCCTCACGCACATCGTCGATATCGGGCAGCCCCAAATGTTCAGCCGGCGTTACATAGCACAAAAAGTCCGCGCCGCTTACCGCCGCCAAAGTGCCGCCGATAGCGGAGGTAATATGGTCGTAGCCCGGCGCAACATCCGTTACCAAAGGCCCCAGCACATAAAACGGCGCGCCGTGGCACACACGTTTTTGCAGCTGCATGTTGGCGGCAATCTGGTTGTAAGGCACATGTCCCGGACCTTCCACCATTACCTGCACGCCTTTATCCCACGCACGCTGCGTCAGTTCGCCAAGGTTCAAAAGTTCCTGCAGCTGCGCACGGTCGCTGGCATCGGCAAGGCAGCCGGGGCGCAAACCGTCGCCCAAACTAATTGTCACGTCGTATTCGGCGCAGATGTCCAGAATCTCGTCATAATATTCGTACAGCGGGTTCTCCTTGCCGTTATGCAGCATCCAGCCGGTAATAAAGCTGCCGCCGCGGCTTACCACGTCCATTACGCGCCCTTCGCCGGTCAGCATGTCCAGCACCTTTTTGTTAATGCCGCAGTGTATCGTCATAAAGTCCGCACCGTCCGCCGCCTGCTGGCGGATAACGTCAAACAAATCCTCTTTCGTCATCTCCACAACGGCGCCGCGTTTTTTTATCGTTTCCACCGTCACCTGGTAAATCGGCACCGTGCCGACCATAACCGTGCTGGCGTTAATAATCGCCCTGCGCGATGCGTCGATGTTGTCGCCCGTGGATAAATCCATCACGCTGTCAGCGCCCGCGTCAATCGCCGCCTTCAATTTTTCAAGCTCCGGCTCCGGGTCGGGGAAGCTGCTGGATGTGCCGATGTTGGCATTGACCTTAACGCTCAGCCCCTGCCCCACGCCGCACGGCGTTACGTTTTTATGGTTTATGTTAAGCGGTATGGCAATCGTGCCTTCGGCTACGCCCTTGCGGATAAATTCTTCCGTCACGCCCTCGTAGGCCGCCACCTGCTTCATCGCTTCGGTAATAATGCCCTGACGGGCAAGCTGCATTTGTGTTGCCAAAAAATCACTTCCTTTGCTGTTGATGTTTTTATTATAACCCAAAACCGTGCAACTCTCCACCGCTTTTGCGGATTTTTTAAAATTAGTCTTTACATGTATTTAATAATTATTTTTTATTTTTCACATAAATATCAACATTTACTTACTGATTAGTGCTATAATAAAATCAGCAAAGAAATTAGGAGGCGATTATATGTCACGCTTTACTTTACCACGCGATATTTACTACGGGCCGGGCGCCCTTGATGAATTAAAGGTTCTGGCTGGCCATAAAAAAGCCATGATTTTAACCGGAGGCAGCTCCATGCGCAAAGGCGGCTTTTTGCAGAAAACCGAAGAAGTTTTGAAAGCCGCAGGGCTTGAAACCGCTTTATTTGAAGGCATCGAGCCCGACCCTTCTATTGAAACCGTTATGAAAGGCGCACAGGCCATGCGCGAATTTGAACCGGACGTTATCGTCGCTATCGGCGGCGGCTCGCCTATTGACGCAGCCAAAGCCATGTGGGTATTTTACGAACACCCCGACAAAACCTTTGACGATATTAAAAATCCGTTCACTATGCCGAAGCTGCGCAACAAGGCAATCTTCGTAGCCATTCCGTCTACCAGCGGCACTGCTTCCGAAGTTACCGCCTTTTCGGTTATCACCGATTACAGCACCGGCATCAAATATCCGCTGGCCGATTTTGAAATTACGCCGGATATCGCCGTTATCGACACGGACATTCCGCTGACGATGCCGCCGAAACTGACTGCCCACACCGGCATGGACGCTCTGACCCACGCCATTGAAGCCTATGTTGCCACTGCACGCAGCGAATTTTCCGACGCGCTGGCATTAAAAGCCATCGGCGATATTTTTGACAACCTGCTTGACAGCTACCACGGCGATAAGGAAGCACGCGGCAAAATGCACATTGCCCAGTGCCTCGCAGGCATGGCATTCAGCAACGCGCTTCTGGGCATTGCCCACAGCCTGGCGCACAAAACCGGCGCTATCTTCCACATTCCGCACGGCTGCTGCAACGCAATCCTGCTGCCGGCAGTTATCCAGTACAACAGCCGCGTAAGCATGGCGCGCTATGCTGCCATTGCCCGTTACCTCGGCCTGCCCGGCGGCACCGATAAACAGCTGACCGATTCGCTGGTTAAAGCCATTATGGAAATGAACAAAGCGCTGAACATTGCGCAGACTTATAAAGACAACGGCGTAAGCGAAGAACTGTTCAAGGAGCACGCCGATGCTATTGCCCACAACGCAGTGCTTGACCCCTGCACCTTCAGCAATCCGCGCCCGATTGACGACGCAGCAATGAAAGAAGTGCTGGCCTGCGCTTACTATGGCAAACCGGTAACTTTCTGATTGCCATTTCAATAAAATCAAAACACTGTAGTTTTAATGCCGCTGCCCAAAAAGCAGCGGCATTTTTATTATTATTTATACACGTTTTTATAAAATCTATTCAGCACAAACTAAAATTCCGCCCTAATCACCATGGCATTAATTTTATCGCTTTTAAGCATAAAATGTGTTAAATTAACAATAATTCACACTTTTTTACGGCATTTAAGGTTGTTTTTTGTTGTATTTTGTGCGAAAATATAATAGTAATTGTGCAACTTGTATTTGGTTAGTTGGGAGTAATTTTACATGGAACCGGTAAAAAAGCAAAAACGTAAAATAAACGATAAATACACTTTAATGCTGATACCGCACAACGGCAAGGAATCAAAAAGCTATAATTTCCGCAGCAGTGTGATTGCCAAAATCGGCATTGTTTTCTACATTTTATTATTTTTCGGCATTATCGGCGCGTTAAGAACTTCGATAGTAGTTTACGACGCCTACGCCAGCCAGCATGAACTTGCTGCCTACCGCAGCGAAAAAGCTGCACAGGAACAGAAACTGGCTGATTTGCAGAAAGAAAACGAAAAAATGCAGCAGGAAATGGCTGAAATTTCCGCACTGGAAAACGAAGTACGCAAGGAATTGGGCAACAACAAGCAGCCTTCCCGCGGCGGCATTGACCGCAGCCAGTACATGGGCCAGGGCGGTCCGCTACAGGCTGATATAAAAATGATTGACGTTTATGCTGCACAAACCAAAAACCTGCAGGCAGAAATGCAGCAGAAAAAAGAAAATCTCAGCAATCTGCTGGCACAGCTTAAAGAACGCAACGCACGCCTTAACGCCACCCCGGACATCTGGCCGACGGCCGGCGGCAGCATTACTTCTTACTTCGGCGGCAGGGCAAACCCGTTCAGCGGTTACGGTTATGATTACCACCCCGGCATTGATATCGGCAACGATTACGGCGCACCCATTTACGCCGGTGCAGACGGATATGTTGAATTTGCAGGCTGGTTTGGCGGCTACGGCCGTTATGTAAAAATCAGCCACGGCTACGGTTACGAAACCGCTTACGGCCACATGTCCTCTATCGCCGTTTCCAGCGGCGACTATGTTAAAAAGGGCGAAGTCATCGGTTATGTTGGCAGCAGCGGTTACAGCACCGGCCCGCATCTGCATTACGAAGTTATTATCAACGGGCAGGATTCTGACCCGCTTGAGTTAATACACTAATTTGAAGTTCAATTCATTAAACCACGCCTCCAGCGGCGTGGTTTTTTATTTGCCAAATTGTAAATTCCGTTACAAAATTACTGTTGCCAAAAGCTATTTTTCAAAAAATCGCCTCGTTTTGTTGACAAGCGGTGCAAAACTGCTATAATTACCCTATAAATCAATACAGCCAATACGATGATGGAGAAGCTCTGCGCTGAGCTTGCAGAAAGCCGCCGGTTGATGCGAGGCGGCAGTAAGGCGTAAGTAAGTTCCGCTCCGGAGATGCGAATGACGAATTCGACGGGTACCGCCCGATACAGCGTACTAAAGATGGCCGATTGGCAATTTGGGTGGCAACGCGGGTAACTCTCGTCCCATGTGGGATTGAGGGTTTTATTTTTTATCTGCGTAAGCGCAAACCAGCGGCTGAATTTGGGTGGCACCACGAGATAGAGAAGCTCGTCCCAAGGACGGCTTCTCTATTTTTATTGCAGGAGGTAATAACATGGAAAAAGTTTATAATTTTAACGCAGGCCCTTCCGCCATGCCGCTGGAGGTTTTGCAGGAGGCGCAGGCCGAATTTTTAAATTACAAGGGCACGGGCATGAGCATTATTGAAATGAGCCACCGCAGCTCGGAATACGCCGCCATGCACACGGAAACCAAAGCGCTTTTGCGCGAGCTGATGAATGTGCCTGACGATTACGAAATTTTGTTTATTCAGGGCGGCGGCAGCCTGCAGTTTTTGATGACGGCGGCGAACTTCCACACCAACAAACGTGCCGCTTACGCCAACACCGGCGTGTGGGCAAAAAAGGCGATGGCAGAAGCCAAACGCTTCGGCGAAGTTTACGAAGCAGCGTCAAGCGCCGATAAAAACCACAGCTACATCCCCGACGCTCTTGATATCAAGCCGGACACATCTTACCTGCACATCACCGCCAACAACACCATTTACGGTACGGAATGGCAGGACTTCCCCGATGTAGATGTTCCCGTCATCTGCGACATGTCGAGCGATATCCTTTCCCGTCCGGTGAATGTTACAAAGTTCAGCCTTATCTACGCCGGTGCGCAGAAAAATTTAGGCCCGGCAGGCGTGGTTATTGTAATTGTTAAAAAGGACTTTTTAGCTACCGCGCGCAAGGATTTGCCGCCGATGCTGAGCTACCAAAACTACGCCGATAACGATTCGCTGTACAACACGCCGCCGGTATTTGCCATTTACATGGTCAACAAAACGCTGCACTGGATTAAAGCACAGGGCGGTGTTGCCGCTGTCGAAGCGCGCAATAAGGAAAAGGCGTATCTTATTTATGACGTTATCGACAACAGCGACGGTTTTTACCGCGGCCACGCGGATAAAGCAAGCCGCAGCCGCATGAACATTACTTTTAATCTGCCCACGGCGGAAATGGAAAAGGATTTTATTGCTGAAGGCAAAAAGCGCGGCTTTGTGGGCATCGGCGGGCACAGGCTTGTAGGCGGCTGCCGCGTATCAGCCTACAACGCCGTAACGGTGGAAGCCTGCAAAGCACTTGCTGATTTTATGAAAGAATACCAAAACCAACACGCATAAACGGAGGAATGAAAAATGACGATGAGAATTCTTGTAAGCGACGATGTTAGCGAAAAAGGCGTGGCGCTGCTGCGCGAACATTTTGACGTGGACGTTAAAACCAACCTGCCGACGGAAGAACTTTTGAAAATTATCGGCGAATACGACGGGCTTGTAACCCGCAGCCAGACGCAGGTGACGAAGGACGTTATCGACGCCGCCAAAAACCTGAAGGTTATCGGCCGCGCGGGCGTAGGCGTTGACAACATCGACATCCCCGCCGCAACGGCACGCGGCATTGTAGTGCTGAACGCGCCGGAGGGCAACACCATTGCCGCCACCGAACACACCATTGCCATGATGATGGCGATGACGCGTCATATTCCGCAGGCGCATGCTTCCATTCAGGCAGGCAAATGGGACAGAAAAAGTTTTGACGGCATTCAAGTGCAGGGCAAAACGCTGGGCATTATCGGCGTGGGCCGCATTGGCAGCCGCGTAGCCCTGCGCATGCAGGCGATGGAAATGACCACCATCGGCTACGACCCCTACATTACCGAAGAACGCGCGCATCAGGTCGGCGTGGAGCTGGTATCGTTCGATGAATTGCTGGCAAAATCCGACTACATCACCATCCACACCCCGCTGACGAAGGAAACGCACAACATCATTGACGCCGCTGCCATTGCCAAAATGAAGGACGGCGTGCGCATTGTCAACTGTGCCCGCGGCGGTTGCGTGGATACCCAGGCTCTTGCCGATGCCTTAAAGAGCGGCAAGGTTGCTGGCGCTGCCATTGACGTGTACCCCGAAGAACCGCTGACGCCGGACAACAACCCCTTCATCGGCATGCCGCAGGTTGTGCAAACCCCGCACCTTGGTGCAAGCACCATTGAAGCGCAAATCGGTGTCGCCGTGGACGTTGCTTACGGCGTTATCGACGCGCTGGAGGGCAAACCCGTTATGACCGCCGTCAACATGGCGCCCATCCCCAAAAGCGTGGCCAGCGTTATCGCGCCGTACTTTAAACTGGCAGAACGCATGGGCACCATCGGCATTTATCTGGCCGAAGGACCGATTAAGGCTGTGGAAATTGAATACACCGGCGAGCTGGCGCAGACGGAAACGCAGGCGCTGACCACCGCCTTTTTGAAGGGCCTTTTGAACCCGATTCTGCAGGACAGCGTCAACTTTGTCAACGCGCCGGGAATTGCCAAAAAACGTCATTTGCAGGTACGCGATATAAAATCTCACCGCACGGGCTATTTTTCTACGGCAATTAATGTTAAAATAGAGACAGATAAGGGTGAGCACACGCTGACCGGCACATTGTTTGACGGCAAGGAAGCCAAAATCGTCCAGATTGACCGCTTCCGCCTCGACTTCAAGCCTGAAGGCTATCTGCTGCTTGCCCCGCACATTGATAAGCCCAACATGATCGGGCAGATTGCCACCGTGCTCGGCAGCGCAGGCATTAACATCAACGGCATGCAGGTGGGCAGCACCGCCATCGAAGGCACCAACTTAATGGCCATCGCCACCGGCGGCGACATCCCCAACGATATCATGCTCAAGCTGCGCGGAATCGAGGGCATTATCGATGTGAAACTGATTAACTGTGAGGGATAAATATGGTACGCATTATTTTAATCCGCCACGGCGAAACCAACTGGAACATACAGGGGCGCTATCAGGGGCAGGAGGACACCCGCCTGAGCGAACGCGGCTTTGCGCAGGCAGGCATGCTGGCGCAGGGGCTGAAGGCTGTGCACATCGACACTGCTTTTTCCAGCCCGCTTAAACGCTCGCTGTTAACGTGCAGGGCTTGCGCCGATTTACACAAACTGCCGGTGCGCACCGACGAGCGCCTGACCGAAATTAACCACGGCGCGTGGGAAGGCGAACTGGCCTGCGACATTGAAGCGCGCTACCCCGAAGAATTTAAGCAGTGGCACACGCAGCCGCAGCTGGTGCAAATGCCCGGCGGCGAAAACTTGGAGGACGTGCGCAGACGCACCCGCGCCGCATTTGACGAATTTGCGCAAAAATACGACGGCAAAACGCTGCTTGTCTCCGCACATGACGCTGTTAACAAAGCCATCATCTGCGACGTGCTGGGGCTGGATATGAGCCACTTCTGGAACATCAAACAGGACAACGCCTGCATTAACGTGCTGGAATGCAACGAAGGCGTATGGCGTGCCGTGCTTTTAAACAGCACCACCCACCTCGGCTATCTGTTCAGCGGCATCGAACAGGCAGGGCTGTAAAACATCATAAAACGCAAAAAATCCACGGAAAATTCCGTGGATTTTTATTTTGCAGGGCGTTAAAATTATCTTTTCATGAACATATAAATCTGCTATAATAATAAACGCTGTGACTCTTTCCAGTAGGAAGGAGGTGAACGCATGGAGAAACCATTAACTGCTTTTTTGGTAGCCGTCGCGGCAGCTGTAACAGCGTATTACATCTGCAAATGGTTGGATGGCTTACTATAAGCTCACAGCCAGCCTAAATTAAAAAACCGGGAGTAGCCGCTCCCGGTTTTTTTGTTGCGTGCCCACATGGAACACCATCAACTGCTTTTGTAAGTAAAGCATAGCACCATTTTACTAAACCGTCAAGTAAAAGAAAGTTAAAATAATATAACGTGCCTGCAATCCACATTAACCCCTAACCTGTCATACGCCACAAATTTATGGTATAATATAATTTAAGTTAAATCTCCGCTTTGGCGGATTGCACGATATTGATAAAGCGAGGTAAGAAAATGCAGAAAATTATTTTAACGGGCGACCGCCCGACCGGCAGGCTGCACGTTGGCCATTACGCCGGTTCTTTAAAAGAGCGCGTAGAACTGCAAAACAGCGGCGAATACGACAAAGTTTTTATTATGATTGCCGACGCGCAAGCGCTGACCGATAACGCCGAGCACCCGGAAAAAGTACGCCAGAACGTGCTGGAAGTTGCGCTGGATTATCTGGCCTGCGGCATTGACCCGGAAAAATCCACCATCTTCATTCAGTCCGCCGTGCCGCAGCTAACAGAACTGACCAGCTACTACATGAATCTTGTTACGGTATCGCGCGTACAGCGCAACCCGACCGTTAAAACCGAAATTAAAATGCGCAATTTTGAAGCCAGCATACCCGTGGGCTTTTTCACCTACCCCATCAGCCAGGCGGCCGATATCACTGCCTTCCGCGCTACCGCAGTGCCCGTTGGCGAAGACCAGCTGCCGATGCTGGAACAGTGCAAGGAAATTGTTGCCAAGTTCAATGCCGTTTACGGCGAAACGCTGACCGAGCCGGAAATCATCCTGCCGGGCAACAAAGCCTGCCTGCGCCTGCCGGGGCTTGACGGCAAAGCCAAGATGAGCAAATCGCTGGGCAACTGCATTTACCTTGCCGATGAAGAAGACGTTGTTAAGCAAAAAATCATGTCGATGTACACCGACCCTGACCACATCCGTGTGCAGGACCCGGGCAAGGTTGAAGGCAACCCCGTGTTCATCTACCTCGACGCATTCAGCCGCCCCGAACATTTTGCCGAATTCCTGCCGGAATACGCAAGCCTTGACGAGCTGAAAGCGCATTACCAGCGCGGCGGCCTGGGCGACGTTAAAGTTAAAAAATTCCTCAACAGCGTAATGCAGGCCGAGCTTGCTCCCATCCGCGAACGCCGCAAAATGTGGGAAGCACGCCTTGACGATGTGAAGATGATTTTAAAACGCGGCAGCGAAACCGCCCGCGAAGCAGCGGCAGCCACCCTGCATGATGTGCGCGCCGCCATGCAGATTAACTACTTTGAAAACTGGAACATTTAATTTAAGCATAAAAAATCCCGCATTAAGCGGGATTTTTTATTTTGTATGTAATTACAGGGTTTTGCCGTAAGCGTCGGCGTCCAGAATTGCCTGTTTGAATTTTTCGCGGGTCATTTCGTACGGAACTTTCTTCCATTCGAGAATTGCCGGTGCGCGGTCAAGGATTTTTTCAAGACCGGCTTCGTCAACTTCGATTTCCGCTAAAGTTACAGGCAGGCCAAGTTCTTTGTTGAATTTAGCCATCTTGTCGCGCAGTTCAAACTGTTTATCGCAGGTCAGCAGCACGATAACGCCGAAGGAAACCACTTCGCCGTGCATATGGCGTTCTGCGCAGGCAAGGCCGGTGTAAGCGTTGTAAAAGCAGTGTCCCAGCGAAGAATTATAGTAGTAATCGTTTTCGGTGGTGGTAAGGTTGGAAACAATGCCGGTACTCATGATGATATCCAGCGCAACTTCCTGAATTGCTTCGGAAACAACATTGTTTTTGCAGTCTGCCAAAGCCTGTTTGCCGTATTCAAACAGCGG